>DAOUKA010000075.1:0-15303 GCA_034421915.1 Anaerolineae bacterium
TAATCAGGCCAGTGGCCGTCGGGTCATCATACAATGTGCCGCTGCCCGCAAAGTAAGGCAGCAGCAGCAGTCGGCTGGGCGCATCATCGACCTGTCCGACAATCACATCATAGACGTCCTGTTTCAGATGTTTGGCTGAAGCGCGTTCAGCGCCAGCCAGTTCGTCCCGATACCAGCGCAGGAGTCGGCCGCCTGTTTGGCTGCCGCTAAGCGCGACGAATGTACCCGGGACAACATGGGGATAGCAGGGAATATGAAGCTGCTGCAAATCCGCGTTGCGCTGATGCAGGATGACCGCCAGAGCTTCGGTCGTGCCAATCGAGTACAATGCTCGGCGCGGCTGCATGACACCAGCCCCAAGCGCGGCGCAGAGTTGGTCGTGTCCGCCTGTCACTACCTGAACCTGTCGGGCAAAACCCAGTTTTTGGGCAACTGAAGCGGGAATCTCCCCGATGACCGACCCGCTTGGCATGGGTTTAGCCAGCAGATTTTCATCCATCTCCCCAGCCGCCAGCAACTCATCCGACCAAGCCAGCGAGCGGATGTCAAATGCCATCGTGCGGGATGCCATGCCGTGGTCGATAATCGGCTCCAGGCCCAGCCGCCAGGTCACAAAATCACTGTAACACAGGAATTTCCACGCCTGCCGAAAGAGGTAGGGATGATGCTCTTTCCACCACATCACCTTGGGCAGGGTGAACAGCGAACCAGCGGGCTGACCGGTAAGCTCATAAATCCGTTCAAAGCCGAATTGTTCCACCAGACGCGCGGACTGCGCTGCGGCGCGTTGATCCGAACTGACAGGGCTGTTTGCCAGAACTTCCCCGTCTTCGGCAATGGGCATCACGGCTTCGCCTTGTGAAGAAACCGCCAGCGCCGAAACCGGGTCATGGCGGACTTGCGCGTTGACCTCCAGCAGACACGCGCATATATCCGCCCAGACACGATTCGGCTCCAGTTCGTAATAGCCCGGTTGAGGATTCAACAGGGGATATTCGCGGCTGGCTTTGGCCAGAACAGCGCCCGACTCGTCAAATGCAACCACCTTGCAGCCAGTTGTGCCAACATCCAATCCAAGCAAGCTCATCCTTAATCCCCTAACCTCGCACAGCGCCCGCCGTCAAACCCGAGACCATAAAACGCTGCATCAAATAATAAACCGCGATAACCGGAATGGTAATCAGAGTCAGTATGGCAAACATAGGCCCGGGACGCATCATAAACTGCCCGCTATAGACCAAAGGCACCAGTGTTAAAGGCTTGACCTGATTGGAATTCATCGTAACCAGCGCCAAAATAAATTCGTTCCAGGATATCATAAACTGCCAGATAATGACGACCGCTATGGAAGGCCAACTCACCGGCATCATAATGCGCCAGTAAATGCCGAAGGGGGTGCAGCCATCCAAGACCGCCGCTTCCTCAATCTCTTTCAGAAATCCAGCGAAAAAACTGCGCAGGATAATAATCGCAAAAGGCACGCCCAAGGCCGTATAAGGCAGTATCAAACCAAGATAGGTATCATTCAGACCGAGCGCTTTATTGATTTGAAAAATCGGAATCACCAAGGTTGGGATGGGCAGCATCAGGGTCATAATGAGCAGATAAAACCAGAGATCCCGGGCAAAAAACTTCAAGCGCGCCAAGGCAAAAGCAGCCAGCGAACTGATAGCGACAACCAGAATCACCGAGGGAATCGTCACGGCAAGGCTGTTCAGGAAGTGCTGCACCAAAGGCGCATCGTTAAAGACCGTTGCATAATTATCAAAGCTGACGCCGCTAATGAGCAGGCCCCCAAACCGCGGCGCCCTCTGGTCAGGCGGCATGAACGAGACCACCAGCATCATAACAATCGGCATCAGCCATATCATCGCCAATATGGTGACAAACAGGAAACCCAATGCTTTCATCAGATTGCGTGGACGGCTTGGCTTGGATAACATAGGTCTTTCCCGAAAATCGTGACAGGATGGGGTGTATCAATTCTAGCTGTCCAGTGTGAAGCGCGACCCCAATACCCGCACCTGAAAAATGCTGGCGCTCAAGGCAATCACCAGCAGGACAACCGCCAGCGCCGAGGCATAGCCCAGGCTCTGAAGCATAAAAGCCTGCTGAAAGATATAGGTCGGCAGCATCTCGGTGGCATGATTGGGGCCGCCTCTGGTCAGCATAAAAACCAGCCCAAAGGTTTGCAGTGTGCCAATGACGCCTAATAAAATCAGGGTCAGGTGAACATGACGCAGCATCGGCCAAATCACAAAACGTATCTGCTGGGTTTTGCTGGCGCCATCCACTTCAGCCGCGCTCAAAACCTCCTGCGACAGGCTCTGCAATCCAGCCACATACATTAACATCGAAAATCCAGTCCATTGCCAGACATTGATGAAGATGGTCGAGTAGATGGCGATTTTGGGGTCCGCCAGATAGGGCTGCACCAGAAATCTCGCGCCTGTCTCCAAGCCAATATCCGCCAGCAGCCCGCCGAAAGGGTTATAGATGCGCTGCCACACGATGCCCAGCACCACCGGCGAGATAATCGCCGGCATGAAAAAAATAATGCGAAAGACATTTTGAAACGGTATGCCAGAAGTCAGGATGTAAGCGAGCAGGAAGCCCAGGAACATCTGTGGAAAAATGGTTAGAAATGTCCACAGGAAAGCGTTTCGCATCGCCAGCCTGAAGGCGCGGTCATCGGTGAAAAGCTCCACATAATTCCGCAGACCGACAAACAATGCCTCGTTGATGCCATCCCATTCATACAAGCTGGCTGCCAGAATGTAAAAGATGGGATACAGCACAAAGATGACAAACAGGATCATTGCCGGCGCCATAAACAGCAAACCCTGATTGTCAGCCAGCCAATTTTTCAGCATCTATTTTTTCCTGTTGCCTGTCCACAGCAAGGGCAGGCGGTCCGAAGGCTGAAGTCCATGCGGCGGGAGCGGCGCAAGCTCCCGCCATAATGCGAATACTGGCTCAAAGGGAATAACTGTCTTATTCCGGCGGCGACCAGGCATCCTGAACCAGCTGCATGCCTTCTGTTGGTGTCATCTCGCCGGCCGCCACCCCAGCCAGCGCATCTTCCAATGCCTGTTTCACAGCCGGGCTGCGCAGCTGGCGGGCGTAGGTAACACTCGGCAGCCACTCGTCCGTGAACAGTTCCCAAACTGCCTGCTGGTTAGCCGAGCCGAAGGATTCGGGCACCAGTCCGATATACGCCGGCAGGTCGTTATAGGTGTTAATCAAAGCCTGCGCCCCGGCGCCGCTGATCCAGTCGGTGATAACGCGGCAGGCTGCCTCTGGATTCTGTGCATCGCGGGTTACACCCAGCATCACATCAATGCCGCCCAGCAAATCTTCCGGGGCGCCCTCGCCAGTAACATCCGGGAATTTGAAAGGCGCATAGCCGGCCAAATTCTGGTCAAGCGGCGGCGGGTTCGGGTTGGCAGCCTGCTGCTGCCACCAGGCGCCCATCGGGAACATCGCCGCGCGACCGCCCTGAATGAGCTCAACCGCGCCCGGATAATGAGTCATGCCCAGAGCGCCCATCTGGAAAATGCCGTCATCAAAAAGACGTTGCCACCAGGTCATCGCCTCCACAAAGGGCTCATCCGTAAAGCTGGCCTTGCCCAATTCAGCCTCATAAATCAGCCCTGGGGCGATATTATGAATCAGCTGCATATAAACATCGCGGCGAATCCAGCCGTCTCCCGCGCCAATCATCACCGGCGCAATGCCCTGGCTGTTGAATAACTGCGCCAGTTCCAGCAGTTCATCGTAGGTTGTAGGCGGTTCGACCCCGGCCTCTTCAAAAATCGGGACGGTGTACCACATATTGATGGTCTGAACCAGAACAGGCAAACCATAGATGTTGTCATCGCCCTCCGGGTTGCCCAGACGCGCCTGCTCGATGCCGACCGGATAAAATTGCTCCTGCCAGTTTTCGCCCCAAGTCTGCGCGGCACAGTCTTGCAGCGGCATCAGGTGATTGCGATACTGTTGGGTCAAGGCGCCAGGTTCCAGCCCAATCAAATCGGGCAATGACCCGCCAGCCGCCATCGTCTGCAAATCAACCAGATACTCAGTATAGTTGGTGATGTCCGGCTCAATCCGAATATCAGGATTGTCAGCATTGAATGCCTCTATCATCTGCTGGGTGGTCGCAATGACGGGACTCCAGGAGCGGAAGGTCACAACAGTTTCATCCTGGGCAGCCAGCGGCAGGCTGACTGCGAGCAACAATACAAAAAACAGAGCCAGTAAAATTTTTCTTTGCATGATTTTCTCCCTATTTAATTTGATGCTTGCGGTGCTTTCAAGACAAATCGCCATTTAATCGGTGCGGCAGCCTCCCTTCATTTATCCATTTATCCAATCAGGTTTCCATGCAGAGCCGCCGGAATGAGATGCGGTTGACCGTGCTGCAAGGCCAGGTGATACATCTGTGCCGCGATCTCGACCATCACGGTGCAGTGAATCGCTTTTCTTAATGTGTCACCGACTGCCAGCATACCATGATTCGCCCAAACCACCGCGTTTTTGTCCCCCATCACTTCCAGCATATCATAACCAAACTGCCGCGAGCCGCTCAATGCAAAAGGCATCACCGGAACCTCACCGCCGACATCAATGAGCGTGCCGACATGCACCGGCGCGATGGGCATGTGCAGCACACCAAAGACATTGGTATAAATCGGCTCGGCATGAACAATCGCCTGAACATCGGGACGTTTTTCATAAACCGCCAGATGAACCGGGGATTCGGACGAAGGCTCGCGCTTCCCTTCGATGACATGACCATCCAAATCGACCACCACAACATCTTCAGCCGTCAATTCATCATAGGGATAGTCATGTGGCGTAATCAGGACAAGCCCGCTTAGCGGGTCGCGCAGGCTCAGGTTGCCTTGCGTCAGCGGCAACAGTCCAATGCCAGCTACCTGCTCTGCCCCCTCAACCAGCTGCCGCTTGAGCGCGGTGAGGTCTTGATGAGGATGTGAAGGCTTGTCCATAATCGCTCTCGCACCTTTTCATTCTTGACAGACTGGCCGTATAATACAAATAATTATCGATAATGACAAATATAATTTACATACTGACGCTGCAAATCGCCGCCACCATCGAGCAACAGCAGCGCTTAGAGCATTCAACACGAAAATATCCCGCAACTTGCACCTCTTAACAACTTCCAAAATGCTGTAAAGTCACGGCTGGCAAACATACACAGGAGAAGCACGCATGAAACCCGAAACCATCGCCATTCATGGCGGTTATGCCAGCGAGCCAACCACCAAGGCCGTCGCTGTACCCATTTACCAGACGGTCGCCTACGAGTTCGACAATGCCCAGCATGGCGCCGATTTATTCAATCTTGCCGTTCCCGGCAATATCTACACCCGCATTATGAACCCGACCAACGATGTTCTGGAACAGCGCATCGCCCAACTGGAAGGCGGCGTGGCCGCCTTGGCTGTCAGCGCCGGCAGCGCGGCAGTCAACTACTCGATCATCAACCTGGCCGAAGCTGGCAATAATATCGTAACCGTGCCCTTGCTTTATGGCGGCACCTATACCCTGTTCAAGCACATGCTGCCTAAGCTGGGCATTGATGTCCGCTTCGCCACCGATGACAGCCCCGCCAGTCTGGAAAAACTCATCGACGACAAGACATCTGCCGTTTATTGTGAATCGATTGGCAATCCCGCTGGCAATATCCCCGATCTGGAAGCCATCTCCGATATGTCGCACTCGCACGGGATACCCGTGATTGTGGACAATACAGTCCCGACCCCGGCCTTGACCCGTCCCTTTGATTATGGCGTTGACATTGTGGTGCATTCGCTGACCAAATACATGGGCGGGCATGGCACCACGATTGCCGGCGCGATTGTGGATTCGGGCAACTTCCCCTGGGCTGAACATGCCGAACGCTTCCCCATGTTCAGCGAACCCGAAGCCTCCTATCATGGCATTGTCTACACCGAAGCGCTGGGACCCGCCGCCTACATCGGCCGCGCCCGCACGGTGGCGCTGCGCAACACCGGCTCGGCCCTCAGCCCCTTTAACGCCTTCCTGATTATGCAAGGGCTGGAAACCCTGTCACTGCGCATGGAACGCCATACCGACAATGCCCTGGCAGTCGCCAATTATCTGGAGGGACACCCCCTGGTCGAGTGGGTCAGCTATCCTGGGCTGAAAAGCTCGCCCTATTATGACCTGGCGCAAAAATACACCCACGGACGACCATCGGCATTGATGGCTTTCGGCATCAAGGGCGGCTATGACGCCGGCATCAGATTCTATGACGCCCTCAAAATTTTCAAGCGGCTGGTCAACATTGGCGATGCCAAATCCCTGGCGGCACATCCAGCCTCCACCACGCACCGCCAATTAACCGAAGAGGAACTCCAGTCGGCTGGCGTCACGCCCGATATGATTCGTCTGTGCATTGGCATCGAGCATATCGACGACATCATCGCCGACCTGGAACAGGCTTTGGCTGTCTCGCAATAGCCAAACCGCCAGCAAGGGCTGGACTGTCGGCTTTCATCCAAAGGCACAAGACAAACCGGGCGGTCGAGCATTGGCCTGGTTTGTCCAAGCCATATTTAATTCTTCTCTTTCGCTGTCCATCAACCCGCTTGACGCCAAACATCAGGCAATCGTCGGTGTCTTTGCGCTGCGATGATTGCTATCCTCAAGGCCTGGTCAGCGATTGAGAAAGTAGCTTGCGATGGTCTTTGACAGCCTGAAAAAACATCATCACTTTGCCTGGCTGCTGATGGCGCTGCTTTGGGGCTTGACGGCACAGGCGCAGGACACCTTCACCAGCCCCGACGGCATGCGCTATCGGGTTGAACTTTTCCTGAAAGCCAATTTTCCGGTTGGCTTGGTCTTCACGCCAGATGGAGAATTGCTCTACAACGAAAAGACAACCGGCAATGTCCGCTATGTCCGCGCCGACGGCACCCGCCAGATTGAACCCGTGATTAGTCTGGCGGTCGACGCCCTGCAAGAACGCGGCCTGCAGTCCATCGCGCTTGACCCCCATTATGAAACCAATCGCCATATCTGGCTGTTTTATACCGCCCAGGGGACATCCCGCGATTATCCCGCCAACAAGGTGCTGCGCTTCCAGTTCGAGGATGGCATCGGCTTGAATCCGGTCGAGTTTCTGTCCCTGCCGATTGATACCGGGCATCTGCTGCATAACGGCGGCGGGCTGCAATTTGATGATGAGGGTTATCTTTATGTCGGGATTGGGGATTACGGGGATGCCAGCCGCCCGCAAGACCTGACCCTCCCGCATGGCAAAATTCATCGCTTCGCCATCCAGGATGAGCGGCTGGTCATTCCTGACGACAACCCATTTGAGGGCAGCAGCATTTATGCCTACGGTCTGCGCAATCCCTTTGATTATGCCTTCGACCCCATCAGCGGCCGTCTCTTCGCCACCGAAAACGGCGACGACTGCGATGATGAACTCAACTTGATTCTCCCTGGCTTTAATTATGGCTACCGCGAGCATTACGAATGCGCCGGCACCCGATTTGTGGTCGGTCTCGGACGCTATCTGCCGCCCCTGCTCAGTTACACGCCCACGATTGCCCCAGTCGGCATTGCCTTCTATGACCACCCGGCGCTGCCACAGTGGCGCAATGACCTGTTCTTCTGTAGTTGGAATGATGGCGTTTTGCACCATGTGCGCCTGGCGGCCGGGCGCAATCGGGTCGAGTTTGACCGCCAGATTGAACTTGGCGCGGTTCGCTGCCGCATTGATGTCGCCGTCAGTCCCTCAGGGGCCATTTATTTTGGAACCGTCGGCGACGGGACAGGCGCGATTTATCGCCTGCTGCCCCTGCACGGCTAAACGAAACCCAATGCGCCGCTTCCGAAGGCATAACGCCCCACAAGCGGCACAAACCTGCACTTCAGCAGTGTCTGCGAACGGATTCTGTCACCGTGGCGGGTGATTAAGGCGAGCTCTTGCAGGTTCTGGCTGCCAATGGGCAATATCATGCGCCCGCCATGATGCTCAAGCTGGCTGCAAAGCACACTCGGCAGGCGCGGCACCGCCGCCGTCACCATGATGCGGTCAAAGGATGCTTGGTCGGGCAACCCTTGGCTGCCATCGCCAACATGGATGTCGAGGTTGCTGTAACCCAATTCGCTGATGCACGCGCCCGCCATATCGGCCAAACGGCTGAAGCGCTCGATACTGTAGACATAATGCGCCAGATGACACAGGATCGCCGTCTGATAACCCGAGCCCGTCCCGATTTCCAGCACCGAATGATGCGGCCTAAGGCGCAGCCTTGCGGACATAAAGGCGACCATATAGGGCTGAGAGATGGTCTGCCCCTCGCCAATCGGCAGCGGCGCATCTTCATAGGCGCGCCGCTTGAATGCCTCCGCGACAAAATGATGACGGGGTATGACCCGCATGGCCTCCAGGACGCGGCGGTCGTTAATGCCGCGCTTTATCAGCTGCTCGTCAACCATACGCAGACGCATCCGCGTATACTCTCGCAGGGTTGGCATCCCTGCTCCCGACATACCTCCCTGACCGATAGCTTAAAATTAACACAAAGCCATCATACAGGCAAATCACCCGCCATCCCCGCAAGGCAATCGCATCAAAACCTGCCTCGCTCCATAGCTGAAGCCGGCTTATAACAAAAAGCGCTTTTCTCTGTGTTCTCTGTGTCCTCTGCGGTAAAGTTTTCAGACCATCCAGCCAGCAGCCGAATCCAGCCGACTTGTGACCAACTCGGCAGGGCGGGCGGCATCACGGGGCGTGAACCCAGCCCTCCCAGGTGCGGGCGCTCCAGGCCGAATAGAGCGCAACCGCGCCAGCCGTCGCCACATTCAAACTGCCCACTTTGCCGCGCATGGGCAGGGTCAGCAGCAAATCGCAGGTATCCCGCACCAGACGGCGCAAACCCTCGCCCTCGCTGCCCATGACCAAACCCAGCGCCATGTCGAGGTCGGTTTTGTCGAGCGCCGGAATGTTGGGCCCCACATCGAGACCCACCAGCCAGATGTCTTTCGCTTTTAGCTCCTTCATCGCATTGACCAGATTCGTCACCTGCGCCACATGAATATGCTCGACAGCCCCCGAAGAGGCCTTGACCACAGCCGGCGTCACGGCAACGCTGCGGCGCTCTTGAATCACAATGCCATGAACGCCAACAGCATCGCTGACCCGAATCAAAGAGCCGACATTCTGCGGGTCTTTCAGCAAATCCAGCAAGAGGATAAAGGGCTTTTCCTGACGTTCGGCAGCCGTATCGAGAATGTCATCCAGGTCGCAATAGGGATAAGGCCCCACGCGCATCACCAAACCCTGATGATTGCCGTTGTTCGCTAAGTCATCGAGAATGCGCCGCTGCACCCGTTGAATCGGCACTTGCAGTTCTTCCGCCATGCTCATCGCCTCGCCGACCGAACCCCTTTTTTCGGCGCGTTCATGGATCATCAGCGAATGCAGCCGCCGCCGCCCCGAACGCATCGCCTCAATGACTGCCCAGTGCCCATACAAAAATTCCGGCATAAAGCGGTTCACCCCAATTTCCAAACCGTTCCATCAGCGCGGTCTTCCAATACAATCCCCAGCCCCGCCAGTTGGTCACGGATTTGGTCGCTGCGGGCATAATCTCGCTTGGCGCGCGCCTGCGCCCGCAGTTCAATCAACATTTGAATCAGCCCGGCCTCGCGCTGGCCATCGCCGCTCGCCGCCACCTCAAGCTCCGGCACAAGACCCAAAACATCGCCGCCCATGCAGACATAAGTCTCGTCAATGGCCTTCAGCGTGGACAAACCGACCTCGGCCTCGCTGTTCAGCAGGCTGTTGACATCGCGGGTCAGGTCTTGCAAGACAGCAATCGCCCGCGGCGAATTGAAATCATCGTCCATCACTTCGCGGAAGACTGCTTTCGCCCGCTCCAGCCGCCCGCGGAAGCCGCTGCCAGCATCACTTTCCGCCGCGCTGTTCATCTGCTGCCGCGTCAGGCGCACCGCATTCATCAGCCGCTCCCAGCCCGATTTGGCGGAAGCCAGCGCATCCTCGCTATAAACAACCGGATTGCTGTAATGCGAGGTCAGGATGAAGTAACGCAATTCCTGCGGACGATAGGCGCGCAAGGCCTCCTTAATCGTGACGAAGTTCCCCAGCGATTTGCTCATCTTGACCGGCACGCCTTCCAATGGGTCAAGCACATTCAGGCTGCCCGTCAGCATCCAGTAATTGGCGAAGGCCGCATCATTGGCGCATTCGCTTTGGGCGATTTCATTTTCATTATGCGGATAGATATTGTCGATGCCGCCGCCGTGAATATCGAAGTTGGCGCCCAGATACTTGCGAGCCATCGCCGAGCATTCAATATGCCAGCCAGGGAATCCCGCGCCCCAAGGGCTGTTCCAGCGCAGGATGTGTTCGCGACTCGCTTTTTTCCACAGCGCAAAATCGGCTGGATGCCTTTTGTCCCCGCCGACAAGCTCGCGGGATTCGTCCTGCTGCTCGTCAAGCCGCCGATTCGACAGCTTGCCATAATCGGGATGACTCATCACATCAAAATAGACGCTGCCATCGGCGACATAGGCGTGCTCGCTGGCAATCAGCGTCTCAATCATTTCAATCTGTTCCGGCACATGACCGCTCGCCCGCGGGGAAATATCCGGCCGAACCACCCCCAAAGCATCCATATCTTCAAAATAACTGCGGGCATAGGTTTCCACAATCTGCATCGGCCGGGCATTAAGCTGCCGCGCCCGCGCCAGCACCTTGTCCTCTTCATTCGTTTGCAGATGACCCACATCGGTGATATTTTGAATATAAAGGACATCCCAGCCACTATAGCGCAGATAACGCAGCGCCACATCAAAGGATACATAAGTTTTGGCATGTCCCAGATGCGAATCGTCATAGACCGTCGGGCCACAGACATACATGCCAACGCGCCCTTCATCAATCGCCTTGAACTCCTGTTTTTCGCGCCCCAGCACGTTGAAGATATGCAAAGTCATAAGCCTCGCTGTCCCCTTCTTTTTCTGATTGACGCTTATTGTAACAGTAAAGTCGCTTGATGCGAACCAGCCATCATCCAAATAATCGGGCGCGGCAATGCGGCGCGCTCACTCCGGCCGTATCGGCTTGGCATATTCATGGATTTCGTGCAGTCGCCTGAACCCGACCGCGGCATACAGGGCCGCGGCGGCGGGATTTGCCTGCGGCGGTTCGTGACAGACATAAGCGCACTTGATGTCATGTTCGCTTTGCATCCGCTTGAGCACATAAACCATCAGCGCCTTGCCAATCCCCCGCCGCCGAAAATCCGAATGCGTGCCGACTGGCTCAAACAGAAGCGACCGATTGACCTCATCAACCCAGACATTGGTAAAGGCTGCGAAGCGATGGTCTGGCGCCGCGACTGCAATCTCGTATTCCATGTGCGGCGCCCGAAAAACCCTGCCATACGATTCGGGAGTCCATTTGTTGGTGAAGCTGTGATTGTGGACATCCGCCAGCTTCTCGACATCGGCGGCGCTGGCATCGTGAAATCGAAAGCCCGGCGGCAGGCTCGCCAGCGGGAGATGGTCATAATCGTGCCGCGTCATAGTGAACGAATGTTTGTCATAAACATATCCGCGGGCCTCAAGAAAGGCCCTGTAGCCTTGGCCGCAGTCAAACGCCTCGACCACCAGCGCATCTGTCTTTTTGCCAATCCGCCGAGCGAAATGGAGCGTCGCCTGCTCGCACCATGCGAACAAGGCGGCATGCAAATCGGTGCACAGCAGCTTCGGCGCCAGCTGCAAATCAAAGGATTCCCACTGCGGATACAGGTTGACAAAGGCGATGATATGGTCGGCATCATCTGTCCAATAATGGAGCATCTCCTGCGGACGCAGCTTGTAGCCCCCATTAAACAGACGATGACCAATATCGCCCTTATGCAGATAATTGCAGTGTCCCGCCTGCTGTACCCAGCGCATCAATGCCGCTTGCACGCGACCCAAATCTGCCGCATTCTGATAGGCCTGTGCCTGCATGGTCTGCTCCTGTCTTATCAGCCAATCGCCCGTTCATAGAGCGCCACCATCCGACATACCTGGCTTTCCAGCGAAAAAGCCTGACGGACGCGCGCCTGTCCCTTATGCCCCATTTCCCGCCGCAGCGCCCGGCTGTGCAGCAGCCGCCCCAAATGATAAGCAAAACTCTCCGTATCCAGGGGATTGACGATAACTCCCGTCTCGCCATGAACAACAAGCTCTGGCGAACCGCCAAAACAGGTCGCAATCACTGGTTTGCCCGCCGCCATCGCTTCCAGATTCACGGTCGGAAAGGGGTCGCAGTAAATGGAGGGAACCGCCACCACATCCGCCAGATGATAGGCTGCCCGCAATTCATCCCCAGCCAGCCAGCCGCCCGCGCGAATGATCGGCTGCAAATGCTGATAGCCTGACGGCATGCCCCGCTCGATGTCACCTGCGGTTAATGCCAGCAGGCGCATATTCGGCAGTTCCGCGCGGAGTCGCGCCATCGCTTGCAGCAATGGCAAGGTCCCCTTGTCCGATGTCAGACGTCCAGCCAGCAAAATCACTTGCTTTTCCGCCAGGTCAAGCCGCTGTCGCAAACTCTCAACCAATTCGGCATCCACCAGCGACCATTCGGCAGCATCAATGCCATTATGCACCACCTCAAAGGGCGGCAGTCGGTTGACTGCCAAGGCATCCGCCAAGGCCTGGCTGGGTGCAGTGCGAATGTCCGCGCAAGTATGTAGATAATGTCGGATGAGCAGGTTGCGAAAAGGATTGTAGCGAAACCGATTCTGGCGAATGTTAAATCCAGTCGGCAGGCGATAATCCGCCGGCAGGCGAATTTCGCGCCGCCGCGCTCGGACAAAATGCCGCAGCTTGCCATAGGCGAAGGGCATAGCATCATGGGCGCTGAAGACGGTGGCCATACCCGCTTCCTGGGCAGCTTTCAGGCTGTGCCAGGAGAGATAGAAATGGATATTGTGGGCATTGACAACATCGGGACGCAGCCGCCGCAGCAGCCGGCGCAGCGCCCCAAGAGTCTGCGGATTCCATAATGACAGCCAGGCGCGGAAGCGTTCCGGATATTTGGCATGGATATGATGGGTCGGAATGCCATCGCGGACTTCTTCAAAGGCGGCATTCGGTGTGGTGGCGATAACATGCGTCTCATGCCCGCGTCCCTGCAATCCATTCGCCAGCCGCCAGACAACCGCCTCGGCCCCGCCGCGGCCTTCAGGAGGAATCCGATCATTCAAAAGCGCTATTTTCATTCACCGCCTTTGCCATCACTTGTTTTCCAAGGATATACGATGACACCGGTTTATGCGATACGGCATCCACCCTCACGAGGATAACCGGCATCGAGTGTATAATAAAAGCAAGCTAGACCAAGGAGCCCCTCATGCCGCCGACTTTGCAAGATGCCGACCTCGAAGCCCGACGACTGGTTGCCAACTGGACAACCGGCGCCGCGCTCACCGGCTGGATTCCGGGCAGCGCATTTTTCCTCACCGCCGCCGATACCGCTATGATTCATCAGGTTGCCAGCGCGTATCGAGTCGGCGCTTTCGATATGGACAACCTGCTATCAACCCTCACCGGCGCGGTTGCCAGCGCGATTGCCGGCGGCATCATCACGGAAGCTGTTGGCTTGATACCGATAGTCGGCTGGGCAGTCAAAAGCGCGGCCATGGCCGCCAAGGCAAAAGTGATTGGCGATGAGGTCATCCGCTATTTTCGTGAACGCTCGCCACTGCCCGATACCAAAGTCACCATTGATGTTGAAATCGAGGATGACTAAACCCATACCCCGGCTATTCCTCTAACTTGCCGTTGACAGGCCTTGCTCTTGTCCTGACAATCACTATGGGCATCGTGCTAAGCCATGCAAGGCTAATACCCAATTTTCGGCTTTATGCCAGCGAGTGGGATGCCCGCCATCAGGAAATCAGCGATAGCGAGCCAACGACCATTAAAGTCGAGCCTTTGACCTTCGACCTGGCGGATTATGTTGAGATTGTAACGCTGGCACAAGATCCGACAAATCGTTGCGCTGAACGATATTACAAGATGGAATCCATAATCGTGACAGGTGGTTAAAGTGAGTTGTCGGATTCGTCTGACCCATCTGCTAAACTTGTAACATATTATCGGACACTATCAGAAACTCTGGTTGTTATGACCTTCAAGCGAAACGCTATTTTCCCATGGCTTATTGTCCTGCTTGCGCTTGTGCCGCTGATGCTTTTTGCTTATCTGGGGCAGTTCAGCCGTCTGATTTCGGATGACTATTGTGTTGTTGCAATTGGTCAGGAACTGGGCGCCTGGGACTATATGATTTACCAGCTCGACACCTGGGCGGGGAGCTATGCCAACTGGTTCTTCAAGGGCGCGGTGGCGCCGCTCGATACGCTGCTCCCCAGGATGACCCCGACACTGCTTATCACATTGTGGCTGCTGGGATTGTGCTGGCTGGTCTTTCAGGGGCTTGCGCACCTGCGAATAGGCAAGCCGCGCGGTGCGCTTGCTGTCACCATTTCCGCATTCATCATCGCCGCGCCTGTCAATGCCTTTTATTCACCGCAATCGTTTTACTGGTATGCTGCCAGCACCCATTACACCCTGCCGCTGGCTTTGCTCACGATTTACATGGCGCTGGCAATTTGGGCGGCGCAGCGCTTGCGAAAGACCCCGCTGTCTTTATTGGGGATCATCGCTGGCGGGATGCTTTGTTTTATCAGCGCGGGCGCATCCGAGATTTTTGTAGCATTTCAGGCGACCTTTCTCACGCTCTGCCTGCTGATGAGCCTTGCTTTTCTGGGTTCGTCAGTGCGCCGCCCTTATGCCCTGGTCTTTGGGGTAGGTTGGCTGGCGACGCTGGTCGGCTTGGCAATCCAGTTGAGTTCACCCGGTCTTGCCAATCGCATGGCAGTTGATGCGCAGCTTATGGGTCAAGCCATTCGGTCGCCGGCGGCATGGCTGTCTGGCACATTGAGTTTGACATTCGAAACGATGGGACATCCGCCGGCCTTTGCTGGCTTCGTCATGTTAATGGGCATCAGCCTGCTGGCAGCGCTTGTCAAATACAAACCCGCAGCGAAAGCGCCAAAACCCGCCAGACTCGCCATCCCTCCCCTGTGGCTTGGCGCGATTGTTCAGTTGCTTTTTATCCCGATATTGTGGGGACACACCAGCGATAATCCACAGTGGCTGGGACGCTTCAGCAGTGGGTATATGACAGTTGTCATCCTCAACATCGCCTTCATA
>DAOUKA010000076.1:0-1622 GCA_034421915.1 Anaerolineae bacterium
CTGTCTTACGGGCTGGGCGAGCGCAACGAAGGCATTATAGCCGTCTATGATTTGGGCGGCGGCACCTTCGATATTTCGATTTTGGAAGTGGCGGACGGCGTGTTCGAGGTCAAATCGACCAATGGCGATACCTATCTCGGCGGCGATAATTTCGACGAAATCATCATCAACTGGATTGCCGAGCAATTCAAACAGGAGAACGGCATCGACCTGCGGGCTGACCGCCAGGCTTTGCAGCGCTTGAAAGAAGCCGCCGAAAAAGCCAAAATCGAATTGTCAACGACCCTCAGCGCCGAAATCAACCTGCCCTTTATCACCGCCGATGCCAGCGGCCCCAAGCATCTCAACATGAGCCTGTCGCGCGCCAAGCTCGAAAGCCTGGTGGACGACCTGGTGCGTCAGACGATTGAGCCTTGCAGAAAAGCGCTGCGGGATGCCGGGCTTTCTGCCAGCGATGTCGATGCGGTGCTGCTGGTTGGCGGGATGACGCGCATGCCAGCCATTCAGGCAGCCGTCAAGAATTTCTTTGGCAAAGAACCGACCAAAGGGGTCAATCCGGATGAGGTGGTCGCCTTGGGCGCCGCCATTCAAGCGGGTGTCCTCGGCGGGGATGTCAAGGATATTCTGCTGCTGGATGTCACCCCGCTGACATTGAGCGTCGAAACGCTAGGCGGCGTGGCAACCGCCATGATCGACCGCAACACCACCATTCCCAGCAAGAAATCGCAGATTTATTCCACCGCCGCCAACAGCCAGACACAGGTCGAGATTCACATCGTCCAGGGTGAGCGCCCGATGGCAGTCGATAACAAGTCGCTGGGCAGATTTATCCTGGATGGCATCCCGCCCGCGCCGCGCGGCATCCCCCAAATCGAAGTGACCTTCGATATTGATGCCAATGGCATCCTGAATGTCAGCGCCAAGGACAAAGCCACCGGCCGCGAACAGGCGATTACCATCACCGCCAGCAGCGGGCTGTCGGATGCAGAAGTTGACAAGATGGTGGCAGAAGCCGAGAAATTCGCCAGCGAGGATGCGGAACGCAAAGAACAGGCCGAGGTCTCCAATCAGGCAGAGAGCATCATTTTCCAAGCGGAAAAGCTCATTCGCGATTACCAAGACAAGCTGCCACCAGAAGCCATACAGCAGACTGAGGAGAAAATCGAGGCGGTGCGACAGGCACAGGCGAAGAACGATATCGCAGAAATCAAGGCGGCCACCGAAGCGCTGACGCAGCAGCTGCAGGCTTTGGGCGGACAGATGTACGAAGATGCGCCGCCGCCAGAGGGCGCGGCAGCAGGCGATGAAGATGTCATCGATGCCGAATTCACCGAAACCTAGCGCGAATCACAGAGCAACAGAGCTTAATGGGGTATAATGATTCATGCCCCGTTTCACATCGGGGCAATTTGGTTTGCAAGACGCTTTACCTTTATCCAAGCAGTTCCAAGACATAATGCGAAGATATGACAAAATGAACAAATATCAATTGAGTGAAGAAGGAGCGCAGAAGCTGGAACAAGCTATGCGCAATGAGGGTCAGGACAGAGATGAAGTGATGCAGCGGTTAACCGCTATTCATCAATTGCACCTGGGTTCAAGGATGGAGACAGTCGCACAGG
>DAOUKA010000077.1:0-2039 GCA_034421915.1 Anaerolineae bacterium
TGTCAGACGGTGTGTTTCTGCTGACAGCTGTCTCAAACTTAGTGAGTTGGCATGACGAACTACTGGCACTATCAAACCGCGCGGAGTATCGACCGCCATGCCCAGGTTGACCGCTTGATGCTGATAGATAGTCTCATTTTCGTAGACAGCGTTCAGAGCGGGGAAATCGGGCAGGGTCTGCGCCAGGGCATACATGAGCAAATCGTTGATGCTCACCTGCCGCAGGCCGAGCGCTTCATCGCTGTCTTTGAGCCTTTGGCGGAAAGCCAAGAGCGCCCTAGCATCCGCCGAAGCGTTCAATGTAAGCTGCGCCGTTGTCTGTACCGATTCGAGCATCCGTTGGGCAACGGTCTTGCGAATGCCGCGTAGCGGGATGGCTTGAATCTCTGCTGGCTCCAGGTGGGTCTTGGTGACACGGCTGGCGGCAGGCATATCATCACGAATCTTATAGGCGCCGCTGGCGAGCATCGCCTGCGCCACCGGGGATATTTTCGGCTGACTGTCGATTACCGCTTGAATATCCCGTTCAATAATCCGCCCATTGGGTCCACTGCCCGACACCTGTTGATAGTCGATATCTTTGCGCCTTGCGAGGTTTTCTGCCCTGGGTGAAATAAACACCGGGTGGGTCGGCTTGGGTTCGCTTGCGATGGCAGGCACTTGCTGCGGCTGTGCTTGTGCTGGCATGAATTCAGCAAAGGACTCCCCGACTTGACCGACAACAGCGATGTTTTCCAGCACCGCTACCTCGTCCCCCTCCTCGAAAAATCTCGCCAGAACGACACCCGATACATGGCTTTCGACTTCCAGTGCTGCCTTGTCGGTTTCAATCTCGCAAAGGAGTTCACCGGCGGCGACAGTTTCCCCGATAGCGACATGCCAAGTTAAGAGGATGGCGCTTTCGACAGTATTTCCCAATTTAGGCATGACAACCGCTTGTGCCATACATTGCCCTCAAATCATTTGTATTGTGCAATTGTACAGAAACAGTTCATTTACACAGATTGTAAGTTAAACCTGAAGCCACGTCAAGCCACTTTGTCCCTAGCGGCACGATGCAGTAGACTTGGAATAGTCAAGATGAAACTGAGGAGCTTGTGATGACTGCTCGATTGCAGCATGTGAGCATTCCGCGTCCGCCGGGTAGCGCCGCATTGGCCCGCGCCTTTTATGGTGACCTGCTGGGATTAGAAGAAAAGCCACCGCCAGCCAGCCTCCAAAGCCTGGGTGTGATTTGGTTCAAAGTCGGCAAGAATGCCGAGTTGCACCTCTCCCGCGAGGAGCCGCTTGACGATGCCTCCAACCGTCATTTTTGCCTGATTGTGGACAAAGTAGGCAACACCCGCAAAATGCTGACGAATGCTGGTTATGGGCCTTGGGATGTCGAGGTGATTCCTGGGCGGCCGCGCTTTTTCTGCCATGACCCCTTCGGCAACATCATCGAATTCACCTCGATTGAGGCCGATTATCTGGATTTTCAAGATGGCTAACATCAGCCGTAACCCTGCCCGTAGCGCAGGGGACCGCGCCATGCCGCCGTATTTTGGGCGCGGAGTTTGTCGATGTCCAGTTCCGATTCAATGACGGGCAGTTCATCGGCCTGCAACTGCCGGTCGCTGATTCGCCTGCAAATATCGGATAAGACCCGCTTTCAGGCTGTCCAGCACGCCCGCCAATTCTGGCTGTGCCGCCAAGTTGTGGCAATCGTTGGCATCCGCGTTGACCTCAAACAGTTGTTCAATGCCGTGGTCAAAGTAATAAATGTACTTAAAATCACGGTTAGTGGCAAAGACGGACTGGGTGGTTTCGCCGTAGAGAGTGCGGTCACCGGGCTGATGAAGCAGGGAGATGCCATCCATTTGCGGGTCGGGCGACAGTCCCGCCAGTTGCAGGAGGGTCGGCACAATATCGGCAGTGAGCACCGGTTTGCCCTCACGCGCGTTGCAGATGCCCGCATCAGTCGGCAGGCGCAGGATAATCGGCACGCGGGCGGCGGATTCCAGGAAAGTGTATTTGGCAAACTGGCGGTGGTCGCCAAG
>DAOUKA010000078.1:0-10645 GCA_034421915.1 Anaerolineae bacterium
TGCCATCGAGCATCTGGTGCCGCGCCAGCTGGAAGCCTGCCGCCGGCGGCGGGAACAGCTGATTGACAAGACCCGCGCCGCCGTCCACGCGCGGCTGACCAAGGAAATCAATTATTGGGATAGGCGCGCCAATGAACTGCGGCTGGAGGAAAAGGCGGGCAAGGTCAATGCGCGGCTGAACAGCCAACGGGCGCGGCAGCGAGCCGACGACCTGCACGAACGGCGCCGAGTGCGGCTGGCGCAGCTGGAGCAGGAACGGCAAATCAGCGCGGTCAGGCCGCTGGTCGCCGGCGGGGCGCTCATCATCCCGGCGGGTTTGCTGATGGGCAGCATGCGGCGGGATGACCGGCGCATCACTGAGGAAATCGCCATGCGAGCCGTGATGCGCGCCGAACAGAAGCTGGGGCATGAGCCGCGCGATGTCAGCCGACACAACCGCGGCTATGATATTGAAAGCCGCGTTCCCAGCGGGCGGGATGAGGGCGAAGCCAGCCTGCGCTTCATCGAGGTCAAGGGGCGCCGCGCCGATGCCCGCACCGTCACGCTCACCCGCAACGAACTGCACTGCGCCCTGAACAGCCGGCGGCAATTTATTCTGGCGCTGGTGGAAGTCGATGGGAAAGAGGCGCGGCCGCCCCGCTACCTGCGCGGCTATCCTTTCCGCGAGCCTGACCCGGCCGCCTTCAGCGTCAACTTTAATTTACGAGAATTACTTGAGCGCAGCAGCCCGCCGTGTTAAAATAGCCTGACAAAGAGAGGAGACACTATGCCCGCCGCTAAAAAATTGATTGAAGTCGCGCTGCCACTGGAAGCCATCAACCGCGCCAGCGCCCGCGAAAAATCCATCCGCCACGGACACCCCTCCACCCTGCATCTTTGGTGGGCGAGGCGGCCGCTGGCGGCGGCCCGCGCGGTCATTTTCAGCAGTTTGGTGGACGACCCCGATGACCCGAATGCCAGCCCCGCCTTTGTCGAGGCCTGCCGTCGCCTGCCGGCCGGCAAACTTGCCGAAGGCGAAGAGGACAGCCCGCGGCGGCGGCTCTTCGCCTTTATCGAGCGGCTGGTGCAATGGGAGAACACGACCAGCGATGAGGTGATGGACAAGGCGCGGCGGCTCATTCGGCTGGGGACGCGCGGCGCCCTGCCGGCGCTGATGGATCCCTTCGCTGGCGGCGGCAGCATCCCGCTGGAAGCCCAGCGGCTGGGTTTGGAGGCGCATGCCAGCGACCTTAACCCGGTGGCGGTGATGATTAACAAGGCGATGATCGAGATTCCGCCGCGCTTCGCCAACCGCGGGCCGGTGAACCCGCAGGATGGCGGGCAAATTGGGGCATCCGCCTGGCAGGGCGCGGCCGGACTGGCGGCCGATGTCCGTTATTATGGCGAATGGATGCGCGAACGGGCGCAGGCAAAAATCGGACATCTCTATCCGCGCCATCAGGGCGAAACGGTCATTGCCTGGCTGTGGGCGCGGACGGTGATCAGCCCCAACCCGGCGGTGAATGCGCCGGTGCCGCTGGTCAAGTCTTTCGTGTTGAGCAGTAAGAAGGGGCGCGAATGCTGGGCAAAGCCTATCATTGAAGACAGGCAAGTGCGCTTTGAAGTGACGAAGGGGCGGCCGCCCAAGGGACAAGAGGGCACGATGATTCGCCGCCAGGGAGCCAAGTGCCTGATTTCGGGCGAGCCGATTGCATTCGATTATATCCGCGCCGAGGGCCGCGCCGGGCGGCTGGGGTCGCAGATGATGGGCATCGTCACAGAGGGCCGGCGCGGGCGCAATTATCACAGCCCGACAGCCGCGGCCCAAGAACTGGCGGAATCGGCAAAGCCCGAATGGAAGCCGATGGGCGCCATGCCTGAAAAATCACCTGATGTTCGCGGCCCGCTGTGGGGTTTGTATGACTTCGCTGACCTCTTCACACCGCGCCAGATGGTCGCGCTGACCACATTCAGCGACCTGACCGAGCAGGCGCGGGAGAAGGCGCAGGCGGATGCTATTGCGGCAGGTAGGGAAGCAGATGGCATTCCCCTGCGGGAAGGCGGGCGCCGCGCCCGCGCCTATGGCGAGGCGGTGGCGGTCTATCTGGCTTTGGCAATAGATAAAGGGGCTGATATATGGTCAAGTCTTTGTACTTGGATAATGTCGGGCGAAAACATGAGAAATGTTTTCGCCCGACAGGCCATTCCTATGGTGTGGGATTATGCCGAAGCCAACCCCTTTTCGGATTCCGCCGGCAACTGGAGATTACATTTGAATAAGATTGGTAAGGTTATAGAACGGTTGCCGGTGCGGGTGCGCGGGTTAGGATTCGCTAACCAAAATGATGCAGCATTTTATACTCAGCCAGAGAGCCGAACCATGCCAGTGACCCTTTCAACCGACCCACCCTATTATGACAATGTTGGTTATGCCGATCTAAGCGACTTCTTTTATGTCTGGCTGCGGCGCAGCCTGCGCGGCATCTATCCTGACATCTTTGGCACCCTGCTGGTGCCCAAAGCCGATGAACTGGTTGCCGCGCGCTATCGTCACGACAGCAAGGCGGCGGCGAAAGATTATTTTGAGAGCGGCATGAGGCGAACCTTTGACAATATCCGCCAGTTCGTCAGCAGCCATTATCCGCTAACGGTGTATTATGCCTTCAAACAGCAGGACATCGGTTTTATGCGCGATGGCAAGGCGGCGGGAAAAGCCAGCAGCGGCTGGGAAACGATGCTGACGAGTTTGATCGAGGCGGGCTTCAGCATTGTAGGCACCTGGCCCATGCGCACCGAGCGAAGCAGTCGCCTAATAGCGCTGAAAACGAACGCCCTGGCTTCGTCTATCGTTCTGGTGTGTCGGCCGCGGGCGCAGAATGCGCCTGAACGTTCGCGGCGCGATTTCACGGCGGCGCTCAAGCGGGAATTGCCGCCGGCGCTGGAAGCCATGCAGTCGGGCTATATCGCGCCGGTGGATATGGCGCAGGCGAGCATCGGGCCGGGCATGGCGATTTATTCGCGCGCCAGCCGCATCCTCGAGGCGGACGGGAGGGAAATGTCGGTGCGGGATGCGCTGGTCTTGATTAACGCGGCGCTGGACGAATATCTGTCGGAGCAGGATGGCGACCTGGATGCCGAGAGCCGTTTCGCGGTCGATTGGTTCCGGCAGTTTGGCTTTGATGAGGGCGATTTCGGGGAGGCGGATGTGCTGGCGCGGGCCAAGAATACCAGCGTCGATAGCGTGGAACTGGCGGGCGTGGCGGATTCGGCCGGCGGCAAGGTGAGCCTGCGGCACTGGTCGGATTATGATCCTGGGGTATGGGATCCGCGCGAGGACAAGCGGCCGACGGTGTGGGAAGGCACGCATCATCTGATTGAGCGGCTGAACAATCATGGCGAAGCCGGCGCGGCGGCTCTACTGAGCCAGATGACGGGGGATATGGCGGGCGAGGCGCGTCAGCTGGCTTATCGGCTGTATGACATCTGCGAGCGGCGCGGCTGGGCGCAGGATGCCTTACAATACAACACCTTGATTGCCAGCTGGCAGGAGATTAGCGAACAGGCGGCGCAGCTGGGGCGCAGCCCAGGGCAGGATACGCTTTTGTAAGGATTGGATAATCTGGAGGATGGCAAGATGGCAAAATCAAACCGCGTTCGCGTTGATGAGATGATGGATGCGCTGCGGGATGGGCTGGGGCCTTATGTGCTGAAGCGATTCAAGGCCAAGTATGGCCGCAAGCATTTGAAGGAAATGGAGTATGCGCTCTATGAATTGAAGCGCCCGAAGCATTTGCCGGACGAGGCGACGGCCTTGCGCGGGCTTGATGTGCAAAGCTGGCTGAACCTGATGAACTACAAATGGAACGAGGCTTTCCGCGATGAGCTAGGCTATGCTGAGCGCAACTACCTCCATGAATTGCGCGATGTGCGCAACCGCCGTTCGCATGAGAATGAGGTCAATGCCTTCAGCAGCGATGATGCCCGCCGCGTTGCCGATACGGCGGCGCGTCTGCTGCGGGCGGTTGGCGCGAAGCAGCAGGAGCAGGCTGTTGAGCGGCACAAGCGCGAGCTAAGCCGTCTGCTTTATGAGCGCGATGCGAAAAAATCGACGCGCCAGCAGACGCGGCTGGATGATGCGCCGCTGACGACCGCGGCCGGTCTCAAGCCCTGGCGGCAGGTCATTCAGCCGCGCGAGGATGTGACCAGCGGCGGCTACAGCCAATCTGATTATGCGCTGGATTTATCCGATGTGGTGCAGGGTCGGGCGGCGGCGGAGTATATGGATGCGGAAGAGTTCTTTCAGCGCACTTATCTGACGGCGGGGCTGAAGAATCTGCTGGTCACGGGTTTTCAGCGCTTGAGCGGCCAAGGCGGCGACCCGGTGGTGCAGCTGCAAACCAATTTTGGCGGCGGCAAATCGCACAGTATGCTGGCGCTTTATCATCTCTTTGGCGATGGTCGGCTTGAGCACCTGGGGGAGGAGGCTGACGACATCAGGGAGCGCATCGGGGAGATTGACGATGACATTACCGCCAAATGCGCGGTGATTGTCGGCACGGCCTTTGATGCCAACAAGCCGCGCGAACACGCGGACTGCACGACTTACACGCTCTGGGGCGAGATTGCCTGGCAGCTGGGCCGCGCCGAGGCTTATGAGCTTGTCAGGGATGCCGATTTGAATGGGATTAGCCCTGGCTCGGATACCTTGGTGGAAATGCTGGAGAGTTATGGCCCCGCGCTGATTATTATCGATGAACTGGTTGCCTTTGCCCGCAACCTTTATGATGCGCCCAAGAGTTTTAAGGCTGGCAGCTTTGATTCGGTGATGACCTTCGTTCAGTCGCTGACCGAGGCTGTCAAGCGCTCCAGCGATTCCATGCTGCTGGTTTCGATTCCGGCCAGCGATGCCGAGGTTGGCGACAAGGGCGGCAAGGCGGCTCTGGAGCGGATTGCGCGGACGCTGGGGCGGATTGAAGCGGTCTGGAAGCCGATCAGCGCGACCGAGAGCTTTGAGATTGTGCGGCGGCGGCTGTTTTCGGAGGAGGTTGATTATGCGGGGCGGGATGCGGTGCTGAACGCCTTCTCCGCGATGTACAAAGACAACAGCGGCGAATTTCCGACTGGGGTGGCTGAAGCTGATTATAAGCGGCGGATGCGGCAGGCCTATCCGATTCATCCCGAATTGTTTGCGCGGCTGTATGAGGACTGGTCGAGCATGGAGAATTTCCAGCGCACGCGCGGCGTCTTGCGGCTGATGGCGGTGGTCATTCATCAACTTTGGATGGATCAGGATCAATCGCTGATGATTATGCCGGGGGCGATTCCGCTGTGGTCGAAGAGGGTGTCGGCCGAGATGCTCAAGTTCCTGCCCGATGGCTGGGGGGCGGTGATGGATGCCGATATTGACGGAACGGATTCCAAGCCCTATGCCATGGATGGGGAGGTGAAGCTGCTGGGGCAGCACAGGGCCTGTCGGCGGGTGGCGCGGGCGATTTTCGTGGGCAGCGCCCCGTCGGTGGCCGCGCAGGGCGTGCGCGGCGTCGAGGAGGTTCGCATTCGGCTGGCGACGACTCAGCCCGGCGAAAAGACAGCCCCCTTCAATGATGCCCTGTCTCGGATGAGCAAACGTCTGGCTTATCTGTACAGCGAGGGCAGCCGCTATTGGTATGATACGCGGCCGACGGTGAATCGGATGGCGGCTGAACGGGCTCAGAGCTTCAGCGATGACGATGTTGAGGGGGAAGCGCGGCGCCGTCTGCATGCCGAGAAATGGAATCGGGGTGATTTTGCGGCCGCGCATGTCGCGCCGCTAGGCTCGGCTGACGTCAATGATGAGGACCGAGCGCGGGTGGTTGTGCTGGATATGCTTCAGGCCCATCACCGCCAGTCTGAAGATTCAAAGGCGCAGCAGGCCGCCCGCGACATCCTGGAAAATCGCGGCGACGCGCCGCGTTATTATCGCAATATGCTGGTTTTCATCGCCGCCGACCAAAGCGAGGCTAAAGCCTGGAAGGATGCCATCCGCGATTATTTGGCCTGGAAATCCATTGATGACGAACGCGAAGAATTAGACCTGGGCGCGCAGCAGGGACGGCAGGTCGACGAGAACCTTAAACGCGCCGAGCAAACCCTGCGCGACCGCCTGCAAGCGACTTATCGCTGGCTCATCGTGCCGACCCAGGAGGATCCCAAGGGGAAAATTGATTATCAGGCGCATCGGATTTCGGGCGGCGGCAGTTTTTATGAGCGGGCGCATCACAAGCTGAAAAGTGAGGGGCTTATCATTCCGCGCTGGTCGCCGGACAATCTGCGCATGACGCTGAACGAGAACGAGATACTCTGGCGCAAGAACGAAGCTCATTTGAGCATCAGGCAGCTTTGGGAGTATCTGGCGCGGTATTGCTATCTGCCGCGGCTCTATGATGAAACTGTCTTGCTGGCGGCGATTAAGGATGGCGTCGGGCGTCTGGATGCGCCCTTTGGCTATGCGACCGGGCTGAAGGATGATGGCAGCTACAGTGGGCTGGCATTGGCGAAAAGCGTAACGATTTACTTTGATGGCAATGACCTTATCGTCAGGCCGGAAGTCGCCATGAAACTGCGGGCGCAGGCTGAACAGGCTCCACAGGCAGAGCGAAAGCGGGTAGCGCACGCGCCGCAGCTGCCAAAAGAGAAAAAACCAAAGATACGATATTATGGTCGGGTGGCGGTTGAGCCTGACCGCGCCAACCGCGATATGCTCACCATCGTCGAGGAAATCATTCAGCGCTTGAGCAGCCTGACCGACGCGAAGGTTGAGATTACCCTTGAGATTAGCTGCGAGCGCCAGGCCGGATTCGATGAAGTCACCGTGCGCACGGTCAGCGAAAACAGCCGCAGCCTGAAGTTTGCGGAACACAGCTTCGAGGAATGAGTGTTTGGGTGTCCTTTGTGTTTCTTAGGCAATCGCAATCGGATTGACCCAGGAGCCAGTGGCGCCAGTCAGTTTCAAAGGCGCGATAATCAGCAGAAATTCATAACAGCCAGCTGCCGCCAGGTCATTCAGGCACAGGTTTTCCAGATGGGTGATGCCATTATGAACCAGCAAAAAGCGATGCACTGCATGCTCGTAGGGCGGCATCGCTTCGACCGCCATGGTATCCGCGCCCGCCAGGTTCATCCCCTGCTCGACCAGAAACTGCGCCGCCTCCAGGGTTAAGCCCGCCTGTGCATCCCGATAGACGGGATTGTCCTCTTTGAGATATTGATAAAAGCCGGTGCGGGTCAGTACCGCCGTGTTTGGGGTGATGACAGTGCCCTGTTTTTGCAGGGTGCCGCGCATATCATCGGCGCTGATGGGATAGGCATCGGGCAGGACGGACAGCCCTTTGTAGCTGGCAACATCTAGTAGGACGGCGCGGGTAACAATCGGCGGCATCTTGTCGATGCTGTTGTGCATTTGTCCAGCTGAGGTGACCGTTTCGCCGGCGGGGACGGTTGCCCCAGCGCCAGCGTACAGACGCGGCTCGCCATCAGGGTGCGGATTGCCATGTTCGTCCTGCTTTTCAGCAATATGACAGAGCGCGTCGATATGTGTGCCAACATGGATGGACATGCGAATAACTTCAGCCGCCGCCGTCCCTGGATTAATAGCGGAAGGGTCGCTGTGGCGCAGATGGGGCATAATCGAATACGATTTCATCGCCGCACCGGGGGTCAGCATCCCCTCTCGATATTCGACTCCCAGGCTGAAGACCTCACCCGTTTTCACCAGTGCCAGCAGTTCGGGGGTCAAGCGCGGCACTGGCAGTTGACCATAAGACGACAAGCTCATAACAAAATCACCCTCTCCATTCGATTACATGTCGCTTAGTGTACTCTACGATTCGGTCGGCAGCGGGTCAAGCGGTAATCCGCTCGGCACTTCCGCGGGCAGCAAATGCGACAGGTCACGCGCCGCGGGGTCGGTCAGGGAGCGCATGAAATCTACCAGGTCTGTCACATCTTCTTCGTTCAGGGGCAAGCTGACTGCCAGCTGCGGCGCCAGTGAATGCGCCTGCGCCTCAAAGTTATGCGACAAAAGTTGCCCATGAAAAGCTGGCGGCAGGTGTGTTTGCGGGTCATAAACCATGTTGGCAGTCCAAACATCGGCATGATGCCAGACCGCATCCCACAAGGTCTGATAAGCGCCACTGTGAAAATAGGGGGCGGTCAATTCGATATTCCGCAGACTTGGCGTGCGGAATTTGTATTGATCGCGGTAATCGAAGCTGACATTCGCCCGTCCAAAATCCTCAAGCCCGCTAGCGCCATTCTCCTTACCGGGGCCAATCTGGGGTATCAACAGATTGTAAAACTTCTGGTCGGTGAATAAATCTCCACTATGGCAGCTAGCGCAATTCATCGTGGGGTTGAGTGCGCCAAAGAAGGTCAGGGCGCCGCGTTTTTGCTGTTCGCTCAATGCGCCAGAATCGCCAGCGATATAATCATCCCAGGGCGAATCGGTAAAGATAAGCTGACGCTCAAAAGCGGCAATCGCCTTGGCTACATGCAAGGGCTCAATCTCGCCCTTGCCGAAGACGGACTCAAATCGGGCGGCATAAAGCGCATTATTTTGCAGGCGTTTGACCAGAATATCACGGATAACCGCCGGTCGCTTGTCCCCCAGGCTCACCCCCGCCATCTCACGCTCGGAGGTCATCGGGAACAATGCCTGTGCCATTAGTGAATCGGTCAAACCAAGGGCATTGACAGCCTCTTCCTGAGTTTGCACGGTGTCGGTCTCGTCATATTTCTCGACCCGGCCATCCCAAAACTGTACGCGCAGCAAGGCGCTATTGAGGATAGTCTGGCTGTTGCGCGGGATAAAATGCCCGACAAGCGGGCCGCTGGTATCGTCCATAAACTCGTGGTGAGTGTTGCTCTTGCGGGGTATGCGCGAATCGAAAAAGCGCTCCGCGCCCAAACCGATGCCACCCACGCCGATTGGCAGCACGCGCCCGTCCGTCATCGCAAAGGCGGGATGATGACAGGTGGCACAGGAAATGTTTTCATCGCCCGAAAGAATCGGGTCAAAGAACAAATCCCGCCCCAGCTGTGTCAGTTCGCTGTCCGCTTCGATTCGCTCGCGTCCCGGATAGGCGCTCAACTGATAGTGGTCAATCACATCGCGCAAAACCGCATCGGCATCGTGGATTGCAACATCGCTTACTGGCGGCGCATCCTCCGCAGCAGCCAGCGGCGGAAAACGTTTTATCGCTGGCGGCTCGGTATCAAACTGAATATGCAGGATGCGTCCGGCAAAGACCTCGCTGATATAGAGGCTGCCATCAGGCAAGGGCAGCACCGCCCCAGGGAAATCCAGATTTTCGACTACCGTCTCGAACATGCCGTTTGTCCTGATGCGGCTGAGACGGCCGCTATGCGCCTGAAAGCTGTTATACGAAAAGCAGGGTGCGTTCGGCACAACTGTGGCAAACTCCAGTATCCAGATATTCCCGACGGCATCCACGGCGACATCAATCGGCAGATTCAGGCTGTCCACGACCGTGCGCTGCTTTCGGTCGGCGTCCAGCGCGACTAATTCTCCGCTATTGGCCGAATGTGGGCAGCCGCCAAACAGAGCAACATAATAGTCATCACCCAGGCGCGTCAGCCCTCGCGGCACCGCTTCCAGTCTCCCCTTGAGGTGATTGGGCATATCGAGGTCATCAAATTGATGGAAGAGTTGTCTGGCGTCATGCTCACCTGCAATGACAAGGCTGTTGCTCGATGCATCCGACACCAGCGGGCTGCCCGTAGCGTCAAAAGTGATGTCAAAAGGATGCAGAAAGAAGACATGATCCATCCCCGCATGCCCTGCCATCGCTCTGCCCAGTTCATGCGGCAAAAAGGACATCTCAGGAAGCTCCGCAGCCTGCTCTGCTACCAGGGTATAAAGCCGCTGCGCGTTAAAGTGTCCGACGTAAATGGTGTTGCCATCGGTCGAGACCGCCAGCGACAGGGACGCCAGTAAATCTCCGGGGACGCGCCCGCCGGGAAAACCGGAAATCAAACGACCCAAAGCGCCATCCGCAGTCAGAAGGCTGACGCCGGCGCTCCAATCGTCTTTTCTGTTGCCCGCTTCGGCAATCAGGAGTCCGCCATTGGGCAATAGCGCCATGCCAAGCGGATGGTATAATCCCCGCGCAACAACCGAGACGGTCACCTCCATTTGTGCCTGTATGGATATGGAAAATACGATGAAGATGAAAGTCAAAACTAAAAATCGGGAGCGCATCACAAAAATATGTTATCCGCAACTTATGAACACATACCCCCAGTTTAACATAACAGCACCAGGCTGCGCATACGCTGCCTGTCCAAAGCGCCCTCCCTTTACTTTATCACGGGCAGCTGCATCAGGTTGCTGGTGTAATCCGCTTTCAGCCAAGCATAATCAGGGTCATCATAGGGCGGGATTTGACGGTCATCGTTCAGCAATTCACCCGCCAGATAATTCAGAAAGTAGATATTGGAGCCAGGCGCCGCCGCAGTTGAATGAAAGCCTTGCGTCACCAAGACCAAATCAGTATTTTTGACAGCGAAAATCTCCTCAAAATCAGTATCCACTCGATAATTGCGATGCAGCGCGACCCCGTTTTGGGGTTCGGTGCGAAAATAGTAGGTCTCATCAAGATGTGCCGAG
>DAOUKA010000079.1:0-6377 GCA_034421915.1 Anaerolineae bacterium
GCCGCGGCGCCGGTGGATTGGGCCTCCTGATAGCGCTCCATGCTGACTCTTTTGTCGCCCGCTTCTTCTTCTTTCCAAAATTGAGCGCCACCCGCCCCGCAGCAGAAGGAATTCTTCCGATTGCGCGGCATCTCCACCATCGGGATACTGTTGACTTGCAAAACATTGCGCGGCGCATCTGTCACATCATTGTGCCGCCCCAGATAACAGGGGTCATGAAAGGTGACATTGCTCCAGCCAGACGGATTGGCTGTCGGCGGCAATTTGCCGGATTGAATCAATTCCTCAATCAGTTGGGTATGATGCAGAACTTCGTAATGCCCGCCAAACTGATGATACTCCTTGCCGATGTTATGAAAACAATGCGGGCAAGTGACGACAATGCGCTTCGGCTTGACCGCGTTGAGCCGCTCCACATTGACAGCTGCCATCTCGACATACAGATACTCGTTGCCAGCGCGCCGCGCAGCATCACCGGTACAGCTTTCATCATCCCCAAGAATGGCGAAGTTCACCCCAGCAGCATGAAGCACCTTGACCAGAGCCTGTGCCGTCTGCTGGGCGCGGGGGTCATAACTGACCGCGCAGCCCGTCCAGTACAGGACATCAAAATCGGGATTTTCGGCCACCGTCGGCGCTGGAATATCCAGCCCGTCCTTCCAGGCCGTGCGCGATTCAGCGATTTGCCAGGGATTGCCCTGCCGCTCCATGCCATTAAACGCGCCCTGAAGCTCATGGGGAAACTCACTGCCCATCAGCACCGCATCGCGGCGAATATCGAGGATGTCAAACATCGGCTCGTTGCCCACTGGACAAATGTCAATGCAGGCGCCACAAGCCGTACACGCCCAAAGCGCCGACTCGCTCAGCAGGCTGCCCCCCAGCGACCAGTCAGAGGTTTGCCCGCCCGCCAGCGCATCCCAATGCTCTTTCATATAATAGCGTTTGTTGATTTCCAAAGCCGCCGGCGACAGTTCCTTGCCGGTCACATAAGCCGGGCAGACATCCTGACAGCGATTGCACATGATGCAGGCAAAGCCATCAAGGAGTTGGGTCTTGTGCAAATCCTCCAGCCGATTGACGCCAAACTGTTCAATCGTCTCATCTTCAAAATCCAGCGGCGCGAGTTCACCAAGAGAACGGCGCTGCGGCCGGGTCAAAAAGTTGAGCGGCGCCATCAACAAATGGACATGTTTGGTATGCGGGAAGTAAGGCAGAAAAATGAGGATGCCCCCCAAAGCGACCCACCACCACAGATGACGCATCACTTCCAGCGCATCGACATGCAGCCCCGCCCAAATCCCCGCCGCCGCCGTCGCAAAGGGCATAAAGGCATCCGCGCCCTGCTGCGCCACCGCAACCGATTCGCCCAGAAAACGCGCACCGACATGCAGCAGGATAAACACCGCGACAATCATCGAATCGCGCCTGACCGCCCCCTGCCGCACCTGGGGATGCAAGAGGATATGTTCGTTGAACTGAAGCGCCTGCCTGTTGGGCAGATACAGACGGCGGAGGATAAAATAAATCACACCGACCAGCACCGTCAGGCTCAGACAATCAGTCAGCAGACGATAAGCGTCATAAACCCCGCCCAGACTCAGCAGAGAATGCTCAAAATTCGGCAGAAAGCCCAGCAGCAAATCCAGCAGATTAACCAAAAAATACCAAGTGAAGCCAAGCACGACCCCCCAATGGAACAGACTGGTCAGGCGGCGGGTCTTGAAGGTGGTGCGCTGCGACAGATAAATGGTGAGCGCGTTCCAGGCGCGGCGGAAAAAGTTCCTCGACCGCAGCTGTCCCTGCCCGCGGTGAATAATTTGGTACATCTCCAAAAAGCCGGTGTAGCTGGCGCCAAAGGCCAACAGCGCCAGCAAGACAAACAGCATCTTTTCCACGTCCGTCAACATCGGTCATCACCCGCTTTCGCTATTTTGGTACAGCCCCAGTGTATCATCAGCTGCGTGTTTCACCAATAAACTGCTACCATGTAAGGTTGTCCGAGTTCAATACATCCATAAGTTTGAATATCACTAAACGATGCCCAAAAGGAGAGCCCCGATGATTGATTTTTCACCTATGCGCGATGGCAGGCTGACATTCATAGAATGCGCCGAGCAGGAAAACATCACCCCCGCCGACCTGAAAAAATACAGCGACGAAAGCATTGATTTCCTGCTGAGTCTGACAGACGGGCTGGATGATGCTGACATCACCTTTGAACCCGAAGACCCCGAAGCCGATGACCCCTATGCGGTCGAGGGTGAAGAAAATATCGGCTGGACATTTGGACATTTGATTGCCCATGTCACCGCCAGTTCCGAAGAAGGCGCCGCCTTCAGTTCTCTGCTGGCGCGTGGCATAGCGGCCTCCGAACGTCCTCGTTATGAGACCCCCTGGCGCGAAGTCGCGACTGTCGCGCAGGTGCGTCAACGGCTCGAAGAAAGCCGCCGTATGCGCCATGCCTATCTGGAAACTTGGCCCGATGCCCCCTTTCTTGATGTCCATCGCATCATATCCGAGCGCTTTGTGGCCAGGTTCGGCAATATGAACGCCCCAGCGGCATTCCTGTTCGCCTTGTCTCACGAAGTCGGACACTATGACCAAATCAAGGATGTGCGCGAACAGGCGCTCGCGGCGCGGGCGGCCGCCCCATAAGCGATTTTGATTTCCAACCCGGCCAAAGCGGGTCGCTTTTTGATGAGAGGGCGGTAAAATGAGGCGATGCTGTCTGGCAGCGCAATTTAAGGAGCGCAAATGAGCAAACGCATCGCCCCCCGCACACCCAGGGGATTCCGCGATTTCCTGCCGGAGACTATGCTGCGGCGCAATTATGTGACAAATGCCATCACCGAGGTGTTTCACCGATTCGGCTTTGAACCTGTCGGAACGCCTATCCTTGAATTGCGGGAGACCCTGTTCGGCAAATATGGTGAAGATGCCGAAAAGCTCATCTTCAGCGCACAGCATGGGCGCAGCACCAAAGACCCCCTGGCCATGCGCTATGATTTGACCGTGCCACTGGCGCGGGTGGTGGCGCAATACGAAAATCAGCTGACCCTGCCCTTCAAGCGCTATCACATCGCGCCAGTCTTTCGGGGAGAACGTCCGCAGCGAGGCCGCTATCGGGAGTTTTATCAATGCGACGCGGACATCGTTGGCATCGCCAGCATGCAGGCTGACGCTGAAATCGTGACGATGATTTATCGCATCCTCAAGAAGCTCGGCTTTCCACAATTTTCCATCAAGATTAACCATCGCAAATTACTGTCCGCGATGGGCGAATTTTCCGGCGTCCCCAAGAGCCAGCTGCCCGACCTTTACCGCAGTGTCGATAAGTTCGATAAAATCGGCGCGGCTGGCGTCAAACAGGAACTCATCGAGCGCGGCATCGACAGCGAGTCCGTCAGCCGCATGATGGACTTGATACAGGCGCATGAACCCGGCAGCCGCAGCCTGGATGTCATTGCAGCGGCCATCGCCCCTGGTGACAATGGGCTGGATGAACTTCGGGAACTGGCTGGCTGGCTGGCGGTGGCTGGCATCCCGCCCGAAAATTATGATTTTGATTTCACGATGGTGCGCGGACTCGGTTATTATACCGGGCCCATCTTCGAGACCGTCATTTCCCAGCCCAATCTGGGGAGCGTTACCGGCGGCGGACGCTATGACGACTTGATTGGCCTGTTTCGCAAGCAAAGCCTGCCGACAACTGGCACATCGCTTGGCATTGAGCGCATCATCGACTTGATGAACGAACTGGATTTGTATCCCGCCGCCCTCGGCGGCACGCTGGTGCAAGTCCTTGTTACCGTCTTTAACGAGGAGACCCGCCGCGCCTCCATGAAAATCGCCAGCCAACTGCGACAGGCGGGCATCAACACCGAACTTTACTTTGAGGCGCGCAAGCTCGGCAGGCAGCTGGCTCATGCCGATAAAAAAGGCATACCCATCGCCGCCATCGCCGGGCCAGCGGAAATTGAAGCGGGGACTGTCAAGCTGCGCCGACTGCGCGATGGCCGGGAAATCACTGCCACTGTCGAGGGGGCCGCCGCCACAGTCGCGGCGCTGCTGAACCGCCGCTAGAAGACAGCCCTGTCGGCGCCCGTCCATTGCATCCGCTTCTCATCTCGATTATCATCCCGGCACCGTTCGACAAAAGATAGTTCAGAAAATGATCCGGCTCGCACGTTCAAGCGGCATTCTGCTGCATCCGACATCACTGCCCGGCCGCTATGGCATTGGCGATTTGGGCGCGGCTGCCCGGCGCTTTGTGGACTGGCTTGAGGCACAGGGACAATCCATCTGGCAAGTGCTGCCATTGGGGCCAACCAGTTATGGCGATTCTCCCTATCAAACCCTGTCGGCTTTTGCCGGCAACCCCAACCTGATCAGCCTCGACAGCCTCGTCATGGATGGGCTGCTGGCCGCAGCCGACCTTGCCGACAGCCCCGCTTTCCCCGACGACCGCGTTGATTTTGGCCGGGTGATTCCCTTTCACAACCAAAAGCTGGCGCTTGCTTGCCATAACTTCGTGAGTTCCGCTCGTCCCGCGCTCAAACAGGAATTTGCCGTCTTTGTCGAGGCGAATCGATATTGGCTGGAGGATTTCGCCCTGTTCGCGGCGCTCAAGCAAGCGCATGGGCTTCGTCCCTGGGTCGAATGGGAAAGCGACCTCTCGCGGCGCGGCTCCCAGGCGATTGCAAAAGCGAGCCAAGCCTATGCCAGCGAAATTGAAGAAGAGAAGTTCCGCCAATGGCTGTTTTATCGGCAGTGGACGGCCCTTAGAACGTATGCCAGGGGCAAAGGCATCCGCCTGTTTGGCGATTTGCCGATATTCGTCGCCCATGACAGCGCGGATGTCTGGGCAAACCAGCGCGAATACTTTCTTGATGAGCGCGGCCGTCCGACAGCTGTCGCCGGTGTCCCGCCCGATTACTTCAGCCCGACCGGACAGCGCTGGGGCAACCCGCTCTATCGCTGGGAGGCCATGCGCGGCAGTGGCTACAGCTGGTGGATCGAGCGCTTCAAGGCCTTGCTCAGTCTGGTGGATTATATCCGCATCGACCACTTTCGCGGCTTTGAAGCATATTGGGAAATCCCCGCCAGCGAAAAGACCGCCATCAGGGGACAATGGGTTGAGGGCCCCGGGCTGCCGTTTTTTCAGGCGATTAAGAGGGCGCTGGGCAGCCTGCCGCTCATTGCCGAAGATCTGGGCGTGATTACGCCCGGCGTCGAAAAACTGCGCGATGCGCTCGGCCTGCCCGGTATGAAAGTGCTGCAATTTGCCTGGAGCGACCCGATGAATCCCTTCCTGCCCCATAATCATCGGGTCAACTGCATTGTTTATACTGGCACCCATGACAACAACACCACCCGCGGCTGGTGGGAAACCGAAATGGATGCGCCCGCCCGCGAGTTTGTCAAGGATTATCTGGGGCAAGCGATTGATGATATTGTCTGGACTTTGGCGCGGGTCGGGATGCGGTCTTCGGCGCAGACGTTTATCATGCCGATGCAGGATGTGCTGGGTCTTGGCGGCGAGGGACGGATGAATACACCCGGCAAGCCGGCCGGGAATTGGACTTGGCGCTTTGGTGAGGATGCCTTTGAACATCGCGGCAAAGACACCCTCGCCCATATTACGCGCCTGTTCCAGCGTCATCCCCAACAGCAGCAGAGATTTTACGGGGATGCTGCCGTTTCGGGCTAGCGGCGGGATTCCCCTCCGCTTATCACCAAGGTGCTGCCTGTGACGAGCCTGCCAGAATGGACACAGTATCAACTAAGGGATAAGCAGATGGATCAGCGAAGCGTTTTCTTTGAGGAATGGATACGCAGCCTGCGCGAACAGTACAAATATGTCGTCCGCAATCGGGATAAGGTCACACTCCCCTCCTTGACGGCGGTCTTGCATCAGGTTGGCTTTACCGATGATGAACTGGCGCAGCTGCGAATCGAGGCGACCATGCACCTTGATGATGTCGGGGCGGATTATGTGGCTGACATGACCATTCTGGACTCCGCAAAAGCCGTTCAGGCGCATCCGGCTGAATGCAGCTGTCCGCAGTGCATTCCCATCGACGAAAGCCAGCACGACAGCGAGGGACAGCCCCTGGTCAACGATGACCCCGAAGCGGCCTCCGGGGAAAGCGGACATATTTTCCCGACTGCCCAATTCGACACAGGCGAAGCCGATGAAGCCGACCAAGGCGATGAAGCAGAGCTCGAAGAGCCTGCCGTCGAAGATGACCCTGACGACCCCCAGCAGATGAGCCTGTTCTAAGATGCCCATCACCGCAGACGACCGAAAATGGATGTGGCTCGCCCTGAAACAGGCTGAACGCGCACTGGAGGCTGATGATGTGCCTGTCGGT
>DAOUKA010000080.1:0-4147 GCA_034421915.1 Anaerolineae bacterium
GCCGACAGCGCGGCATCGCGGCGGCGGCGCAAATCCAGGCGGTTGCGCTCCAGCTGTTTGGCGAGGATGCCGCGTTCCAGCAGCAGATGAATGGTGCGCTGGTTCAAGCCCGAGGTGGAAATATCGGCAGCCTGTTTGACGCGCACCAGCCGCTCATAATACGGCCCATCGGCGACCAGATAGCCAATGCGCATACCCGGCAGGAGCATCTTGGTGAAGGCATTGGCATGGATGACGGCGCCGCTTTCGTCCAGCGCCTTGAGCGGCGGCAGGTGTTCGCCATCAAAGCGAAATTCGCGGTAGACCTCATCTTCCAGCACGGGAATCCCATGCTGCGCCGCCAGACGGATTAACTGGCGGCGGCGGTACATCGGCATAACATGCCCGGTGGGGTTCTGGAAGCTGGGCATCACATAAATCAGGCGCGGCTGATGGTCATGCAGATAATTTTCCAGCGCATCCACGCGGATGCCCGCCTCGTCGATGGGAATGCCCTGAATATGGACGCGGCGCGCCTGGGCAATATCCATAATGCCCAAGTAAGTCGGGTTGGCTGTCACCAGGGTTTCGCCATCGGTCATCAGCGATTGCAGAACGAGGTCAATCGCCTGCTGCGCCCCGCCAGTAATCAGCACATCTTCAAAGCGGCACTGAATGCCGATGGCGCGGACATAATCGCGCACCGCCACCCGCAGCGGCAGATAGCCTTCAGGCACTTCATACGACAGCGCATCGGCGCCATCGCGGTCAATCACATGGTTGATGGCATCCTGCATGTGCCGCACTGGAAAAAATTCTTTGGGCGGCGAGCCGTGACTAAAGTTGATGACGCCCGGCTTGCGCGCCAGGCGCATCATCTCGCGGATGGATTGTCCGCGGGCCTGCAGGGGCGGCTGACCGCGGAAGGCATCCGCGCGGGTGCCTTGGTCAAAGGCGACAAAAGTGCCCCGCCCCGATTTGGCGCTCAAGTAACCGGCGGCGCGGAGCTCGGCATAAGCGTTGACGACGCTGATGCGGCTGACGCCAAGCTGGCGCGCCAGGCCGCGGCTGGCCGGCAGACGGGTGCCGGCCGGCAGCAGGCCGCTCTCGATTTGCGCCTGAAACTGGCGAATCAGCTGGCGATAGATGGGTTCTTTTCTGCTGCGATTGAGCGTGATGCCCAACGAGGAAGGGTGCATGCAAGTCACTCCGATGATGTTTTGAATGATAATATATCAATAAATGCAGTCCAATTTTATAACCATATAAGTCCATTTGGACAGGCGCGGCTGGACTCAGGCTGTATCATAGGGGCATGGCGATACGCAGCGATACGGCCGGAACTGAAAAGCGCTACCTGCTGGATATGCTGGCCTTAGGGGATGTCCGCATTCTGGAGATTGGCTGCGGCGATGGTCGGCTGACATGGCAGTACGCTGATTTGGCGGCTTCGGTGGTCGGGATTGATGTTGCAAGACAGGCATTGGGCGCTGGCCTGGAAGGGCGACCGCGGCGGCTGGCGCATCAAGTGGACTTCTTGATGGCGAGCGGGATGGCTCTGCCCTTCAAATCCGCCAGCTTTGACCATGCGCTCTTCGCCCATTCCTTCTGATGAATCCCGCCGGCGGGTATGGTTCATACCCTGCAAGAGGTTCACCGCGTGCTGAAAGCGGCCGGCACATTGATTGATTTGCGCCCGACAGCCCAAAATCGCACCGTCGAGCTTGAGTTGTCGTATGCGCGGCTCAATCTGGGCGAAATTGACTCCTCAAGCAGGATAACAGGCTGTCAGGCGGCGGATGACGCTTTGCGCGGCGCGGTGAATCAAGGGCTGTTTCGCGGCGAACACGATGCGAACTTTCAACTGATAACCGATCTGGATACGGCCGCGGATTTGCGCGCTTATGCGGCCACTTGGCGGCGGAGCATCCTGCCCCAAGAGATAGTGAAGCGGCTGGAAGCGCTGACCGCCCACGAGAACGAGGATTTCATCATCCGCATCCGCCGCGGCATGCTCATCGCGCGCTATCGCAAAATGTCGGCTGAAGCCCGGCAGTTTAGAAGAAACTGCTGAGGATTTCCAGCACGCGCTGAATGCTCTGTGGATCGCCCGACTGTCGGGTGGTATTGCTCGCCGACGCAATCCGATCCAAGGTGCGAATATCGGCATTGGCGCCATAAGCGACGGGAATAACGATGACCGGGTTCAGCGAACCATAGCTGGCTTCAATCGTCTGCACGGCCGCATCAAGCGTCTTGGCTGAGGATGTGTCTTCGCCATCGCTCAGCATAATGACGGCTCGAATGCGCTCTTCATCCTCCAGCCTGTTCATCGCGTTCACGGTACTGATAAGCCCATCGAACAAAGCCGTTCCACCCCCCGACGACAATTTTTGGATTTGGCCTGTCAGCCGCTCGCGGTTGGTCTCCAGAATATCGAGAGGAATGAGCATTTGGGTCGAACTCTCGAAAGTCGCCAGCCCCACGCGGTTGCTGCTCTCCATGCTGTCCAAAAAGAAAAGCGCCGCCTGTTTTGCCTGTTCCAGCTTGTCGTTTTGGGACATCGAGCCGGATACATCCATCAGCAGGATGACATCCGCCTGCTTCTTGACGAAAGACCAGCTTTCTTGAATCGCCGCAATCACCTGCGGCTCCGGCACATCCAGCACCGTCGCCGGGCCGGCGGCTGTCACGCCATACTGCGCCTCGAAGGGAAAACCCAATTCCACCTCCGGGTTCACCGGCCGAAAGCCAAAGCTCATAATATAAGCCTGATTCTCGGCATTCACGATATAATCGCTGAAGACGCGGGCGGCATCGCGCTGTTCATCCGAGACCCAATCGGCATGGACAATCCCAAAAGGATGTTCGTGCCAGAATGTGCCTTCGGTGGGATATAAGGCAATCAATGGCTCGGGCGGGTCAAAATCGGTCTGCCCGCGATTAATCGCAATCAGGTCGTTTTCTTCCAGCGCCACCAAGTCAAGATAGCTGGGGCCCTGGGCGATATAATGTTTGAACTCGGTTGTGCGGCTGGAATAATGGCGAATGAGCGATTCGATGCGGCGCACGCCATCGCGCACGGTCTCATCGCGGACTTCCTCAAGGGTCAGCCGCCGCCCGCGAAAGCCGACAGCCCGCGCGCTGGCATAATACTCGGCAATCAGCGTCGACAAAGCTGTCGAGCTAATGAAGGGGTCGGTATGCCCATAATAAACGCTGCGCCGCCCGCCTTCGATGCCATAATCCTGCCAGCCGTTTTCACTGTGCAAGACCTGAAGCAGTTCTGCCCAGCCAATATCTTCATAACCAAGCGTCTGTTGAATCGCTTGCAGACGGCTTTCCCAGATTGCCATCACCACCGGGGCGTTCGCCGTCGGTCGGATATCGGTCAAATCAAAGAGTTCCTCGCGGCTCAAAAAATTCGCCAGCGACAGCCAATGGCTGACACTCGGCTGAAAAATGGTGGGGCGGGCGGTATTGGCATTGCCCGGCGCAATCACAGCGTTGACAATCCCCTGCATGACCGTCCCCGACGAGCCGGGCTCGCCGCGTACATAAATCACAGCTTCGCCATCAGCCAAGCCCTCACCGGTCAAGGGGTTGGTGCGGCTGCGATAAGCCTCGTTGAAATCGTCAATGATTTTAGGCATATACAAATCAGATTCGGGGGCATAAATAATATCCACCACCACCGCGTCGGCGGGTATTTGCTGCTGGCTGTTGCTTGGTTCTGCGTCTTGGCTGCCATCGCCGCCGCAGGCCACAAGCAGCCAGCTTGCGATTGCCAATATCACGAACGTCAATCTAGGCATGGTTTCTCCTTATCATGGACAACTTAGCCGAATCGCTGCAAAAGGGTTTCGGCCGTGTTCCTGTCGGGCATAGCAACAAACTGCCCATAATCCGGCTCGAGTAGGATGCCGGCCGCGGCGCCGCGCGCAAAGACAGCATCCGCCGCCGTCGGCTCACGATGGGCCGGGCGCAGGCCAAAAGCGGTCACCGTGTCTTGTCCACTGCCAGCGACATAATCCGCAAACACACCGGCGGCGGCTTTGACATGCTCGTCTGTATTGGCGTCATCCCAGACAGCGAAGGGAAAGTCCAGGCTGACCTGTGTAGCCGGATAACTCAGCCGGAGCGGGTCATCCTGCGCGAAGCCATCCAG
>DAOUKA010000081.1:0-9185 GCA_034421915.1 Anaerolineae bacterium
GATCTGCCTTTATTAACTTATCTGCGCGAGGAGCAGGGGATTATATCGCCAAAAGATGGCTGTGCACCCCAGGCAGCCTGTGGATGCTGTGTGGTTCAGGTCGATGACAAAGCTGTCATTTCTTGCGTGACCAAGATGGAGAAAATCGCTGGCAAATCCGTCCTGACCACCGAAGGCCTGGGCGATTATCGTCAGAACGTCTTTGCCAATTCATTTGTGAAAGAAGGGGGGGTGCAGTGTGGTTTCTGCATTCCGGGGATTGTCATGCAGGCGAACAACCTCATCAATCATAATCCGAACCCCTCGCGTGCTGATATTGAGAAATCGCTCACGCCGCATCTCTGCCGCTGCACCGGCTACAAAAAAATCGTGACAGCGATTCAAAACGCTGCCGAAGCCATTCGCAATGAAGAAGAAATTAGCCTGCCCGAGCATGATGGTCGGGTGGGGTCGCGGGTGCCCAAATATCAGGCGCAGGATTTAGTCTTGGGTCAGCATCGTTATGTGGATGACATACGCCTGGAGGGGATGCGCATTGCCGCGCTCAAATTCAGCGACCACCCGCGTGCCGTCATCAAATCCATGGATTTAAGCGCCGCCGAGGAGCTGGATGGCGTTCTGCGAATTATCACGGCTGCGGATGTGCCTGGTGACAGACATATTGGACTCATCCGTCAGGATTGGCCTCTGATGATTGCTGTCGGTGAAACCAGCCGCTATGTCGGGGATGTACTGGCATGCGTCGTTGCCGAAACCGACTCCATCGCGCGGCAGGCTGTCAATCTGATTGAAGTTGAATATGAGGTGCTGGAACCCGTCGCCGATATGCACGCGGCCTTGCAGGCGGACAGCCCCTCGGTGCATGAAGGCGGCAATATCCTGTCGAAATCCATCACCCACCGCGGCGATATTGACCAAGCGATGGTTGCGGCAAAATATACCGCCCACGGCATCTTCGAGACGCAGATGATTGAACACGGCTTTATGGAGCCTGAAGCCTGCATCGCCTATCCCAAAGCAAAGGGGGTTGAGGTTTTGTCGCAGGGGCAGGGCGTCTTTGAAGACCGCAAGCAAATCGCCAAACTGCTGGGTTTGCCCGAATCCGATGTCCATGTGATTCTGGTGCCGAACGGCGGCGGATTTGGCGGCAAGGAAGACCTTTCGGTGCAGGGTCATGCTGCCCTGGCAGCCTGGCTGATGGGCGAAGCCGTTAAAGTCCGCCTCACCCGTGACGAATCCATTATCATGCACCCCAAGCGTCATCCCATTTGGATGGAATACACGATTGGCTGCGATGAGAATGGCAAATTGAGCTTTTGCAAGGGGCGCTTTGTGGGCGATACAGGCGCTTATGCCTCGGTAGGCATGAAAGTGCTGGAGCGCTCGGCGGGACATGCCACCGGCGCCTATTACTTCCCCGTGACCGATATTGAAAGCACGGCAGTGTACACCAACAATCTGCCATGTGGGGCGATGCGCGGCTTTGGCGTGAACCAGACCGCCTTTGCCTTGGAAAGCTGCATGGATGACCTTTGCGAACAGGGTGGCTTCGACCGTTGGGAATTCCGCTACAACAATGCCCTTGATGATGGCGATATGACCTCTACCGGACAGATTATCGAAGCTGGCGCTGGCGCCAAGGCAACGCTGGAAGCTGTCAAGGACGAATTTCAGGCTGCCCGCTTTGCTGGCATTGCCTGTGGCATCAAGAACACCGGCATCGGCAACGGCATGCCCGATTCATCCAAAGTCACGATTACCATCGCTGCCGCGGACAAAGTGATTATCGACCATGGCTGGACTGAAATGGGACAGGGCGTTCATACGATGGCCTTGCAAACCCTGGTGACCGAAACCGGCATCGATCCTGCTTTGGTCGAAATGCGGGTCGAGACCCAATCCGAAATGGTCACTGGCATGACCACCGCCTCGCGGGCAACATCACTCATCGGCAACGCCATCATTGATGCTTGCCGAAACCTCAAAACCGACCTGGAAAACCATTCACTGGAGGACTTGGCGGGCAGACAGTATATGGGCGAATTTACTATCGACTGGACGACCAAACCGAAACAGACACAAGATGTTATGGTCGGTCAAGATGCCGACAACCATAAAGTCTACACGCATTATTCTTATAGCTATGCGACCCAGGTTGTGATTCTCGATGAGAGCGGTCAAGTCAAGAAAATCATCGCCGCCCATGATGCCGGCAAAATTTTTAATCCCACCTTGTTTGAAGGGCAGCTGGAAGGCTCGATTCACATGGGCTTGGGTTATGCCATCAGCGAAGACCTGCCTCTGGAAGGGGGGCGTCCCAAGAGCACGATGCTGCGCAAATGTGGCATCCTGCGAGCCAGAGACATGCCCGAAATGGAAGTCATCGGCGTCGAAGTACCTGACCCTTATGGACCCTATGGCGCTAAGGGGGTTGGCGAAATCGGGCTGGTGCCGACGGCTGGCGCGGTCGCCAATGCGCTTTATCAATTTGACGGGGTGCGCCGCCACAAACTGCCGATGCGCCTGCCACGCAAACGCCCGATACGGTCGGGACGCGGGCAGCGAGCAAGGAGAAGCAATGGCAAGAATAGGAATGGCTCAACTTCATCCTGAACGCTGGAAAGTTGGAAGATGTTCCTGAACAGCTTGACAAAGCATTATCGGAATCAGCCAGAAAAATTGGCAATCGAATTTATCAGTGGTGCTGGCAGGCAGCAGGTCAGCTATGCTCAGCTTGAGACGCGGGTCAATCGCACGGCAGATTATCTGCGGTCGCTGGGTGTCCAGCCGGGCGACCGCGTGGCGGTGCAGTTGCCCAAGTGTCTGCCCTTTGTGTATTTCCATCTGGCGGCCATGCAAATCCGTGCGGTCTTCCTGCCTTTGAATCCGTCATATCCACTGACCGAACTCTGCTATTTTTTGGCGGATTCCGCGGCCAGCGTGTTTATCGCCGATGCCAAAGACCAAGCCAAAATCGATGCCATCGCCCTGGAATTGCCAGCGCATCGAAAGACGATTTATATGGATGACCTGGAGGGCAGCGGCGAAAGATGGCTGGACAGTTATTCTCCCGTCAATCGCCATCCACTGCCGACTGATGCCAACCGAACCGCCATGATGTTATACACCAGTGGGACAACCAGCCGACCCAAAGGGGCGCAAATCACGCATGGCAACCTGTGCGCGAATATCGAATCGCTGCACAGTGCTTGGGGCTGGCAAAATGATGATGTTCTTTTGCATGTTTTGCCGATTTTTCATGTGCATGGCTTGGTGGTCGCCCTGCACGGCGCACTCCATGCCGGCGCCACCGCCGTTATGCTCTCTCAATTCGAGGCGGACAGCGTCCTGGACTTGCTGCAATCCAAACGCTTTACCGTTTTTATGGCAGTGCCGACCATCCACCGCCGCCTGTATAATCAGGCTGGGGGGCAGACCATTGACCTCAGCCACCTGCGCTTGATGACCTCTGGTTCTGACCGCCTGCCCGATGACCTGTTCTTCGGCTATCAGAAGATCTTTAATGTGACCTTGCTGGAGCGTTATGGCATGACGGAGACCGGCATGAACCTGTCGAACCCGCTTAAAGGTGAACGGCGGGTTGGGTCGGTGGGCTTACCCTTGCCGGGTGTCTTGGCGCGGATTGTCCATCCCGACACCGGCGCACCCCTGCCAGATGGCGAAGTTGGCGAGGTGCAGATTAAAGGGGCGCATGTTTGCAAGGGCTATTGGCGGCAGGCAGAGCAAACGGCGGTAGCATTCACTCGTGACGGCTGGCTGCGGACAGGCGATTTGGGCTTGCGTGAGTCCGATGGGTATTACACGTTGAAGGGACGTCTGAAAGACTTAATCATCACTGGTGGCTTGAATGTGTATCCGCCAGAGGTCGAATTGGTGCTGATGAAGCATCCGAGTGTGGCTGGCTGCGCCGTGATTGGCTGCCCCGACGAAGAATGGGGCGAGCAGGTTGTCGCGGCGGTTATCCCGCAGCAGAATCAGGCAGCTGACAGCGATGCGCTGATGACCTTCTGCCGCGGGCATCTCGCTGCTTACAAAGTTCCGCGCCGAGTTGTGGTTGCTGATGAATTTCCACGAAATGCCCTCGGCAAGATACAAAAAGCAAAACTGCGGCGATGGCTCTGCGATCCAGCCTAAGCTGGAGCAAAGATTTGTAGAAATTGGCAATTTGGGGCATACTTAGTTTGTTAGCTTTGGCTAGGGAAAAGTGGGTGTGAGAAGTTCCTTAGGCTTTTCAAAATGGACGCTGTTGACGCGCTTTCGACGGCTGGTTGATTTTTCGCCAGTCATTATCGCGCTGGTTTTGGCTTTGGTTGTCGCTTCGATACTGCTCATCGCGCTTAGCGCCAATCCGGAGGATGCCTATCTCGCCATGCTCGAAGGGGCGGTCGGCACTGAAAACGCCATTGCCGAGACCTTGGTTAAAGCGACTCCTATCCTGTTTGTCGCCATCGGCATTACGATTGCCTTTCGGGGTGGCATGATTAATATCGGCGGCGAAGGGCAGATGATTGCCGGTGCCCTGGCTGGCACAACCATCGCGCTGGTGCTGGGTGAGATGCGCGTGCCGCCCGAACTTGCCAAAGAACCTGGCGTTTTCGATGTCATCATTGTCAGTTTGTCGCTGCTGGGTGGATTTTTGGCGGGTGCGCTCTATGGCGGCCTGGCAGGATTCCTCAAGGCATATTTTGATGTCAATGAAATCCTCAGCACCATCATGCTCAATCAAATCGCCGTGCAGATGATGAATTATCTTCTTAACGGCATCTTGCTTGACCCGGCAACCGCGGGCTTCAATAACATACCCAAAACGGCTCGCCTCGTCACCGCAGCGCAGCTCCCGCGCCTGTCTCTGCCGCTGGGCGACCCCGCTCTTTTTGCCCGCACGCGGCTGCACTGGGGGCTGATTATTGCGATGGTGCTGGCGGTGGTCATCTTCATCTTCCTCTGGCGCACTTCACTGGGTTATCGGATTCGGGCGGTGGGCGAGAATCAACGCGCCGCCAGCTATGCTGGCATTAATGTCAAGGCGCAGATGATGTTTTCGATGTTTCTGGCTGGCGGATTTGCCGGCCTGGCGGGGGTGGTGCAGGTATTGGGCTTGCAGTATCGCTTGCAGACAGACGGGTCGCCGGCCGGATTTACCGGCAGCGCCGGCTTTAATGGCATTGTGGCGGCGCTGTTTGGCGGCCTCAACCCGATTGGCGCTATTCCGGCATCAGCCTTCTTTGGCGGATTGCTCGTTGGTGCCCAGAAGATGCAGCGCGAAGTCGGCGTGCCTGCCTCCCTGATTACAGCGGTCAATGGCTTAATTGTCGTCTTTGTGGTCAGCAGCGAAATTTTTATCCTGCAACGGACAAAGCAGCGAGTCAGGCTGCAAGAAGAGGACAATCTACCAGATGACAGGACTGACACGGAGGGGAGCGGCTGATGGAGCTTGACCAGATTTTTACCGCCAGCGTCTTTGCCTCCGCCATTCGGCTGGCAACGCCTTATATTTTTGCCGCGCTGGGCGAGACTTTTGCTCAGCGGAGCGGCGTGCTTAATCTAGGCGTCGATGGCATGATGCTCATGGGTGCTTTCAGCGGCTTTTATGCGGTCTTTATCACCCAGCAAAGCGGCGCCGTGAGTGAGCCGATGAGCCTGCTCTTTGGGGTGCTGATTGCGCTGACAGTCGGCGGCTTGATGGGATTGGCGATGGCATTTGTCAGCGTGACGCTCAAGGCGAAACAGGGGATTAGCGGGATTGGCGTTTATCTGTTTGGTCTGGGCTTGAGCGAACTGCTTTTCCATCAGTGGGTAGGCACGCCCAAGTCCGTCAATGGATTTCCGCGCATCACTTTCCCGTTATTGACCGAGATGGAAGTTATTGGCGAGATATTCTTCAATCACAATTTGCTGGTTTATGTCGCCTTTGCGCTGGTGCCCGTTTCCGCTTATGTTTTGAATCGAACCACCTTCGGCTTGATGATTCGGGCAGTCGGTCAAAATCCGGAAGCGGCAGATGCCATGGGGGTGAGTGTAACGCGCGTCCGTTATGCCACTGTGACCATTGGCGGGATGCTGGCGGGTTTGGCGGGGGCGTCCCTCTCGATTGCGCTGATTAACCTGTTCCAGCAAAATCTGACTGCCGGGCAGGGCTTTATCGCTGTCGCGCTGGTTTATTTTGGCGGCTGGCGTCCCTGGGCAGTTGCTGCTGGGGCGATGCTGTTCAGTTTCGTCAATGCCTTGCAGCTGCAAATCAAGGTGGTCGGCTTGGATATTCCCTCGGAATTTGCGGTGATGGCGCCTTATGTCATCACGATTATTGCGCTGGTGTTTGCCTCCAAGCGCCAGGAACAGCCGACTGCCTTGACAAAACCCTATGAGCGTGGAGAATAAAACCATTCGGGTTCAACTGATGCTGTTGATTTACGGGCAACTCTGCCCGCTTCAAAATCCATTACACATTTTAAGGAGAGAATGATCATGAAAAAAGCATTACTGATTAGCCTGATTTTCGCCCTGCTGCTGGTGGGGGTGCCATCTTTGGCACAAGATGACGTTTTTCGGGTGGCGGCGGTTGCCCCCAGCGCGACCAATGACCTCGCCTTCAGCCAAAGTATGTATGATGCCCTGCTTGCCGTTCAGGCGGAAATGGGCGAAGATGCCTTTCAGTTCGATTTTCAGGATGGCACGTTCATTGTGGATGATGCCGCTGTGGCGCTGCGGGAATGGGCAGCTTCGGGCGACTATGATTTGGTGATTGGGCATGGTTCGCAATTCGGCTCGGTGGTGGAAGAACTTGCCGTTGAGTTTCCCGAAGTCTCATTTGCCTGGGGCACTGACGAAAACACCTTCGGTCTGGATAATGTTTATGCCTATTCGGCCGCGTCCGAACAGGGAGGTTATGTCAACGGTGTGCTGGCTGCCAACCTGAGTGAATCGGGCGTGATTGGCGTTATCGGACCGATTGAAGTCGGGGATGCCAAGCTCTATGTTGACGGCTTTGTCGCTGGTGTTGGCGCCGCCGCCCCTGATATGGTGGTCAATGTTGTCTACATCCAATCCTTCAGCGATGTCCCCTTGGCAACCGAAGCTGCCGAGACGCATATCGCCAATGGTGCCGATGTCCTGACTGGCACCGCGCAGATGGTCGTCGGGCCGATTGCTATCGCCAAAGAAAACGGTGCTCTGTGGTTTGGCACGCAATCTAGCCAGGATGAGTTGAGCGAAAGAATCGGCGTTGCCTTCCAGGTGTACAAATGGGATATTGTCCTGATGGATATTATCAGCCGCATTGGCGAAGGTGTGCTGGGCGGTGAATCTTATACGCTGACACTGGAAAACGGAGGCCTGGTGCTGGAATTCGATGCCGATAATGAACTGGGCGAAGACATGATGATGCTTGCTGATGCGACTGTCGCCGGCATTGTGATGGGTGACATTGCTCCCTTGGGCGGTGACATGATGATGGACGATGACGAGATGCACGAAGACGACATGGATGACATGGACGACGAAGGCATGGACGACATGGACGATGAAATGCACGAAGAGAGCATGGACGACATGGGTGACGAAGACGAAGAGAGCAGTGATTAATATCGAAGAGCGATAGTGGAGGGCAGGGGAAACCCTGTCCCCACCACAAAAGCGAGAGAAAAGAGCATGAGCAAGAATCTGCTCCCAACCGGACATGAACGCATCCACGAGCTTGAGATGCGCGGGATTGTCAAGCGATTTCCTGGCGTACTCGCTGCTGATGGGATTGATTTTGATGTCCAATCGGGCGAGATTCATGCCTTGCTGGGCGAAAATGGCGCCGGCAAATCGACGCTGATGAAGATGCTTTATGGTCTGTATCATCCAGATGAAGGACAGATTCTCATCAATGGCTTGCCAACCACCATCAAACATCCGCAAGATGCCATCCAGCACGGCATCGGTATGATTCATCAGCATTTTATGCTGGTGCCATCGCTGACCGTCGCCGAAAACATCGCCTTGGGCATGAAGTCGTCGCGGGGTGTCCGTCTTGATTTGGATGTGGTCAGTCGGCGGGTGCTTGAACTCTCGGAAATTTATAACCTGAAGGTCGATCCGAATTTGCCGATTTGGCAGCTTGCTGTCGGTGAGCAGCAGCGGGTCGAGATTCTGCGGGCGCTGTATAAAGGGGCGGCGCTGCTTATCCTGGATGAGCCCACCGCCGTTCTGACCCCGCAAGAGGTTGACGGCTTGTTCCGCATCCTCAAGCAGTTAGCGGCGGATGGACATGCGCTGGTATTTATCTCGCACAAGCTGCATGAAGTGCTGGAAATCAGTCATCGTGTTACTGTCCTGCGCGATGGCTGCCGCGTCAACTCGATTCCCACCCGCCAAGCCACCAAAAGCAACCTGGCGGAGATGATGGTCGGGCGGCCGGTCTTGCTGGAATACGACAAGAATCCGCCCAATCCACAAGGCGACCGCCTGATTCTCAACCGCGTCAGCGCCCTCAGCAACCGCGGCACAGTTGGCTTGAAAGAGGTGTCTTTGACTTTAAGAGGAGGTGAAATTGTTGGAATTGCCGGTGTCTCTGGCAATGGCCAGCAAGAACTAGCGCAGTGCATCGCTGGCTTGCGCTCGACCACCTCTGGGTCGGTGCTGGTGGATGGCAGCGATGTGACCAACAGCCGCCCCTCGCGGCTGAATGCGCTTGGCTTGTCTTATATCCCCGAAGAGCGGATGATTGATGGCGTCATTAAAGAGTTCAGCGTTGCCGAAAATCTGGTGCTGCAAGACCACGGGCATCAGAAATTTACCTGGGGCGGCATTTTTATGGACTTCCGCAAAATCAAGGTCGCCTGCCACGCGGCTATCAAGACCTACGAGATTAAAACCCCCAGCACCGAGACCCTGATCAAGAGCCTGTCGGGCGGCAATATCCAAAAGCTGGTGCTGGCGCGGGAACTGTCGCGCGAGCCAGGGGTCTTGATTGCCGCCCAGCCCACGCGCGGGGTGGACATCGGCGCGACTGAATACATCCATCAGCGCTTGCTGGAAGAGCGCGACAATGGCACCGCCATTCTGCTCATTAGCGAAGACCTGGACGAAATCCGCGCCCTTTCCGACCGCATCCTGGTGATGTATGAAGGTCAAATCGTGGGCGAGGTCGAAAACCGAGATGTCGATATTGAGCATCTCGG
>DAOUKA010000082.1:0-8069 GCA_034421915.1 Anaerolineae bacterium
GGCTCTTGGTTTTAATATGGATCAAATTGCTTGACATGCCTGTCAAAACCCGCCTATAATGCGAAGCATACATCAACTGTTCAAAATAGAATATACTTTATTCAATCAGACTTTAGTCTGCTGCGGGTTGATGATTGTGAATGCTATGAACAGCCATTATCTTCACAAACGACTCCTGAAAATTAATGTCGGGTTTTTGCTGTCCGAAGCCCTTGGCAGCGCCAGAGAAATCCCAATCAGCATTCCCCAGCGAGTCAAGATAGACAGTGAGCTTGACATCGAGGCTCTTGAGGGCCGCCTCCTGCTCACGCACACCAAAGAGGGCATTTTGGCGCAGGGCATCATCCAGGTCAAGCACAAGCGCGAATGCGACCGCTGTCTGGATGCGCTCGTTCATACTTTCGATGTCCAGGTTGCCGAGTTGTTTGCCTCCCCGCCAGATGCCAGCAAGAGCGTCTTCAGCGTCAGCGTCAGCGGCAATATCGACCTCGCCCCTCTGCTGCGGGAAGAAGTGCTGATTGAAGCCGGCTACCGCGTCGTCTGCCATGACAGCTGCCGCGGCTTAAGCGCCGCCAGCGGGCTTAACCTCAACCGCGCCTCCGAAACCGCCGCCGATGCGCCGCAGCCCGATGCCCAGACGACCCTTGACCCGCGGCTGGCGGTGCTGAAACAGCTATTGGACAAAGACGATTGACTTGATATGAGAGACCAAGTTCCGCTCACACCTTGGGAGGCAACGTGACTGACTTTGCAAATACATACGACATCGCTGTCAATGCGGCCTACCTTGATGATGACCGGGGCGGACAGAATAACTTCGAAACTTTTCTTGATGACGAACTGGACGAGTTGGCCAGCCACTTCGAGGATGGCGATATGGCTGGCGAGCACGATCTCAGCCAGATTGCCTTCAACGATACCATTGGCCTGTATCTGAAAGAGATGGCGCGGGTGCCCCTCTTGTCCACCGAAGAGGAAATCAAGCTGGCGATGCGCCTCGAAGCCGCCAAAGCCGCCGCCATCAAGCTGGAACAGCACCCGCAGCATGAACGCAGCGCCGAGTGGAAGTTCCTGATTCAAGACGGACTCCATGCCCGCGAGCATCTTATCAAAGCCAATACGCGGCTGGTCGTCTCGATTGCCAAGAAATATCTGTCGCGCGGCGTATCCTTCCTTGACCTGATTCAGGAAGGCAACCTCGGTTTAATGAAAGCCGTCGAAAAGTTCGATTATCACCGCGGCAATCGCTTCAGCACCTATGCGACCTGGTGGATTCGGCAGACCATCACCCGCGCCGTCGCCGCCCACAGCCGAACCATCCGCGTGCCAATCCACATGAGCGACCGCATCCGCAAACTCTATCGCCTCGTCCGCGAGCTTGAACAGCAGAGGGGCCGCAAACCCTCCATCGAGGAAATCGCCGCCCTTATGGATTGCGAACCGCGCAAAGTCCAGTGGATGCTCCAAGTTTCTTGGCAGCCCATCAGCCTCGAATATCCGGTCGGTGAAGACGACGACAGCGAACTCGGCAGCTTCATCGAAAACGACCGCGAACCCGGCCCCGCCGACAGCACTCATCATAAACTGCTCCAAGAAAAAGTCGAAGCGCTCCTGAACACGCTCACACCGCGCGAAGCCCGCATCCTGCGGCTCCGTTTTGGCCTGCAAAATGGCCGCAGCCATACCCTGGAAGAAGTCGGGCAGACATTTGGCCTGACGCGCGAACGCATTCGGCAAATCGAAGGCCGCGCCCTGCGCCGCCTCCGTCATCCCCGCCGCAGCCGCAAACTGCGCGATTACATCAATTAGGCCCGCCGCCATGCCCAAACTCGTCTTGGTGAAACACAGCAATTCCAATCACAGCCCCCGCCAGGCGCCATCTGATTGGGAGTTGACAGCCGAAGGCATCGCCCGCTGCCAACCCTTGGCCGCCCGCCTCGCGCCCTGCCAGCCAGTACGCCTCTTTTGCAGTTCAATGCCCAAGGCGCTGCAAACCGCCCAGCATGTATCGCAGACGCTCGGTCATCTCCCCATAATCCAAAACCCCCTGCTGGCCGAACACAGCCGCCAATCCAATGCCCCCTATGGCGCGCTTGAGGATTTTCACGCCCGTATCCAAGCCCTGTTCGCACAGCCGAACCAGCTTGTCTTTGGCGATGAAACCGCCAGTCAGGCAAGCGCGCGCTTTCATCGCGGCATCCAGCGGGTGCTGGAACAGGCGGGGCCCGCGGAAAACATCGCTGTCATCGCCCACGGCACCGTGAATGTCCTTTTCACGGCGCAATACAACCAACTGAACCCCTATGATTTGTGGCGGCGGCTCAAAATGCCATCCATCATCGTGCTGGATTTGCCATCTTTTCGCTTGCGCCAGGTGATTGAAGATGCCGGCTCGCCCTAATCCCGCAGCGCCGCCAGCAGCTTCGCCTCTTTTTCGGCTGGCAGATTGGCCGGCTTGTCAATGTCATTCGGCAGCCCCCGCGCCCATTCCCAAGTATCCCGTATCGTGGCCGCCAGCGGCCGAAAAACCAAGCCGGCGCGCCGGGCGCGGTCGATATTAAACGTCAGAAAACTCTCGGCAGCATCCCGGCTGACCCACAAGGGCAATTCCATAAACTCGCCAACCTCATGCCCGCGCAGGAATTCATCGCTGACATGATGATAGCGGACATCACTGCCGAGCGCATCTTTGGCCGCCGCCAGCAAATCGCCAAAGGTCAGCCGCCGCGCCGGCCCCGTCACATGATAGGTTGCGGCCGTCCCCAATTCGATCTGTCGCAGCGTGAAATCCGCCAGGTCGCGCACATCAACAAACTGAATCGGCTGCCGCGCCGGCGGCGCAATCGCATCGCCGCCTTGCCCCGTCCGCATCACCCAATAAGTGAAGCGGTTGCTCTCATCCCGCGGCCCGACAATCAGCCCCGCCCGCAGAATCAAGGCGCTGTCGGGAAAGGCCTCCCGCACCGCCCGCTCACAGCCCGTTTTCAGCGGGCCATAAGTCTCGTTGGTGATGTCCTCGACGGTCTCGTCTTCCATCGTCAGCACTTCGGCATCCTCATCGCGCTTCGCCGCCCCCATAATCGGATACACCGAAAGCGACGAGACAAATGAATAATGCCCGACCCTGCCCTTGAGCGCCTGCGCCGACAGCCGCACCAGCCGCGGCAGATAGCCGCAGGTGTCAATCACCGCATCCCAGCTGCGCCCCTCCAGCCGGTCAAGGTCGGTTTCGCGGTCACCGACAATCGTCTCAATATCAGGCCGGGCATAACCCCTGCTTTTGCCGCGATTAAACAAAGTGACCTGATGCCCGCCGGCTGTCGCCGCTTCCACCAGCGCCGGCCCGACAAACCTGGTGCCGCCAATAATCAAGAGTTCCATAAGTCCCGCCTCCTCATTTGATTGTAATAGTCGCGGCATCGCGCCCGCAATGCGCAGCCTGTCCCAAAATCAGCCCTCCCCCTGTACCGAAAGCGGTCAGCGCGCTATGATATGTCCGCCCTGGAGACCAGCAGGCTATGCTATAATCACCATGATGAACAGCCATACCAGCACGCATCCCAAAACCCTCGCCATATTGACCGGCTGGATGCTGCTGCTGCTCGCCTGCAACCTCGGCACCAGCAGCAATGCGCCGCCCACCTTGGCTCCCCGCCCCACCCCAACGCCGCCAGCCACCCTGGGCTATGCCGAACTGGCTTATGTGCCGGGCATAGGCGAGGCGCCCGCCCCGCCGGCCGACATCGAGATTTTCCGCATCATCGACCGCGTCGAATCCGACCGCCTGATGTTCCACATCAGCACCTTGCAGAACTTCCATACCCGCCACACCTATTCGACGCAGACCTCCAGCACCCAGGGCATTGGCGCCGCCCGCGCCTATATCGCCGACCAGTTCAAAACCTACCTGCAATCTTCAGGCGGCAGCCTCTATACCTTCCATGTTGACTTCGAGGCGGCCGATGCGGACGGAAAAACGAGTCTCCAGCACAACATCGTCGCCGTCATTCAAGGCACGGAAGTTGGCGCCGGCACCATCATTATCGGCGCTCACTACGACAGCATCGGCCGCCCCCTGGAATCCGGCACCGTCTTCGCCCCCGGCGCCAACGACAACGGCTCTGGCGTGGCCGCCGTTCTGGAAATCGCCCGCATTATGAGCCAGAAACAGTACAAATCGACCATCATGTTCGTCTTGTTCGCCGCCGAAGAAGTCGGCCGGCAGGGCAGCCGCGCCTTTGCCCGTTGGATCCACGAGAGCAATACCGATGTGATCGGTATGATTAACGTCGATACGATTGGCAATGTCCACGACCGCAGCCAGGCCGTCAATGATTGGGAACTGCGCCTCTTCTCCGCCGGCCCCAACGAGACATCCGTCTCGCGGCAAATGGCGCGGATGGTCAATTTTATCGGTTACAACTACAGCCTCGAGCTTGAACTGACCGTCCAGGATGCCATCGACCGCGAAAATCGCTATGGCGACCATTTCTCCTTTACCGAATTGGGCTATCCCGCCATTCGCTTCATCAATGCTCACGAAGAAAAGTACAATGGCGACCCCACCGACACCATCGAATATATCGAAGCCGGCTATCTGCGGCAGGCGACCCAGGCCCTTTTGGCCATCCTGACGGTCTTGGCCGACGGGCCCCGCCCGCCGCACAATATCAGCCTGCGCGATCACGGCGGCGGCCTGCGCACCCTGATTTGGGAGCCCGTGCCAGAAGCGACCAGCTATGTCATAGCGCTCCGCCGCCCCGGCGCCCTGACTTATGAACAGCAACAGCAATTCGAGGTCACCAATAACAGCGTCTCCTGGGATCAATTCACGCGCTACGGCGGCATCGCCATCGCCGCCAGAAACGCCCAAGGCCTTATCGGCCCCCTGTCATCCGAAAAAGTCCCCTGAAAGTTCGTCCTCAAGAGGAGCCACGATTATTTATGCGCGTCGCCCATATCATCAAAGTCACTCGCATCAGCGGCGCCGAAGGTCATCTGCTGCTGCTGCTTGAGGGCCTCCGCAGCGAAGGCATCGATGCTCGGCTTATTATGCTGGTCGAACCCGGCCAGCCAATGGACGATATGATGCTCGCCGCCCAAAACCGCGGCATCCCCATCCAGCGCCTGCCCATCCGCCGCGATAATGACCTGACCCTGCTCTTCAGAATCCGCCGCGCCCTGCGGCAGATGAAGCCGCATATCGTCCATACCCACCTCATCCATGCCGACCTCTTTGGCTGGCTGGCGGCCAAATCCATCGGCATCCAAACCGTCATCAGCAGTCGGCATAACAACGACCGCTTTCGCCATCACCCGCTCTGGCGGCGAATCAGCCCCCTGCTGTGGCGCTTGACCAGCGGCGGCATCGCCATTTCGGCAGCCGTCAGGGACTTCGCCATCCATATCGAAGGCGCGCCCGCCGATAAAATCAGCCTCGTCTATTATGGCCTCGCTTATCGCTGGACATCCGATGAGGAAATCCACGCCGCCCGTCAGGCAATCCGCGCCGAACTGCGGCTGGCGCCGGATGCCATGCTCCTGGGGATGGTCTGTCGGCTGGTGGAACAAAAAGGCATCCCCTATGCCCTGGAGGCTTTTCAGAGCATTTGCGCCCGCTTTCCCAGCGCCCGCCTCGTCATCGCCGGCGACGGCGCGATGGCGGCGCAGCTTCACCGCCTGAGCGAAACCCTGGGCGTTTCCCACCGCGTCCATTGGCTGGGCTGGCGCACCGACACCACTCGGCTTATCGCCTCCTTCGATATGATCCTGATGCCCAGCCTGTGGGAGGGCTTCGGCTTGGTGCTGCTGGAGGCCATGTCCCGCCGCATCCCCGTCATCGCCAGCCATATCAGCGCCATCCCCGAAGTGGTCAGCCATGGCGAAACCGGCATCCTGATTCAGCCCCGCGATGTTCGGGCGCTGGCCGCCGCCATCGCCCGCCTGCTGGATGACGCCCCCCTGCGCAAGCACATGGGGCTGCTGGGCGCGGCCCGCCTCGAGGAACGTTTTAATATCCGCCAGATGGTCGACGGCACCATGGACGTCTATCATCGATATGTCCCGCCGGATTAGATCTCGCGGACAACCCGCGCCGGGTTGCCGGCGGCGACGGTTCGCGGCGGCACATCGCGGCTGACCACGCTGCCAGCCGCAATCACCGAACCCGCGCCTATATGAACCCCCTTCAAAACAAGCGCATTCATGCCGATAAAGACATCATCACCAATCGCAATCGGCGCCGTCCTGCCAGCCAGTGGCTCGACCCGCCGCCGCGCTGGCTCAAGCGGATGAAAGTCGGTATCCGCAATCACCGCATTAGCGCCCACCCACACCCGATGGCCGATGGTGATGCGCTCATCGCAGACCAATGACCCGCCCGTCATGCCAAAATCATCCCCAATAATGAGGCAGGCGCCGGCGCGGCGGGTGCTGATGATGACCGGATGATTAGGGCCCAAGGGGTTGCTTCTGGGGGTCGAGCGCAGGTTCATCCCGCGCCCGATGCGAATCTGGCTGTGGCGATGCCGCTGGATAATCGGCAGACCATAACAGCGCCAGCCCCCGCCGGCATCGACGCCGCGCAGCGCCCACCATGCCCAAGGCAAGATAAGCAGGCGGCGAATTTCATTGCCCGCTTTCCACGGCATCTCTCTGGCGAGCCGAATCGACTCCCGCGAGAACAGCGGCGTCGGCACATCGACGGGCGCGGGCGGCGGGTTCTTGTCGGCCATGGCAGGCTCCCCTCAGGGTACATCAAAGCCGATGTCAGCCGCCTGCACCATATTCCCGCCGCGCATCAGCCCCAGCCGTAGCAGATAAAATCCGGCGCGCAGCGCATCGGCATGCAATATCTCCAGCTGGCCACTAGCTACCGGCTGATGATGGGGCTGTCCCAGCGGCGTCCAATCCGCAAACTGCCCGCCGCGAATGAACAGATGATAATAATCAGCTTGACCGCTATCGAACTGCGCCGTCCCGATAATCGGCAGGACTCCCGTCACGCGCTGCCCGTTGGCGGGCTGCTGTATTTGCAGAACCGCGCCGACGCCCCCAATCGTCCGCATATCGTAGACCTGCGCCCAGCAGTCAATCGTCGGCAGGAACGGCAAATTGGCCTCGCGCGCATAACGCTCGGCTTCAATCGCATCCTCTGGCGAGGTCGCCGGCCCGCGGATAAACCAAAGATTCCGCGCGCCAGCCGCCATGGCCCTTTCGGCATCTCGCACCGGTACGCGGCAGTAACGCGGCGGAATCGGCTGCTTCTCGCCCGGCCCCACCCGGAACTGGATGTCGCTTGCGATTTCTGGCGGCAGCGAGAAAGCCAGAGTTTGATAGACGCCCGGCGAGACCTCGCGCACCGCCGCGCCTTCCGTCGGCAGCGGCCTTCGCTGAACGCCGGCCGAACCCTCCAGAAACCACTCGTTGACTGTCGTCGGACAGCCTGTCGCCGGATCCGACAAATGGCGCACATCACAAATCTGACGCAGTGACAGGCCCTCGGGCGGAATCGGCTCGTCATACAAAAGCTGGCCACCCTCCGCAAAAGCGCCCAGCAGCCGACTGTCGCTGTAAATGCCCGTCAGCACCGCATTCCATACCGGCGCGGCGCCCGTCAGGCCGGATGAGTTGAGCATCGGCTGCCCATCGTTGTTGCCCAGCCAGACCCCGACAGCCACATTGCGCGTATAGCCGACAGTCCAGTTGTCCCTCACATCATCGGTCGTGCCGGTTTTCACCGAAGCGTAAATGCCGTCGGTGCGCAGGGGGCTGTCCGCGCCCATGGCCGGGCTGCGGGCGGCATTGTCAGCCAGCATATCGGTAATGATATAGGCAATGCGCGGATCCAGCACGCGGACAGCCGCCGCCCCCCCCTGCACCGTCCGCTCGGATGGCTGACCATCGGGACAGCCATTTTCATACTGATACAAAATGACATTATCGCTGTCGATGACGCATAAAATCGAGGTCACCGGCACATACGCCCCCTGATTGGCGAAAACCGCAAAGGCGTTTGTGAGCTCAATGAGGGTGATTTCCCCGCTCCCCAAGGCGAGCGACAGGCCATA
>DAOUKA010000083.1:0-5211 GCA_034421915.1 Anaerolineae bacterium
CCCCGGCGATGTCGTCTACAAAATCGCCAGCACCGCGCAGATCCCCGGACATGTCATCGGTCACATTGACATTCAGCAGGACAAAACCTTCGTCGATGTGCCTGAAGAACATGTCGAGGCCGTCTTGAAAAGCGGCAGAAGAGTCACCATTCGCGGCCGACCAGCCCATCTCAAGCTGGCATAAAGCGCGCCGACCTTGGAAGCATCGCCGGCGAATGGGTATAATAATGGGGGTTATGATCGTCGCTATTCTGTCAGCAAGGACTTCCCGTGCCAATCCTGCGTCAAGGTGAACTGGATATTATCAGCAGCCATCCACAGCAGACCGAACGGCTGGGCGCATCCTTGGGCAAGTTATTGCATCCGGGGGATGTCGTCTGTCTTTCGGGCGATATTGGCGCCGGCAAGACCGTCTTCAGCCGCGGCATCGGACAGGGCTGGGGCGTGACCATTCCCTTGACCAGCCCCAGCTACAGTCTGGTGCATGAGCATCGGCGGCCGGAGGATGAGGCCCGCCTTTATCATCTCGATTTTTATCGTCTCCGCGGCGCCGAAGAAGCGGCGCTGATGGGGCTTGATGATATTTTGGATGAAGGGGCAGTCGTGATTTTTGAATGGCCCGAACGGGTTCAGGACATCTTGCCGCCCTGCCATCTGTGGCTCGACATCAAAGTGCCGGAGATATTAAAACGCAATTTTGTTTTTGAGGCGCAGGGCGCACGTTACCAAACGCTGCTTGATGAATACACCCAGTCGATATTCGGCTCACGCTAAGCCAGGAGGGGGCAGACTCATGCTGCTCGCTGTGGATACCGCCACCCAAATCATCAGCCTCGCCCTCCACGATGGCGACCGCCTGCTGATGGAATGCACGCTGACTGTCGGCAGGAATCACAGCGCCCGGCTCGCGCCGATGGTGCGGCAGGCGATGGCGCAATTCGATTTGACCGCCGCCGACCTCCAAGCGCTGGCGGTATCTGTCGGGCCGGGATCTTATACCGGCCTGCGCATCGGGGTCGCGCTGGCGAAGGGCATGGCCGCCGTCCGCAGCATCCCCTTGGTGCCAGTCTCGACGCTGGATGCCCTCGCGGCCGGGCAAACCCTCCATGACCCGCAGGCGGCGCTGGTGGCGCTGGTGTCCGCCGGCCGGCGGCGGGTCATATCAGGCGAATATCGCCGCGAGAACGGGCGCTGGAAAGCGCAAGGCCCGCCCGCGCTGCAAAGCTGGGATGACCTGCTGGCTTCGTATGAAGACCATCCCCTCTGGCTGACCGGCGAAATCAGCCGCCAAGGCCTGGAGAAGGTGCAGGCCGCGATAGCCGGCGGGCAAAGCATCCGCCTGAGGCCGGCCGCCGAACGTCTGCGGCGCGCCGGTTATCTGGCTGAAGAAGCCTGGCGGCGCCTGCGGGCGGCGAGCGCCGAAGAGCATTTTCCCGCCGACCGCGTAATGCCCATTTACCTGAAACCGCCCGGATAAAGGAGGCTGTTTAATGAACGATATTCTGCAAAAGCTGGGCATCACCGCGCATCAGGCTGGGGTCTGCTGCGGCGTCCATGGCTGGATTCAAGATGAAAACGGCAGCGAACTCCTGTCCACCAACCCCAGCAGCAGCGAGCCCATCGCCAGGGTGGTTCAAGCCACCGCCGCCAGCTATGACCAAACTGTCGCGGCGGCGCGGCAAGCCTTCCCAAGCTGGCGGATGATGCCGGCCCCCAAGCGCGGCGAGCTCATACGCGATTTGGGGAATGCCCTGCGCGCATACAAGCAGCCCCTCGGTGAACTGATCACATTGGAAAATGGCAAAATCCGCAGCGAAGGCCTGGGCGAAGTTCAGGAGATGATCGACATCTGCGATTTTGCGGTCGGTCTGTCACGGCAGCTTTATGGCCTGACCATGCACTCGGAACGACCCGGGCATCGCATGTATGAGCAATGGCATCCACTGGGCGCGGTTGGCATCATCACCGCTTTCAATTTTCCGGCGGCTGTCTGGGCATGGAATGCGGCGATTGCGGCAGTCTGCGGCAATACCATGATTTGGAAACCCTCGCCAGCCACGCCGCTGACGGCGATTGCCATTCAGCACATCTGCAATCAGGTGATGGCGAAACACAGGCTGGATGGCATCTTTAATCTGGTCATAGGCGAGAATGAGGAGGTTGGCGAGGCGATGATCCATGACCCGCGCCTGCCACTGATTAGCTTCACTGGCTCGGTTCGGGTCGGCAGGCATGTGGCCAAGGCGGTCGCCGGGCGGCTGGGACGGAGCATCCTCGAACTGGGCGGCAACAATGGCATCATCGTTACCGCCGATGCCGACCTCGAACTGGCGACGCGCGGCATCGTGTTTGGCGCGGTCGGCACAGCCGGCCAGCGCTGCACCACCACCCGCCGCCTTATCGCCCATCAATCGATTGTCGCTGACCTGTGCCAGCGATTGGTGCGCGCCTATCAATCCGTGCCGATTGGCGACCCCATGCAGACGGGCATTTTGATGGGGCCGCTGGTGAATGCGGCCGCGGTGGACAGGATGATGGCGGCGATTGAACGCGCCCAAGCCGATGGCGGCCAAGTGCTGACCGGCGGCGTCCGGCTGCCGCACCTCGGCCCCAATTTCGTCGAGCCGACCCTGATTCGAATGCCAGCGCAGTCGCCGCTGGTCTTTGAGGAGACCTTCGCGCCGATTCTGTATGTCATGGCCTACGAAACCCTTGACGAAGCCATTGCCCTGCACAATGCCGTGCCACAGGGCCTGTCCAGCGCCATTTTCACGACTCACCTGTCAAGCGCGGAACATTTTCTGTCGCCGGCCGGTTCGGACTGTGGCATTGCCAACGTCAATATCGGCACCAGCGGCGCTGAAATCGGGGGCGCTTTTGGCGGCGAAAAAGAAAGCGGCGGCGGGCGCGAAGCCGGCTCGGATGCCTGGAAAGGGTATATGCGCCGCCAGACGACCACCATCAACTATTCCAGGGAACTGCCCCTGGCGCAAGGCGTCGAGTTTGATATCGATTAGCCCTGTCTTTGATTACAGCGACACAGGCGGCTAGCCGCAGCTTCCCTGCGCCAAAGGGTACTCCACGCCATCGCGTACATTGTCGTTTTCATTGCCTTCGGGGATATGATTCCCGCTGTCAATGGTCACGCGGATGATTTGCGTCTCGTTATAGTGGACATCCACCCGCAGCGAGGCCGTGACGGTGTGGGTGTCCCCCGCGCGAATCAACGGGAAGGGCAGCTGGTCGATGCTCTGCAAGGCTTCGCCAGTTCGCTTCAAAATGGCCTGCACGCGAACCCAGCCGCCGCTTTCCGTATCGTCAGTGCCTTCGTTATGGATAATCACCTGAATCTGTCCCGTTTCCCCACAGACCAGCGGGTGCGGTTCAATCACAATATCGCGGACCGCCAAGTTAATCGGGTGGGCCGGTGGCGGGCCCGCATCCAGCGGCAGGCCGGCGAGATCCCCCGCCGCGCTCACCAATTCGGCATAAATCCATCCCTCGCCATCCGCATAACGGATTTTGTACCAATCGCGTTCCGCATTGACCGCCACAATTTCGACTTCCTCATTGGCGGCGATGCTGCCCACCGGCGGGTCAAACGCGGTGCTGGGGCCCGCCCGCAGGTTGGATACCTGAAGCACCCTGGCTGTCGGCGGCGACAGGCTGGCTGTTGGCGCTGACATCGTGGAAGAGGCTGTTTCAGATGCGCCGCCGCTGTCGGATGTGGCGGTTGGCTGCTGACCGCTTTCATCCTTTTCGCTGGCCGCCGCGCCAAGGTCCGCCTGACGAATGACCGATACGGTCACCGTTTTGCGGGCTGATGTGCCATCGCCGCGTTCGGCAGTCACCGCGATTTCGTACTGCCCGGGATTGGTGGTGGGCCAATCAATCGTAAGCGGAAGCGCCTCTGCGCCGGTTTCATTCGGATTCAGCGCCTCGCCAACCACCGCATTATCCAGCAGGACGCTCACCCGCGCCAAATCGGAACCCGCATTTTCGATTCGCGCCTGAATAATAACCGTCGCGCCTGCCAGAAAGGTTTGGTTGGGCAGCGGTGAAGCAATCTGTATCGCTGGCGGGCCTTCAAATGCGCCATCGCTGCTGCCCCGCGGCCGCAATCCCAGGCTGCACCCCGAACATATCATCAAGACCAGCGCCAGCATCAGGCGGGGCAAGCCGGCCCGCCCCTGGATGACACCCGAACTCATACCCTGTCTCCTGCTATGAATGTCCTTGTTATCAGGTCAACTCTATCAGAAATCGCGGCCGATTGCGAGTTGCATTAGGCCAGCGGCCTTTTGTTTCCGCCTGCGATTGGGTAAGATCATATCACATCGGAAATCGAGGACGAGTCATGGATGAAATCGCGCTGCTGCGGGATAAACGCATCCTGCTGGGAGTCTGCGGCAGCATAGCCGTCTACAAGGCGGTTGACCTTGCCAGCAAGCTGACGCAGGCGGGCGCAGCCGTTGATGTGGTGATGACCCCGGCGGCGCAGCGTTTTGTGAGCGCCCTGGCTTTCCAGGCGGTGACCGGCCGCCCGGTCTACACCCATCTTTGGCAGGCGGGACACGCTGGCGGGCTGGGGGCGCATATCGCGCATGTCGGGCTGGCTGAAGCGGCCGATTTGATGATGATTGCCCCCGCGACCGCCAACACCATGGCGAAGCTGGCGCATGGGCTGGCGGATGACCTGCTGTCGGTCACCGCGCTGGCGGCCGGCTGTCCCATCATCATCGCGCCCGCCATGGACAGCGGCATGTATGAAAACCCGGCGACCCAATCCAATCTTGAGACCTTGCAGCGCCGCGGCATCCACTTGATTGAGCCTGAAGTCGGGCGCTTTGCCAGTGGGCTGCGCGGCAAGGGACGTCTCCCGCAGACCGCGGCCCTCATGGGTCATATCCGCCGCATTATCGGCCTGGATGGCGAGCTTGCCGGGCATAAGCTGGTTGTCACCGCCGGCGGCACGCGCGAAGCGCTGGATCCAGTGCGCTACATCACCAACCGCTCCACCGGCAAACAGGGCTATGCCATCGCGCAGGCCGGGCTGGATGCCGGCGCCGAAGTCGTCCTGATTTCCGCCGCCAGCCATCTGCCGCCCCCGATTGGCCTCACCCTGCTGGAAGTGGATTCGGCCGAGTCCATGCACCAGGCCGTGCTAGAGCATGTCACCGAATCCACCGCGTTAGTTATGGCGGCCGCCGT
>DAOUKA010000084.1:0-3811 GCA_034421915.1 Anaerolineae bacterium
GACCAAGGTGAGGAAGCCGTATTTTTCGATGCGATGATTTCCAAAGAGCGTTTGGATGAGCGGGTTTCTCATTTGCAAAATGTGCTGGCGCGTGCCGAAATCATTGACGCCGACGAAGACCCGAATACGATTACACCCGGCAATCGCGTGACCGTCTATGATACGGTGGAAAAAGAAGTCTTCACGATGGATTTGCTCGATACGGAAGAGATTACACACGGCCGCCGCGGCGTCTCGCTGGATTCGCCGGTTGGGCGGGCGCTGCTGGGGAAACAGGTCGGCGACCGCGTCAAGATAGAAGTGCCGGATGGCATCGTTACTTTCAAAGTCCGCAAAATTGAGATGATACCGGATGAGAATGTGAACTGAATGGCAGCGCAGGGGGCATTCTCAAGGGGTACGGGCTGGGCTGTACCCCTTTCATGTTCCTGTTCGTCTACCCTGAAGCTAACCCTGCGGAGATTCGGCGGCCAGGGCCTCGTCCAGATAATCCAGCAGGCTCTCCAGCATATAGGGCGTCAGCGCCAGGGTTGCCGCCGCCACTTCGGGCTGTGTCCGCGCCAGATTTTCCGCATCCTCCAGCAGCAGAATCAAGGCATCGGTCGCAAATGACATCCAGCCGATGGTGTGAATCATCACCTCGCTTAGCAATTTGGGGTCACGATGGGCATGAAGCACCAGCCACGAGGCGGCTTCCATAAGCGGCATCATCGCCATCATCGAGGCGGACAGGCTCAGCATCATCACCTTTTGCGTTTCGGGCGACAGGTCAGACAGTTGGGTTTCCGCCTCGACCTGCTTTGCCAGACGCGCCATGATGGTAGCCGCCAGACGAGCGGGCGCACGCCGATGGGAAGCCCGCTTGAACAGCACATCGACCCGCTGCAAGCGGTCATATTCCCGGGCAGCAGATTGATCTCGATCCAGAATATCAAATAACTGCCGCGACAACTCCGCGGAAAGCTGACCATCAATCGATTCCTGCATCATATCCTGTCGTTGCAGGCTGTGCTTGTCGGACATCCTAGTTTCCTTTCAGCTGCGGATTCCTTAGCCCATCTTCATCACTTGCCTCGCCGATTAAACCAGCCAACGTGCGCCGCGCGCGAAACAGACGGCTTTTTATGGCGCTTTCGGTGGTGTTCATCGTCTGGGCAATCTCCGCATACGAGTAGTCATACCAATAACGCAAAATCACCGCAGCGCGATAGCCAGCATCCAGCTTTAACAGCAATTCCTGGATGACCTCACTGCGCTCGTTTTGCAGGGTTTTCTGTTCGGGCAGGGGGTCGCTGCTGCTCAAGGCAAGCGCGGCGGCGGTCGGCTCATCATCCAGCGATACATACTGCATGCGGCGCTTTCGCAGGCGGTCAATGCAATGATTCGAGGCAATCGACATCACCCAAGTTTTGAAGGAGCGCCCGGTGTCATAACGGTGGATATGGGTATAGGCGCGCAGAAAGGTCTCCTGGCTTGCATCTTCCGCCTCGCCGCCGTCCCCCAGCATCCGATAGCACAGGTTATAAACCGGATCTTGAAAGGTATAAACCAACTCGGCAAAGGCATCTTGGTTGCCCTTCTTGGTTGCTTCTACCCATTCAACAATAGTCGGATCGGGTTCTGCCACGTTCTTTACCCTTTACTTCCCCGCCATGCGGAGGCCCTGCCTGCGCTGTACTACGCAGAGGCTAGCGCTTTGTTGCATGGCAAATCACGGCTGATGCGGTCAGGCATTGATGAGCAGCTTGGCGGTGGCGATATTGGTCGCCAGCGGGACATTGTGAACATTGCAAATCCGCAGCAGCCCTTGTATATCCGGATCGTGCGGGTGCTTGCCCAAAGGGTCTACAAAGAAAAACACCCCATGGATGCGCCCTTCGGCAACCATCGCCGCAATCTGGGCATCCCCGCCGTAGGGACCAGATAACATGCACTTGATTTCGAGTTCGGTTTTCTCATGGATCAGCCTGCCAGTCGTCTGGGTTGCCACCAGACTAAATTCGGACAAGCGCCCTTTGTGCTCCATCACAAAAGCGGCCATGTCAGCTTTTTTGCCATCGTGCGATATAAGCGCGAGCGTTCGCCGCCCGATTTCATCTGACATATCGGGTTTCCATCCTCCGATTCAGCCCGATGCAAGCACAGCGCCAAGCCTTCAGGCCGCAGCTATGAGGCATTGCGCGGACGCCGCACAAGCTGCGCTGGAATGGAAGTCGGCAAATGATAGCGCGTTGAGCCAAACAGGCTCTTGAAACGCTGATTCATTTTCCAGGCCTCTTCATAATAGCCTTCAAGCTGTGCCATCAGCGCAGACCAAGGGCGCTGTTCCGCTATTTCTCGGGCTCTTCGGCTCATCTGGTGGCGGATGTGCGGCTGGTCGCGCAGGTATCGAATCGCCGCGGCGAAATCCGCCGGGGAGGGTTCGACAATCATCCCGGTCACGCCGTCTTCAATCACATCTGGCGCTCCCCCAGAATTGACAACAACCGCCGGCAGTCCTGATGCCATCGCTTCCTGAATCACCTGCCCGAAGGTTTCGTTCTCGCCGGTAAAGGCAAAGACATCGGCGCTGGCAAAAGCCTGCGCAAGCTCATCGCCAATCAAATAGCCCGTAAAATAGACATCGGTATCGGCAAACATCGCCTCGAGTTCCTCGCGCAAGGCGCCATCCCCGATAATCGTCAGGGATACACCCGACAGCCTGGCGGCATCAATCAGCAAATCCACCCGCTTTTCGTTTGCCAGCCGTCCGACAAAGATGCACAAAAGCGAATTCGGGTCGCGTCCATTCAGCAGCCGCTCACGCATTTCCGCCCGCCGATGGACAGGATGAAATCGCTCGGTATTCACGCCCCGCCCCCAATAGCGAACGCGGCGATACCCTTCTGCCCTTAATTGCCGAATAATGGTTCGGGTCGGCGCCAGGGTGAGATGACAGCCATTGTGAATATAGCGCAGCCAGCGATTGACAGGCCCCGACAAGAGCGGCAATCCGTATTGGCCGACATAGCCGGGCAAGTCGGTTTGATAATTGGCAATCACGGGCAGATTCAGATGCCGACCCACCGCCATGCCGTTGACTGACATCGCGGCTGGACTGAAAAGATGAATCAAATCAGGCTGAAAATCCCCGATATGTCGGGCGACAGCCGGATTGGGCAGCGCCATGCGGGTTTCGGGCGCCTGGGGCAAACCGATTGACGGCAGCGGAATCACGCGGGATTCGCCCACATTATCAACGGCAATATCCGGCGCCAGCACCAAAACCTCGCGCCCGGTTTCCTGTAGATAGCGAACGGTGAGATAGGCTGTCTTGGCGACGCCATCCACCTTGGGCAAAAACGCCTCGGTCAAGACCGCCACCCGGCTGACCTGCTCGAAAGGCGCCGCCTGATGCAAGCTGTCAACCAGAATGGGATTGCCAAAAAATTCGTCGATGTTGCGGTCATGCTGTGCCTGAAGGTTATCAAGCAGCCGCTGCGCTTGCACGGCGCCCTCCTTTCGCAGCGTCCAAATGCCTTGCTATTAGTTTAACATCAAAGTCAAGCCGCTTCATAATGGATAACCCGCAAGGAGACAAAACGATTTGATGAATCACGGGCTGTCGTCTAATTCGCCGGGCTGATGCCATACAACTCCCGATAGATATTGAAGTTGCGGTAAATGTACTGCACATATTTGCGCGTCGAATCAATCGTGATGGTGGTCATAAAAAGATCGGGGTCACCGCCAGCGAGCGCATTCCAATCCAAGGCGCGCCCCGGCCCAGCATTATAAGCCGCCAAAGCCGCAATCGCATTTTGATCGAACA
>DAOUKA010000085.1:0-9948 GCA_034421915.1 Anaerolineae bacterium
CGTCAGGGGGATCCTGGCGAATCGCGCTTTTATTTGAGCCTTGATGATGAACTGATGAGACGTTTTGCCAACGACAATGTAAAACGTCTGATGAAAACCGCCGGCTTCCCTGAAGATGAGGCGATTCAGCATAATATGATTAGCAAATCCATCGAGCAGGCGCAGATCCGAGTCGAGGGGCATAACTTTGATATTCGCAAGCGGGTGGTTGAATATGACGATGTGGTCAACCGCCAGCGCGAAATCATCTATACGCAGCGGCTGGACTGGCTGCGCAAGGATGCCGACCAGCTGCACGCGGATTACCGCGCCATGATTGAAGACCAGATTGCGGCGACTGTCGAGGATATTTTCTCGGCTGATCATGAGGGCGAGTTTTTGGAGGCTGAAGCCATGTATCAGCGCATGGCGAGCACTGGCCTGCCTATCGCTGAGGAAGTGACGCCGGAGATGTTTGATGAGCTTGAGCCGGAAACGCTGGTGGACAAACTGGCCCGTCATGCCCGCGATATGCTGGAAGCGAAGCAGATTCAGCTTGAGGCAGCGCGGGACAGCCTGATGGAGATTGCCGAACGCCAGACGGTCATTCGGGCGCTGGATCATTACTGGCAGCGTCATCTGACGGATTTGGATATTCTGCGCGAGGGCATTGGCTTGCAGGCGGTGGCGCAGAAAGACCCCCTGGTGGAATATCAGCGGCAGGGCTTCCAGATGTTTCGCGCGGTCGAGGATACCTATCGCCAGATTGCTTCGCGCAATATCTTTCTGGTGCAGCCGGCGATTGCGCAGACGCCGCAGAGACGCCGCCGAACCCGCGAATATCGACCCGACGCGACCTTCGGCAGCGCCGACCGTCCCAAGCAGCAGACGGTTCGCAAAAGCAAGAAACGTCCGCGCCGCAACGCCCCATGCTGGTGTGGCAGTGGCAGGAAGTATAAATACTGCCACATGCGCGAAGATCAAACATCGGGAAAATGGCAGGAAGCCTGATATTCAGATATAATAACTTGCATCAAAGGGCTGTCTGGCATTTTATTGTCATTCACAGCCCCAGATACAAACGGCATTAACAGCCGGCCAGTGTTTCTTTATGCAAACTTTGTTATTGCGCCAGGGCACAAGGGTATCGTGACAGCGAATGATTGCCATAGGCGATATTGACATCTTTGTATTTAACGATGTGACCAACCGCGTTGATCCTGGTGGGGTCTTCGGCTTGGTGCCGCGCGCGCTGTGGTCAAGGTATGTGCAGGCTGATGACCGCCATCTGATACCGATGTCCACGCACAATCTGCTGATTCGCGCCGGTGGCAGGCATATCATAGTAGATACCGGCTATGGCAACAGATTGAGCATGGAACTGCAAAAACGTTACCGCACGACCTGCTTTGATGGCACGCACAAGGGCTTGGCGGCGATTGGCGTATCGCCAGCCGACATCGACATCGTGATTAATACACATCTGCATGATGACCATTGCGGCGGCAACCAGCGATTGGGCGCGGATGGGGCGCTTGCGCCGGCTTTCCCGAATGCCGAATATCTTGTTCAGCGGCGCGAATACGAGGATGCTCTGAAGCCCAATGAACGAACCCGCGCGACATATCGGCCGGATAATTATGCGCCGCTGTTTGAAGCCGGTCAGATGCGGCTGCTGGAAGGCGATGCCGAGATTGCATCGGGGGTCACGGCGGTGGTGACGCCGGGGCACACGCCGGCACACATGAGCGTTCGCATTGAAAGTCGGGGCGAATTTGCCGCGTTTGTCTGTGACCTGGCATCTTTCGCGGTGCATATCGAGCGTCTGGCTTGGATGACTGCCTTTGATGTGGAGCCGCTGGTCACGCTGGAAACCAAGCGCATCTGGCAGCGGTGGGCGCTGGAAACGGATGCGCTGCTGATTTTCCCGCATGATGCGGTCAAACCTCTCGGCCGCCTGCGCCAAAATGAAAAAGGGCATATCAGCGTGCAGGCGCAGCCGTTTCAGTATGACAATCCAGGGTGAGTTTAATCCAGGCGTTCGGGCTGGCAGGCGGGGCAGTAGTGGGTGCCGCGCTGGGCAAGGCGAATCTTGTCGATGATGGTGCCGCAGCGCTTGCAGGGCTGGCTGTCCCGTCCGTAGACATAGAAGTGATTTTGTGAAGCGCCCTTCGCGCCGTCGGGTTTGCGATACCAGTTGATGCTGGCGCCCTCATGTTCAATGCCGGCATGCAGCGCAGCGCGGATGGCCTGGTGCAAGCGCGCGGTGTCCGGCGCTGTCAGTTGGTGGGGGCGGGCTGTCGGGTGAATGCCGGCATGAAACAAAGCCTCATCGGCATAGATATTGCCGATGCCAGCCACAAAGCGCTGGTCGAGCAGGAGCGGCTTGATCATGCGCTTGCGGGCTTGCAGACGTTCACGAAACAAGGCGGGTGTAAAGGTCTCATCGAGGGGTTCCGGTCCCAGATGCCCCAGCAGTTTCTCCGCGTCGCCGGTCAAATATACCCTGCCGAACTTGCGCGCGTCGGAAAAGCGCAGCTGCCGGCCGCCATCCAAATCAAAGCGCAGATGCACCCATTTGTCGGCGCGGTGCTGTGCCGTCTTGGCGGCGACATATAAACGGCCCGACATTTTAAGATGGACGACCAGCACGTCCGCATCAAGCTCAATCAGGATGTATTTGGCGCGGCGCCGAATGGCGCGCACCGTCTGTCCGATTATCCGCGCCGAGAACTCGGCTGGATGCGGTGAATGAATGGTTTTCTCCCAGTCGCACCACATTTTTTGGATGCGGCGTCCAATCAGGGGTTCGCGCAACCCGCGAACGACTGTTTCAACTTCTGGCAATTCGGGCACATTTTAACCTGTCGGATATTTGAATCTCTCTTTCGCCATGCCTGCTGCTATACTACAATCGTTCTGTATGATTTGAAACCTGGACTGGGCGACTGACAAATTATGACCTGTGACTTTGTTCATCTCCATGTACATACCGAATTTTCCCTGCTGGATGGTCAGAGCAAAATCAAGAGCCTGGTGGCGCGGGCGCAGGAGCTTGAGATGCCGGCGCTGGGCATCACTGACCATGGCGTTATGTTTGGCGTCATGGATTTTTACCGCGCCTGCGTCAGCGCCGGGATTAAGCCGGTGGTGGGGATGGAGGGCTATCTGGCGCCGCGCGGGATGCAGGACCGCAACCCGCGTCTGGACCGCAGCCCTTATCACATGCTCTTGCTGGCAAAGAACATGACTGGCTATCAAAACCTGCTCAAGATGGCATCGGCGGCGCAGTTGGAGGGCTATTATTATCGTCCGCGCATCGACAAGGAGTTGATGGCGGCGCATGCCGAGGGCATTATCGCCACCAGTGGCTGTCTGGCGGCGGAGATTCCGCGTATGGTCACCCATGGAGACGATCAGCGGGCGCGGGAGTTAATTGGCTGGTATCAGGATGTCTTTGGGGCGGAGAATTTTTATCTCGAATTGCAGAATCACGACTTGGCTTCCCTGCATCGGCTGAACGGCTGGCTCTATGATTATCGGCAGAGCGGCCACAGCAAGGTGCAGCTGCTGGCGACCAATGATGTTCATTATGTCCACGAGCGCGACTGGGATGCCCATGACACCCTGCTTTGCATCCAGACCAGCGCGTTAAAGACTGAAGACAATCGGATGAAATTGGAGCCCAACAGCTATTACCTCAAGACGACGGAAGAAATGCGCGCCGATTTCAAGGGGGCGCCCGAGAGGCTGATTGACGAGGCATTTGCCAACTCGCTCAAAATCGCGGATATGACCGATATTGATTTGTCGCCCAAGGGCTATCATCTGCCGATTTTCCCGGTGCCGAATGGCTCTGACGAAGCGACTTACCTGCGTCATCTGGTGGAGATGGGGATGGACTGGCGCTTTGGCGGCGACTGGCGCAGCGACTCGGTGTTCACCAAGCGCATTGACCGCGAACTGGATATCATCCACAGCATGGGTTTCGATACTTATTTCCTGATTGTGTGGGACTTGTGCGAGTTTGCCCGTCATGCCGATATTTGGTGGAATGTGCGCGGCTCTGGCGCGGCGAGTCTGGTGGCTTACAGTCTGGGCATTACCAACATTGACCCGATTCAAAACAGCCTGCTCTTCGAGCGCTTCCTAAATCCGGGGCGCGTCAGTATGCCTGATATTGATTTGGATTATCCTGATGACCGCCGCGGCGAGATGATTGCCTATACGGCGATGAAATATGGCGAGGACAAGGTGGCGGCGATTATCACTTTCGGCACGATGGGCGCCAAGGCGGCGGTGCGGGATGTGGGGCGGGTTCTGAATGTGGATTTGGGCAAAATCAATCGGGCGGCTGCCATGATTCCACAGGAGGCGCGGCAAAAGAAGCTGCGCGAGTATGTAGACGCCAATCCGGAATTAAGCGCTCTGTATGGCGAAGATGTGGAGCTTCGGCGCGTCATTGACACCGCGATTGAGTTGCAGGGCATGACGCGCCATGCCTCGACGCATGCGGCTGGTGTGATTATTGCCGACAGACCCCTGGTGGATTACATCCCGCTGCACCGCATCACGGGCAAGGATATGTCGGGCGGCGCGCTGAAGGCGGTGACGCAGTACCCGATGGAGACAGCCGAGTCGATTGGTTTGCTGAAAGTTGATTTTTTGGGTTTATCGACCTTGACCATTCTGCGCCAGGCATGTGAGTTGATTTCGCGTCATCGGGGCATGGACTACACGATGGACAGCATTCCCTATCGCCACGATTCACCGATTAGCGACAAAGAGCGGGATATGCTGGACGAGGCCTTTGTGATGATGGGGCGCGGCGAGACGATTGGGGTTTTTCAGGTGGAATCCGGCGGGATGCAGCAGACGCTGCGGGGCATGCGTCCCAAGGTGTTCGAGAATATCATCGCCGCGATTTCGTTGTATCGTCCGGGACCGATGGAGTTCATTGCCGATTATAACAAGCGCCTGAATGGCGAAGAAGAGATACCGCTTTTGCATCCCAAGCTGGACGCCATCCTCGATGAGACCTATGGCATCTGTGTTTATCAGGAACAAATCATGCAGATTGCCGGCGAATTATTCGATTATGAGCTCGGTGAAGCCGATTTGATGCGCCGCGCGGTCTCCAAGAAGAAGCCGGAGGAGCTTAGCAAGCATAAAGCGATTTTTTTGGAACGGGGCCCGAAAAATGGCATCCCGTCCGAAACTGCCGAAGTCATTTTTGATATGATTGAGTTCTTTGCCGATTATGGCTTTAATAAATCGCATGCTGCCGATTATGCCGTGATTACCGTGCAGACGGCTTTCCTGAAATGCCATTATCCCGAAGAATATATGACCGCGCTGCTCAATGTCCAGCGGGATGATTTGACCAAGGTCGCCACCTTTCTGGAAGAGTGCCGCCGCTTGAATATCCCGATTTTGCCGCCGGATGTCAATTACAGTCAGTTGGATTTTGATATTGAGGCGGGGGCTGATGGCCGGCGGGGGATTCGCTTTGGGCTGGCTGCCGTCAAAAATGCCGGCGCCCGGGCGCTGGAAGATTTAATCCGCGACCGGGGCGAGGCGCCTTTTGACAATCTGATGGATTTCTGCCAGCGAGTGGATTTGCGCAAGCTGGGCAAGCGGACGCTGGAAAGCCTGATTAAGGTCGGGGCGCTGGTGAAATTTGGCACACGCGCGACCCTGCTGGCGGCATTGGAGGGCATCGTCAGTTACAGCAGCAGCCATCACAAGGACAAGGAAATCGGGCAGATGAATATGTTTGGCGAGGCGGCTGCTGATGAGGTGGGCCTGCTGCACAGCCTGACCGAAATCGAGGAATACTCGCCGCGCGAACAGCTGAAATGGGAAAAGGAATTGCTGGGTCTGTATGTCACGGGGCGCCCGATAGACCGCTATAAGTCGGTTTTCGCCAAGCAAAAGCTGCAAAAAATCACCGACTTGAAGAATCCCGCGCTGGCAAAGCCGGAGCAGGTGCGCGTTGCCGGTGAACTGACTTCGGTGCGGAAAATCACCACCAGGAACGATGATATGATGGCGGTTCTCAGCCTGGAGGATTGGCATGACAGCGCGGGCATTATCGAGGTGGTGCTGTTCCCGCGCAGCTATACCAAAGTGATGAATTATTTTAGCGAGAAAAATGCGGCGCTGACTGAATCGGACAGCGAAAAAGGCTTGTTTGAAGGCGAAATCGTGACGGTGGTCGGCAAGTACGATGACAGCCGCGGCGACCCTCAAATTATAGCCGAGAATGTATCGATTGATTTTAATATGATTATGGCGGCCGATGAGCCGCCGGCTTTCCCTGATGATTCGCCCCCTGTCTGGGCGCTGGCAGACGAACCCGCGGCCAGCCAGCCAGTTGATGCGAGGCAAAGCACGGATGAGGCTGCTGGCGGCGGTTCAGGCGGGGGTGCCCCTTCGGTGGATGAACTGGATGCTGGCGGTGAGGATGAAGCGCAGCCTGAATGGGCGGGTGAAACCGAGCGGCTGGAAATGCCCTTGGAGGCGCCATCGGAGGACAGGCCGGCGCGTACCATCCGCATCTGTTTTGAGGTATCGGACAACCCTGACAAAGACGGACGCAGGCTGACGCGCATTCACCATGAATTGGTGAGTTTCCCTGGCCAAGATCGTTTTAAGATTGTGATTAACCGCCCGCACAAGCCGGTGACGCTCAAGTTTCCCCAGCATACCACCGCCATTGGTCCGGCATTGCAGCAGGCTTTGGTCAAGATTTTGGGCAGCGAAGCGCATATTTCCATCGAAGAGCCGTGAGGATGCCCAGCGGACAGGCGAATTTTTACCTGTTTAACCGGATTGCGGGCATAAGCCGTTATAATGGAAAGGACAGTGTCTTTCTGGAAGCGGTTCTTGTGTTTGGCAGAGGGAACAGGGGAGAGGAATTCAGGAGTCCGTCACCATGAAACGTATTGCCGTAATGACCAGCGGGGGTGATGCGCCGGGAATGAACGCAGCCATTCGCGCGGTTGTCCGCGCCGGGATGGACAGGGATGTTGAAGTTTATGGCGTCCGTCAGGCCTATCAGGGGCTTATAGCGGGTGATATGGCTCTGCTGACCAGCCTCGAAGTGAGCGGCATCCTTCAGCGCGGCGGGACGATTCTGCAAACAGCCCGCAACGAAGAATTCAAGACCTTGCGCGGACAGCGAAAAGGGCAGCGCCGTCTTGGCGAGCGCGGGATTGAGGGCGTGATTGTGATTGGCGGGGATGGCAGCCTGCGCGGCGCCTTGCAGCTGCACAAGCTGGGCGTGCCGACTGTGGGCGTGCCAGCCAGCATTGACAATGATATTTGGGGGACAGACACCAGCATCGGCGTCGATACGGCGCTCAACACGATTCTGGATGCCGTTGACCGCCTGCGCGATACCGCCAGTTCGCACAACCGCGCCTTTGTCATTGAGGTTATGGGGCGCGACTGCGGCTATCTGGCGGTGATGGGCGGGATTTTGGGGGGCGCGGAGATTGTGGTCACGCCAGAAAATGGCGTTACTATGGGCGAAATCGCTTTCTCGCTCGAAGATGCTTATATCCGCGGCAAATCGCATGCGATTGCCATTCTGGCGGAAGGGGCGCCTTATCAGGTCACCGAATTGACCAAGTTCCTGGAACAGAATTATATTGGTTTTGAAATTCGGCTGACCATTTTGGGGCATACGCAGCGCGGCGGCAGCCCGACGGCATTTGACCGCCTGCTGGCGACGCGTATGGGCGTGGATGCGGTCGACCTGCTGCTTGGGGGCGAATCGGGCGTTATGGTGGCGCGGGTTGGCCGAGAACAGAAGCCGCTGCCGCTGGCGGACTGCACTTCCAGGTCGCGTCAAATCACCCCGGAATACTTTGAGCTCGCCAAAATCCTCTCGCGTTAAGCGGTTCAATTATTCTTCAGCGACATCAATGATTTTGCAGCGCAATAATCGGAGCAGCGCTGCGCTGGCGACCCGCAGCTGCAGCCCGCGCTGGCCGGCGCTGATGACAATGTGCTGGAGTTCAGCCCCGCGTCTGTCCAGATAGACATCCCAGTTTTTGTGCATCAGGGCGACTGCGCTGATGCCCCCGACTTGCAGGCCGGTCAGTTTCTCGGCATCGGCATAAGATGCCAGCGCGGCCTTTTTCTCGTTCAAGGATTTTGCCAGAGCCTTGAGGTTTAAGGTCGTGTTGGATGGCAGCATCACCAGGATGGGTTTTTTGCTGGATGGCGCTTTGGCTACCAGGGTCTTGAAGACCGCCGCTTCTGGCAGACCGACCGATTCCGCCACCTGCTGCGCATCCCGAATTCGGCTGTCATAGCTGAAGACTTCGTAGGGAATTCGGTTGGCTTCGAGCAGGCGCATCGAATTGAGCTTCTGTTTTTTTGCCATGTCTCTGCTTGGTGGTGTTTCAGTCTTCGTATTGTTTTTTCGCCAGCCGTCCGATAAGGTCGGGCGCGGCAGCCCCGCCCAGGATAATCAGGCGGTCAAGCCATCGCAGGACAACGCGCCTTGGCTTCCGCTCGACTGCCTTGAGGATGGCGGCCGCAACCTGCTCGACATTCATGGCTGGCAGGCTGCTGCTGTTTCGCTTGCCAGCGCCCAGCCGATTCGGGTCGAATTCGGTGGCGGTGCGCCCGACCAGCATATCTGTCACCATGATACTGTCGCTTTCCAGTTCGAGGCGCAGTGAGCCGCCCAGATTGGATATGAAGGCTTTGCTGGCGGCGTAGATGGCGGCGTATGGCAGGTAGACGCTGGCGGCGACTGATGATACCAGCACAATGTGTCCGCCGCCAGCTTGGCGCATCGCTGGGACACTGGCGCGTACACTGTGCAGCACCCCGTCTATATTGGTGCGTAGCAGCGCTTGCATGTCGTCCCAGCCCGAATCCGCGATGGTGCCGCGATGCCCGACGCCCGCATTGGCAACCAGCACATCAAGGCGGCCGAACTTTTCCAGGGTGCGGCTGACGGCCGCTTCGACCGAATCCGCTTGGCGGACATCGCCTTCAATCGGGAGAAAACCGCCATGCGGTGAGGGCAGCCGCCGTATTTCAGCTTGCAGCGCTTCAAGGCGCTCCAGTCGGCGGGCCATGCCGATTACATGATAGCCAGCGCGTGCAAATGCGAGTGCGCTGGCGCGCCCGATTCCGCTGGATGCGCCAGTTATCAAGACGACGGGTTCATCCATCCTCATCTTCCCTGTCTATTGAACACCAGTATAGCATAGCCCGTTTAGGCTTATCTTAACAAAATCCTCGGCTGCGATTATAATGGATGCTGTTCAGGATTTAACAGAAAGTTTGGGATGATGACAGCGCAGACGCAGGATATTCTGATGACTGACCCGATGGCCGAGGCCGGACGCAAAATCATTGCTCGGCAGCTTGCGAAGATGAAACGGCATGAAGACGGCAGTCGCAGCGGGGAGGATATTGAATCGGTGCATCAGATGCGCGTCGCCATTAGGCGGATGCGCAGCCTGTTCAAGTTGATTGGAACGCATTACAAGCCCAAGCTGGTCCGTAAATATGGGCGCGAGCTGCGAGATATTGCCCGCTCGCTGGGCGACATTCGTGATTTGGATGTCCTCATCCTTGATTTGCGGGACTTCCAGGATACGCTGTCCCTCGATTCCAGGTCGCATCTGGACGCTGTGATTCAAAAATTGGATCAGCGCCGCCACAAATGCCGTCTCAAGCTGAACACTTTGTTCGACTCCAAGTCGTATCGGCGCTTTGTGAATCGGCTGGGGGAGTTCAGCGCAGAATCCGGCAGGGGGGCTGTGCCGACCCCCTGTCCCGAAGCGCCTCATCAGGTTCGGCATGTCCTGCCGATATTGCTGTATGAGCGTTTGGCGCGGGTCAGAGCTTATGAAACCGTGCTGCCGCAGGCTGGGGATGAGACCCTGCACGCCCTGCGGGTTGAATTCAAGCAGCTGCGCTATGCGCTGGAATTCTTCC
>DAOUKA010000086.1:0-16855 GCA_034421915.1 Anaerolineae bacterium
CAGGCTGCCTATACTATTCGCCAGCCCGATGCCGCTTCCAATGGTTATATCACCCATCTCTATCTGCGTCATCTGGCGGCAGATGCCGCGGTGCGCCTGACAAGCGGTGACTGTCAGGCATCTTCGATTGCCTGGAGCCGCGACGGCCGGCGGCTGGCTTACAGCTATCGTGACAGCGGCGGCGACTCGGTGCGGGTGCTCACATTGGCTGACGGGGCTGAAGCGGTCTACCCGACCGATGGCCGGCCGCTTGCCAGTCTCGATTGGTCAGCCGATGGCAGCCGGCTGGCGGGGGTGCGCTGGACGGCCATGAGGTCAGCCGATGAGCGCGGGCCCGCGCCCGGCATCCCCCAGCCGACTGTCAAGGTGATTCGCCGGCTGCGCTATAAACAGGATGGCGTCGGCTGGGTGCATGACCGCTTCAGCCAGATATGGGTGCTGGAACTGGGGACGGGCGACTTCGTTCAGGTGACCGACAGCGAATGCGATTATTCAGCGCCCAAGTGGAGTCAGCGCGGGATGCGGCTGGCGTTCGTTGGCATGGCGCGGGAGCAGAATGTGCCTTTGGGTTATGGTCAAATCCTGGTCTGCGATTTCCCTGATGGTGAAGCGCGGCTGCTGCTGCCCGATTGGCAGGGGACGGCTTTCAGCCCAGCCTGGGGCGCAGATGACCGCTTGATTGCCTTTGCCGGCCACAACTACGCCCCGCCGGTCAACAGGCGGAATTTCTGGCAGCCTTATCTTGCCGATGTCGAAGCTGGCACAGCCGTTAAATTGGGGGCGGATATTGACGAGGAAGTTGGCAATTATGCGGTTGCCGACCAGCGCACCGGCTTATCCAATGTGACTGTGAAGTGGGCCGAGGGCGATGAATGGATTTACTTTTTGCTGACCGAACAGGGGGCAGCCAACCTCTATCGCATCAATACCGCCGGCGAATATGAAAAGCTGGTCGGCGGCGACAGCGTGACCTTTGAATACAGCCCGGCGGTCGGCGGCACGGTCGCTTACGGGCAGGCCGACCCGTCGAATCCGGGGGAATTGCACCTCTGGCAGAAGGGCAAGACCCGCCAGCTGACCCATCTCAATCCCTGGCTGCGCGACCATCGGCTGGCGGTGCCGGAAAGCTACTGGTATGACGGTGTGGAAGGCGCCAAGGTGCATGCCTGGCTGATAAAACCGCTTCATTTCGATGCCAGCAGGAAATATCCCCTGGTCTTATATGTGCATTGTTCGATGTTCTCCTGGGATTTCAATCATGAGTTTCAGGTGTATGCCAATGCGGGTTACGCCGTCGCCTGTTTCAACCAGCGCGGCACGACCGCCGGTTATGGTCAGGCATGGACAAAAGCCAGCGAGGGCGACCAGGGCGGCAGGGATTACGAGGAGATTATGCTGGGCGTGGATGAGTTGGCCGCGCGCCCTTATATTGACAGCGGCCGCATGGGCGTCACGGGCGGAAGCTGCGGCGGTTTTATGACCAACTGGATAGTTGGGCATACTGACCGTTTTGCCGCCGCCGTGACCCAGCGCTCCATCACCAATCAGATCAGTTTCTTCGGCACATCCGACATCGGGCCCGAATGCACCGGCGGCGAGACCCGCACCGACCCCTGGCGCGACCTGCAAAGCAGCTGGCGGCAGTCGCCGCTGGCTTATATCGACAGCGTCAACACGCCGCTGCTGATTATTCACAGCGACGAAGATTATCGCTGTGCGCTGGAGCAGGCCGAGCAGATGTTCGCGGCCTTGCGCTGGCGCGGCAAGCCGGTGGAACTGGTCATATTCGAGGGCGAGAATCACGGCCTGTCGCGCGGCGGGCGTCCCGGCAATCGCATTGAACGGCAGCATCGCATCCTCGGCTGGTTCAAAAAATATCTGCATCCCCGCGGTGTCCATACAGAGTTCAAGGAGATGAATGAATGTTAAAAGCAGGCAATTTGCAGGCGCGGGCCGGCGAACATGTCTTTGGCTATCTGGAGACGGGGGCAGCGCGTTCCGGCCTGCGGCCGGATATACCCGTGCATCTCTTCGCTGGGGCCGAGCCAGGGCCTACCCTGCTGGTGCAGGGGGCGATTCACGGGGCGGAGGTCATTGGATCCATCGCGCTGCTGAATCTCGCTGACAGCCTTGACCCCGGCGCCATGAAAGGCAATGTCATCGCTGTGCCGGTGGTCAATCGGGCCGGCTTCGAACTCGGTGAGCGCGGGTCGCGGCTGGACGGCAAAGACATCAGCCGCCTCTTCCCCGGCAAAAAAGACGGCAGCATATCCGACCAGATTGCGTATGTCTATTTCAATGAGGTCATCCGGCAGGCGGATGTGATGATTGACTTTCATGCCGGCGCCCGAACCGCCTATGAACGTTATGTCTTGTTTGGCGCGGAAAAAGACCCCGACAATTTGACCGATATCGAGAAAAAGAGGCGCAAACTGGTGGTCGCCTTTGGGCTCGACCAGGCGGCCTTCTTCCCGCCCGGCACCTTTGGCGCCAATCAGGCCAAATCGGCCATCGAGGAAGCCAATACGGTGCAGATTACCCTCGAATTTGGCGGCGGCACCGGCTGGTTCAAAAATGGCGATGACAACGTTCGGGATGCCGAGCGCGGCATCTGGAACGTGATGAAAGCGATGGGCATGATTGAAGGCGAACTCGAATCCGATGGCCCGCTGTGCACGGTTTATAATGCCGGGGTCGTCATCTGGAAGCCGGCCGTCGATGGCCTGTTCATTCGGCTGCGCAAATTCCGCGATGAACTGCGGGCGGGCGATGTTTATGGCAAGCTGGTTGACCCCTACACGGGGGAATTATTGGCCGAAATGCCAACGCCTGAAGATGGTATCGTGATTCCGAGCGGGCAGGAGTGGCCCACGGTGGGCGCAACATCCATCGGCATTCTGGGCAGCATTGACCGCGTTGAGGATCGGCGCACGATGGATTTGTCCCTTTCGTTTGATTAGGAGCATGGGCTGATGAAAATAGGCGCGATAGAAGCGAAGCAAGGCGAAAAAGCCTACGGGTTCTTCAAAACCGGCGAGACGCACGGACGTTTTCCGGTGCATATCCCACTGCATCTGGCGGTCGGGGCGCAGGAGGGCCCCATGCTGGTGGTGCAGTCGGGAACAAGCGGGCTTGAAATTGAGCCAGCGCTGATTTTGCCCCATGTCGTCCGCGAGCTTGACCCCGCGCAGATGAAGGGGACGCTGGTGGTCGTACCTTTGATGAATACCTCCGGCTTTGAGTTCGCCCAGATTAACGCGGTCTGGGACGACAAACATCTGAATCGGCTGGGGCGCGGGCGCGCCGATGGCACAGTGAGCGAGCAGATGATACATCAGTATTATCAAACCGTCATTTCGCCGGCGGATGCGCTGCTCGATATTCGGACGGGCGCCCAGTGGAGCTATCATCATTTCGCCGGCGTATATGCTGCCGGCGCTGCCGACCGATCCAGGGCGCTGGCGGTTGCGGTCGGTTTGCCGCAGGTTGTGCTGGGACATCGTGACGATGGGTCGATGGCGCAGGGAGCCGCCGAGGATGGCAAAATGGCTGTGGCTGCGCATATTGGCGGCGGGCCGGGCCTGCGCGATTATCGTGACCGCGACCTCGCTCGCGTCCGCAATGCCGTTCTGAATGCCATGCGGCACCTGGGCATGCTCGACAGCCCGATTGAATCGGATGTGGCTAAGGTAACGGTGATTGAAAGGCATACCGTTATCCTGCCGAGCGGCGAGCGCGGCTTTACCTTCATCGACAAGACCAAACGCGGGCTGCGGGTCAAGGCAGGCGAGCAGCTGGGTTATGTGCGGCATCCGTTTTCGGGTGACATCCTGTCGAAAATCACCGCGCCCCGCGACGGCATCATGGTTCACGCGGGGGCATCGTGGCCGCTGCCGCTGGAGGATACGGTGCTGGCGATTTTGGGGGATTGGGTCGCGGAGGTTGATGTCGGCTGATGTTTTGTGTGGCCAAGTCCGCAAGTGACCAACTTGGCCTATCGCTGGCGATTTGGGGGACGGAATGCGAATTGAATCGACCTGACGATTTTGAATGATAAGGAGCGGGAAATTTATGCTAACTCACGATGCACTCAAACGGGATGTCGCGCGGCGCATCGAGCGCCTGCAGGCGATGATGAAAGAGAATGACCTCGATGTCCTGATTGTTACCGGGCAGGCGGCGCCGGGCGGTATTGGCGGCATTCGTTACATCACGCATGCTCATCTTTGGGGCGGGGGCGCTTATGCCATCCTCGGCGCGGATGACCCCCATCCCTGGCTGCAAGTCTGGAGTTCGTATCAGGCTGTCTGGAGTCGGAATGAGACCACGACCCTGCCCGAACGAGTCCAGTCGCCCGCCGGCGATATTGTTGAGCGCACCTGCGAAATCGCCAAAGCGTATGCCACGGGGGGGCGGCGCATTGGCATGGTGAATATGAACAAGCTGATGAGCATTGCCACCTATCATCAGTTCACCAGGGAGCTTGCCGATTATGAGATGATCGAGATCACCGATGCCTATAACGCCATCCGCCAGATTAAATCGCCCTTTGAACTGGAGGCCATCCAGCAGAATGGCGCTATCCTCGATTCAGCGATGGATGTATTCCGGGACAATGCCTTTGTCGGGGCGCGTTATTGGGATGTCTGCGCGGCGGTTGAGGGTTACATCAAATCATTCGGGGCATTCTGGGGGCGGACAAAACTGTCGCTTGATTTGACGCCCTATACCGTGCCGACCGCCAAGGGACTGCGGATGAAGCGCGAGGATATTATCAACTTTGAAATCGTGTATGAATCTCCTTATGGCTACTGGCTGGAGATGACCGCGGTCTTCTCGTTCGAGCCGCTGCCGCCGGCTGTGCGGGCCTTGCTGGATGGCTATCTGCTGGCGGTCGAGTCATCGGCAGCCATCGCCAAAGCGGGGAATACCTTCGGTATGATTTCCGCTGCCAATGACCAAACCCTGCGCGGTTTGGGATTTGCGGTGGCCGGCAAACACACGCCCGACTGCCACAGCACCGGCCTGGATGGCAGCGACGGCCCCAATTCCTTTGGCGCCCCGGACTTCGTTTTGAAGCCGAATATGGTCTTGTCGTATCATCCGGGCACGGTGTTGGAGAATGACCGCGGCTTTTTGATTTCTGATAATTTTCTGGTTACGCCAGAGGGCGCGGTGCGGCTTTCGCCTCATCATGCCGACCGTTATTACATCCAACTGGATGGATAGCTGCGAGGGGGGAAAGGAACAAACTTATGAACAAGACGACTGCCCTTTCTGTCATTGCGAACCACGCCGCAGCCCGCAGATTTGATGATTTAAGTGACCTCACCATCGTCCGCGCCCGGCAGGTCGCGCTGGATTTCATCGGCACGATGCTGGGCGGGTATCAGACGCGGCTGGGCAGGCTGGCGGCGGATTATGCCGCCCAAGTGATGGGCGGTAATGAAGCCTCGATTGTCGGCGACGGCCGCCGCAGTTCGCTGGAGGGCGCCGCCTGGGCCAATGCCGTCATGGGAAAATATCTGGGGATGGATGACTCGCACCGCACCGCCGGACACGTCGCCTCGGAGTTGGTGCCGGTGGTGCTGGCATTGGGTGAACAGCTTCATTTAAGCGGGCGGCAGGTTATCAAGGCGATGGCGGTCGGCTATGATGTGATGGATGTCATTCAGACAGCTGTCAAAGGCTGGCAGCGCGAGCGCGGGCTCGACCACAAAGGCCAGGCGGGCACCCTGGCGAGCGCGGCTGCGGCTGCTGTCGCCATGCGGCTGCCCGCCGAGAAGATTGGACATGCGCTGGCCTTGTCGATGGATATGGCCTGTGGCACCGAGCAGTATGTCTATGATGCCGGCGCCTGCGATACCAAAGACCTGCTGGCGGGGTATGGCGCGCGCAATGGCATTTATGCCGCCAAGCTGGCTGACTTTGGATTTGAGGGGCCGCCAGGGGCGCTTGATGGGCCTTATGGTTATTTCCATGCGTTTGGACCGGGCTATGACCCCGCCTATCTGGACAATCTTGACGGTCAGGCCTTGGCGCGGACCGGCTTCAAGCCGCATGCCGGCTGTCGGCATGTGCATGCCTGCGTGGATGCCACCCACGAACTGCTCAAGAGAGGCCAGCCCGATTTGAGCCAGATAGCCGCCATCGAGGTTGACAGCTATCAAGGGGCCATCACCCCCTCATTCCGCGTCAATTATGAACCCGAAACGGTCGGGCAGGCCGGTTTCAGCCTGCCGGTTACGGTTTCCGTGATATTGACGCGCGGCAGCTGGTTCCGCGAGGACATCGAAGCCTACAATCATCCCGAAGCCCGCCGTCTGCGCCATCTGGTCAAGGTCGGCCTGGATGAAGCGATTCAGGCGGAACAGCCGAAAAAGAACGGCTGTGAAGTCAGGATTGTCACCCGCAGCGGCGAACAGTACCGGGGGCGGGTCGAATATGCCAAGGGCGAGCCGGAGAATATGCTCACCGATGAGGAGTTCGAGGAAAAGTTTCGCTATCTGGTTGGCGATTTGCTCCCCGAAGAGCGGATTGCCCGACTGATTGCCTGTGCTGGCCGGCTGGAGCAGCTTGAGGATGTCAATGAACTGGTAAGTTTAACCGTGCCATCGCGCCGCGAAACAGGGGAGGTGACATTTATCGAGAATGATGTCTGAAAGATGCCCAATTTATCGCATGCTGAAATAAGTTATTCACTAAGGAGAGAAACGTGAAAATTGCAAGGCTTCTAATTCTGTTCAGTATGATTCTGCTCATCAGTGTGATGGGTTTGCAAACGGCTGTCGCGCAGGATGACGCATCCGAGTTTGTCTTTGCGCACAGCGGGCCCATCCGTCCGATGGATGCGCACTCGCACTGGTACGGCTCGACGCACTGGATGCTCAACCTGTACTATGACTGTCTGATATGGCGCGCCGCCGACGGCAGCGGCTATGTCCCGCAGGCCGCCCACAGCTGGGAAAATATCGACGACACCACCTGGCGCTTTCACCTGCGCGAAGGCGCGACCTTCCACAATGGCGAGCCGCTCGATGCCGAAGCCGTCAAATGGAATATCGACCGCGTCCGCCACCCCATCGGCGACATCCCGCTGTATCAGCAGTGGGCATTCGTCAAGGAAGTCATCGTTGTGGATGATGTGACCGTCGATATCACCACCAACGAACCCCATGCCTACTTCGAGAATGACGTCAGCTATAACGGCTGTGAACTGCTGCCGCCCGATTACTTTGAAGAGGTCGGCCAAGAAGAGTTCAACCGCAATCCCGTTGGCTCTGGTCCTTACAGGCTGGTCGAATTGAGCGAGAATGACCGCTATGTCTATGAGGCCTGGGATGGCTATCACAGTGGGCGTCCCGAGGTGGACCGCGTGGTCTATCAGGTCATCCCCGAGCCAGCGGCGCAGGTTGCCGCTCTGTTGGCGGGGCAGGTGGATATGATTACCGGCGTGCCGACGCCAGACCGTCCCAATCTCGAAATGGCCGACGGCATCACCGTGCTCACCGAAAGCGCTAACATGATGCACCACTATTATGCCCGCGTCGATACGGAAAGCGGCGCCTTCCCGGAGACCTTCCCCGATTATCAGCCGGCCACGCTGGATATCAATGTGCGCAGAGCCATCACTCACGCGCTTGACCGTCATCTGCTGGCGGAAGTGCATGGCGCTGCCAGCGCTCGTTTGGCTCGCGTCTGCGACTATTATCCGGAGGGCTTCGCTGAAAAATACGCTGATCCCGATGTGATTGCCGAATGGTATGATCCTGATCTGGCGCGTGAATACCTGGCTGCTGCTGGCTATGCCGAAGGCGAAGGGCCCACCCTCTATCTGGATACGCCGGTTGTTGGGCGCGGCGGCGGCGCCAAAGAAGTGGCTGAAGTCGCGGCTGCCCTGCTCGAGGAGGTCGGCTTCACGGTGGATCTGACCGTCCGCGACGCTTCTGCCTTTGCTGTCGAAGTCCAGCGCAGCGGCAACAACCGCGAACTGATGCTGGCGACGCTCGGCTGCGGTCCCTCGCTGCTGCCGCTCTTCTACCAGTGTGACTGGTCGGCGGTGGCTTACAGCATTTGCGACGAGGAGTGGGATGCTGTGGCTGAGGCGATTCCGGTGACGCTCGATGGCGATGCCCGGCTCGACCTCTGGGAACAGTGGTGGGAATACTACATCGACCTCACTCAGACGATTACGCTCTTTGAGGTCACGAGGGTTATGGCGCTGAATACGGCTGAGTTCGATTTCACGCCACGCAAAGACGGCTGGATGACCTTCCGCGATGTGAAACTCGCGGATGGTATGTAATCCAACACAGATAAACATGGATAATCGGCAGGGGTTTCTTCTGTCGGTTATCCCTTTTTCCTGTTGCGGAGAAAAAATGCGCGGATTCTTCATCAGCCGATTGGTGCAGTTGGTCGTGACCATGTTCGTCGTCTCCGTGGTCGTGTTCCTCATCCTGCGCTTGAGCGGTGATCCCATCTCGGTCACAGTACCTGATTTTTTCCCTCAGGAGCAAATCGACCAAATGCGGAAGTTTTGGGGCTTTGACCGACCGCTGGGCGAGCAGTACGCTATCTTCATTACCAAAGCGGTCACTGGCGATTTCGGCACCTCTTATCTCACCAAGCGCCCGGCAATGGAAGTGGTTATAGAGCGCCTGGGCAATACCTGGCTGCTGGCTGCGGCTTCCGCCGCCATCGGGGTGACCGTCGCCATTCCGCTTGGCATCCTGTCGGCGCTCAAGCGCAACAGCCTGCTGGATCTGGTCATTACGTTAATGTCGTCTCTGGGCACCGCCATGCCCAACTTCTGGCTTGGGCTGATGCTGATTATCATCTTTTCGGTTCATTTACGGATTATGCCCGCTTTTGGCGCGATGGAACCCAAAGCCATCATCATGCCTTCCGTGACGCTCGGCGTTGGCATGGCAGCGCGGCTTTCACGGATGACCCGCTCGGCGATGCTGGAAGTGCTGAATCAGGATTACGTCCGCACCGCTCGCAGCAAAGGCTTGAAGCAGAATACGGTCGTATTGCGACATGCCCTGCGCAACGCTCTTATCCCGGTTGTCACTGTATTTGGCTTGCAGCTGGGTTGGCTTTTGGGCGGCTCGGTTATCGTCGAAAGCGTCTTTTCCTGGCCTGGGCTGGGCAGACTAATCATCGAATCGATTAGCGTCCGTGACAATACCGTGGTGCAGGCCGGTCTGTTCTGGTATGCTCTGTCTTTTATCTTGATAAACTACGCCGTTGATGTCATCTACACCCTCCTTGACCCGCGCATACAATTCAACTAGAGAGCAGCAATGAACACACCAGGCGACATCACCAAACTGCCACCGCGGCGCAAACTGTTCCCGCCCTTCCTGTCAACCCTGACAAAAAGCCCGGTTGGCGTGACCGGCACGCTGATCGTCTCCATGATTGTTCTCCTGGCGATTATTGGACCTGTCATCTCGCCTCACGATCCAATGGATCGAAACCTCCGTGCCCGCTACAAGGCGCCAGGTTATGCCGACAGCGCCGGCACCTACACCCTGGGCACTGACCAGCTTGGGCGCGACATTTTGAGTCGCATCATCGCCGGCAGTCGTGTTTCGGTGGTGGTGGGCATCGTCTCCGTCATAATCGCAGGCACCATTGGTGTGATCTATGGTTTGGTGAGCGGTTTCGTTGGCGGTCTGCTGGATTCTATTATGATGCGGATTGTGGATGCCATTTTAAGCATTCCCTTTATCATCCTGGTCATCGCCATATCTGGCGTCGTCGGCGCAGGCTTGTCCACACTCATTCTCATCCTTGGTTGCACGGGCTGGACTACTTATGCCCGCGTCATCCGCGGCGAAGTCCTCAAAGTCCGTGAAATGGAATATGTTACCGCCGCTTATGCCCTGGGGCAAAATCGGCTTAACGTGATATTCCGCCACATCCTGCCCAATGTCTTCTACTCCGCTATCGTGCTGGCGGCGGTGCAGGTGGGCGTGACGATTCTGGCCGAATCCTCGCTTAGTTTTCTGGGCCTGGGCGTCAAGCCGCCCACCATTACTTGGGGTTTGATGCTGGCGGATGGACGCCAGTACATCAACAGCGCCTGGTGGATGACCACCTTCCCCGGCATCGCCATCACCATCACCGTCTTGGGCGTCGTGTTTTTGGGGGATTGGCTGCGAGACTTTCTCGACCCCAACATTCGCGGCCGAGCATAAGGGGCCCTTGGTGGCAGAACCCAAGTCATTCAGAGTCCCGCGGCTGCGCGCCAGCGAGACCCACCGAAGCCTGCGCGATGACATCATGGCCGCGCTTGAACCCATCCTCTTCGACTCCTATCAAAATGTATCTTTCATCCGCGAAGAACTCGAAGCGGCCTTTGCCGCCGAAGTCCGGCAGGATTTTGCCGTTGCCGTTCATTCCGGCACAGTCGGCCTGTTCCTGGCTTTACGCGCCTGTGGCATCGACGCGGGCGACGAGGTGATTACCGTCGGCAACTCGGATATTTCGACCACAGGCGCGATTCGTCAGTGCGGCGCCATGCCCGTCCTGTGTGATGTCTTGGCAAGCGATTACACCATCAACCCGGCGCTTGTCGAAAGCCTGATAACCAAGAAAACCCGCGCCATTCTGCCCGTCGACCTCCACGGTCATCCCGCCAATGTGAAACAGCTAAGGCCGATTGCCGCCGAGCATCATCTGAAAATTGTAGAGGATGCCGCTTTGGCGGCGGGCGCATTCGATGATGGCCGGCCGGTGGGCGCGTTTGCTGATGTGACCATGTTTAGTTTTTCGGCCGCCAAACCACTGGGCAGCGCCGGGAATGGCGCCATGCTGGTCACCAGTGATGAAGACATCCATAAAAAACTGCGCCTGCTGGCTGGTTATGGACACGACCCCATCCGAGCAGGTGTCAAGGCCGGCTACCAGAACTATATTGAAGAGGGCTACAATGTCCCGCTCGATGGCCTGGAGGCGGCCTTGCTCGCGGTCAAGCTGCCCTATCTGAAAGCATGGACGCGCCAGCGCCGCGCGATTGTGGCGGCTTTGCAGGCGGGCTTGGCCGGCACCTCGGCGCGGCTGCCAAGTTTCCGCGCCGAATCGGCGCCCACCTTCCGTTCGTATGCGATTCGCGTCGACCGACAGCTTGAAATCTATCAGCGCCTCCGAGAGGCCGGCATTGAAGCCGTTATCAGCTATGCGCCGCCTGTTTATCAATACGCGGTCTATGCGGGGATGTTTCCGCGTTCCAGCGAGTTAAGCGTGACCCATCGGCTGGCCTCAGAACTGGTCAACCTGCCGGTCACGCCCGAACTCACGCCCGATGATACCAATTATATGATAGACGTATTGCGAGACCTCTTGAACGGCTAGGCAGGCCAAGGCAATCGCCCAAAAGAGGAGGCCGCCATAAAGCGCCATCTGCCATAGGCGCGGCTCGAAGCTGAATATCAGCGTGCTTGCGCCAGCCGGCACGCGCACCGCGCGGAACATGACATTCGCCCGAAAAATCGGCACAGGCTCATTGTTGAGGGTCGCCTGCCAGCCCGGATAATAGGCATCATGGAGTATCAGCCAGGCATCAGTGGGCGACTGCACTTGCAGCGCGGCCCGCGTATCGCTGTATTCCGTGAACTCGACCCGTCCCGCAGCTTCCGCCTCGAAATTGGGGGCTGCGGCATCCCCGTGAATCACCGCGCCGCCATTGGCCAGGGCAAGCAGGGCAGCTTCGTCGCCTCGCCGGCTGTCGGGCAGGATATGCGCCGTCGGCGCAAGCCGCGCCCGCGACCCATCGGGCGGGATGCGATAGATTTTGATGGCGCTCGACAGGATGCGCTCCAGCGGCGGCGGCTGGACTTGCAGAAAAACCTGCTGGCGGCGGCTGTTGACCAGGGTCACGGCGAGGATGCTGTGGTCAGCCGCCAGGATGGCTTCCAGCGTCGACCAATCGGTGATGGTGAGCAGCAAATCGCCCTGAATGCGGCGCGCGGCGGTCCCGCTGCCGAGCGGGGCGGTGTGCAGAATGCGGACTTCATCATAGCTGTCATCGGGATTGTCCAGACGCTTGACCCGCCGCCACTGCTCGGCCAGGGCGGTGTCATAGGCGATGTCCTCGTGCCAAATATCGTAGACCTTGTCGGTGATGAGATAGCGCGTATCCGTCAGCTGAAGCCATTCCAGCCTGGGGATGCAGGCGCCGCGGCATTCGGGCAGTGCCATGCGCTCGCCCAGCCGTCCGTCAACTGAACGCAGGGCATCGTCTGGCAGCAGCAGCGAGCTAAACTGCGAATAATAAATCGTGGGCAGAATCCCGCCGCCAAAACCGTCGATAGTCGGGATGCTCCAGGTCAGCGACAGATTGGGCATCAGCATTTCCTGTTTTTTGACGGCATCCAAAGCGTGAAACTGCGAAGCCATATCCATGCCCAGTTGATGATAGCGTTCGCGCAGGGCGACAATATCGCCGGGATCAAAGTATATCTGGCTAATGGACAGCGTTCTGCCAGGGGCGGTCTCCTCCGCCTGATAAGCGAGCAGCTGGCTGATGGTGAAGCGCTGCCCCAGATAGACTTCGGGCGGGCTCAGGTCATTGTAGGGCAAAATCAGCGATGCCAGAAATAGCTCCACAATCACCAGCGCGGCGGCAATCAGTGGCATCCAGCGATGACGGAGCCGCAGCAGCGCCAGCAGAACCAGCCAGGCCAGCAGCCACAGCGCCAGCGATGAATCCTGAATGGCGGCGCCGCCAAAAATATCACGCGGATTCGGTTGGAGGACAAAGCGCGTCAGCAAGATGATGCCACCTATGAATATGCCGACGAACACCGCCAGACGCGCCCGCCGCCCTTGATAGAGGCGCGGTGAACCGAGACCTGTCGGCGGCTGGAGCGCCTGTACCCCCAGACCCGCCAGCAGCGCCATCGCCAGATTGAAAAGCGACAGCCAGCGTGCGGGGACGCGGAACGAATTGAAGCCGGGCAGTTCAGCCAGGACGAGATAGATGGGATTGAGCCGCCCGAATGCCAGCCCCAAACCGACCGCCGCCAATAGAATCCACGCCCATTTTCTGTCGCTTGGCGCGACCAGCATGCCCCAAATCGCCAGCCCCAGCCCCAGCACGCCCAGATAGGTCACATATTCACCGAAGAGCTGACCGTCATAGCTCGGCAGGATAGCCCGTCCGATGATGTTGGGGGGCAGCGAAAAGGCGGTCGCCTGAACCTTGAGGCCGCCGCTTCGGTTGGAAATGCCGGTGAGTTCCAGGCTGGGCAGAAGCTGTGGCAGAGCCAGCAAGGCCGCTGTCAGGGCGCAGAGGCACAGAATAACCAGCCCGCGCCCGATTTTTTGCGGCGGCGCGCCCGCCCGCCAAGCGGCCATGCCGATGGCCAGCCCATACAGGCCCAGCCCGAAGCCGCTGATGAACACGGTTTGCGTGTGGCCGCTGAAAATTTGCAGCGCCCAGGCCAGCGCCAGCAGCAGGCCATCTCGCCGCGGCCTCGCTCCCGTCAGGCTGCGGTGATAGAGCGCGAACAAAATCGGCATCCATGCCAGCCCTTGAAACTGGTTGATCTGCTCGACGTGGGCGCTCAGATAACCGCCAAAGGTGAAGATGGCCGCCGCGGCCAGCCCCGAAATCCAAGCCCCGCCGATGACCTGCCGATACAAAAACAGCATCCCCGCGCCGGCCAGGATGGCATGCAGCAGGATGCTGATTTTGATGGCGGCGGGTGCGCGGAAGGGCGCCGTCAGCCAGTTTGGCGGATAATAGCTGCCCAGCTGCGGGTTCGCCAGCAGGGGGACGCCCATGAAAATGTCGCTGCTCCACAGGGGGAGTTCACCGGCGCGGAAGGCGGCGTTGCGCAGGTCCCAATAGGGATAGAAATAATTATAGGTATCGCCCCGCGCCAGGATTTTGTCGGTCAGCATCATCTGATGAAAGAAGACCAGCGTCAGCAGGATAATGAGGGCGAAGGGCAGGAGTCGTTTAAGCATTATCGAAATCGCCTGTCATCGCCGCGTCCGCTTGACAGGCGCGGCTGCGCTCGTGGATTGACCATTCGACGCTGTGAATCAGCCGGCGCGATGCCAGCGCCAGCCGCAGGCGCCGCAGGATGGGGGCTTGCCGGCGCTCTCTTTGGTACTGCCGCCAGCGCTTATGGGCGGATGCCCCCCACAAAAAATCAGCGACTTCAGCCGGCAGGGGGATGTCGGCTTGGTTTCCCCAATGTTCCCAGGCCGCCCGCTGTGCCTTCGGGTCGGTCGGGCGCAGCTGATGCCAGTCGCCGCGGCGCATAAAAATGATGTTGACTTCGATGTCCTCGAGGTCGCGGCCGCTATTGCTCAGGTTGCCGCCGTGGATCAGGAATTGTCCGCCGGTTTGCCGCGCCGCATAAAAATTGGCGTGCGCCAGCGCGCGGCCGGCCCAATCGGTATCGCCGGCAATGCGAAAATGTTCGTCAAATGCGCCCACCTGCCGGTAGAGTGACTGGCTTGCCATAAAAAAGGGGCTGAAGCCATTTTTGCGGGTGAACCTGCGGGGGTTGAATGGCATCGGTCTGACGCTGCGCCGCTCGGCGGGGAAAAGCCCCAGACGTTTGCGGGGAGACAGGATGGTAAAATCAAAATCGACCAGCGTTGCGCCATCTTGCAGGGCGCGGCCGCCTTCGATAAAGGCATCGGCCGAGCGGATGTCATCGGCATTCCAAAAGCTGAAAAAAGGCGCGTCAGCCAGCGCGATGCCGCGATTCCAGGTGGCGTAGAGGCTTTCGCGCCGGACATAACAGGGGCTCATGCGCCCGAAGCGATGGCTGTTGATGCGTTCAGCCAGCTTCTCGATGCCTTGGCGTTCGCCGGCGGTGGCATCGTTGACAATCGGCAGATAATGAACCGCCAGGCCGCTTTGACTGACCTTTCTGGCAAAGTCGAAGACCGCCGCGCTAAAGGCGGGCAGGTGGCTTTCGGCGCGATACAGGGATGAGATGACGGCAATGGACATCGGATTAGCGCCTGCGGGCCCGCTCCTGGCGCAGGCGTTTGCTGCGTCTGCCAAGGTGCGTTTGCATCTCAAGGAAATAATCGAGCGTCCGCTCCGCCTGCTTTTCGTCCATCCGATAGGTTTCAAGCCCTTTGGCGCGGCGCTGGCGGGTGACCTCGTAGATGAACAGGGCGGCCGCGACCGAGATGTTGATGCTTTGGGCAATGCCCTGCATGGGAATGGTCACCTGTCGGTCGGCCAGCGCGATGGCTTTTGGCGATAAGCCTGTCTTTTCGTTGCCAAACAAGAGCGCGATTTGCGGGTGGCTAAGATCGGCCGCAAAGATGGAATCGGCGGCGGGGTCAATCACCGTGGCGACCACCAGCCAGCCTTCAGCCTGGAGCGTCTGAACCGCGGTTTCGGTATGATGATGAATGCGATAATTGAGCCACTTGTTGGTGGCTGTCGAGCTATTTTTGCCGACTTCTTTCGGGTCGAATTCGGGGTGGGTCTCGAAGATGACATGAAGCTCTTGAATGCCGAAGGCATCGCAGCTGCGGCTGACGGCGCCCAGATTATGCGGGTCAAAGACATCCTCAATCACCAAAGTAAATCCCGCCTGTCGGCTGCGGGCGACCCGCTTCAGCTTTTGCAGCCGCGCCTCGGTTGGCATCCGCCCCGCCCGCCTTAATCCAAGCCCGTCCGCATCGTTTGGATGATGCCCGCGGCGGCGCTGCTGAGAATGGTCGTGTCGGTCATCACCGTCACGAACTGATAGCCCCTACGCACCATATCGATAGCATGGGCGCTGTCGGCGGCGAACAGGCCGGCTTGAATCCCGTGCTGCCGCGCCGATTCGAGTATGGCATCCAGCGCATCGTTGACCGCGGCATCGGATGAATCCAGGCCGGCTTGGCCGGTCATGCTCAAGCGCAAATCGCCAATGCCAACAAACACCCCGTCCAGCCCGGCGACGCTCATAATCTCGTCGCGGCTGTCAAAGCCGGCCTGTGTTTCAATCATAGCGAAGGTGATGACGGTATCGTTGGCATGCTCGGCATAATCGGCGCCGCCATAGACCCGCGCCCGCGTCGGCCCCAAACTGCGATACCCCAATGGCGGATAACGGCAGGCGCCGACAAAGGCCTCGCATTGTTCGCGGCTGTCGATCATCGGGCAGATGACGCCATAAGCGCCGCCATCCAGCAGCCGCATGATGTCCCCGGCCGCATTCCAGCTGACGCGCACCATCGGCACCGTATCAGTTGTCGAGATGGCCTGCAGCATTTGTATCGCTGTTTCCATGCCCATCATGCCATGCTGCATATCGACCACCAGGCTGTCCCAACCCTGATTGGCCATCACCTCTGCCGACCAGGTGCTGGGGATATGCAGCCAGCCATTCAAGACGGGTTTCCCCGCTGCCCACAGGCTGCGGACGCGGTTTTCGCGCATGAGCGACCTTTCTGTTTAGTATCTCAATAAGATGTTCCGAATTATAACACCGGTGTCCGCATTTTCCCACAGCCGATAACGGCGGCGCATGGATGCGGCTGGCTAAGGGCAGGGCTGGCAATATCCGCCAGCCGCCGCTATAATCAATACTGTTACCGCTCGGACAAAAAGAGGCTCCCATGGCCGGCGCACACAGCCCCGCATAACCTCGATGGCTTTCGCCCAGGATGGCCGTTCACGCTTCTGTGATGTTCACCCTTTCCCTGCCTTGGCCGCGCTGCGTCGGGACTCGCCATGTATCCGAACAATATCCATAAAGTTGTCATCATCAATTTTTGCCAGCGTTTTCATCTCTATATTCATGCCTATGCCCTGCTCTTGCTGGCGCGGGGTCTGACGCTGATACAGATTAGCCTGATTGAATCCCTGGTCATC
>DAOUKA010000087.1:0-1527 GCA_034421915.1 Anaerolineae bacterium
AGTATATTATTGTGATATACTTCATAAGATCTTGGGATTGAATCCGCAGAAAGAATCTCACCTGACATGAAAACAAAAATCCTGTGCATTCTGCCAATGACTACGGATCCCCGAATCGCTTCGCGCATCCAAATGCTGCAAGCAGCGGGTTTCCAGGTCGAAGCCATCGCTTTCGAGACCGGCCAGCTGCTCGGCCGCAAGCCCGACTGTCCGGTAGGATCCCTGGGCAGCCTGCACTTCCAAAAGTGGTACTTGAGGATACCCGAAACCATCATGCGCCTGCCCAAGATTCGCGCCGCCATTCGCCGCCATGACATCGCGTACGCATTCCGCTTTGATATGCTTGCGCTGGTCCTGCCAGCGGCTGTGAGCCTGGGGAAACCGATTGTCCTAGAAATCCATGACATCAGACCACACCAAGTCAAGCGGGGGCTGAAAGGCCGGCTGGCGCGGCGGTTCGACCGGTTTGCCACCGAAGCCTGTCAACTGCTGGTTCTGACTAGCGACAACTATCACGGCTATTACCGTGATTGGCTGAAGGTGAAGACAGCTTCGCTGGTGATGGAGAACAAAGTTGAAGCCGCCTTGGCTGCGGAGATCCGAGAGCGGGGGATGGCCGACGAAAGGCTTGATGGCAGAAGACTTCGCATTGGCTACTTCGGATACCTGAAGGACGAGTGGAGTCTGCGTGTGCTTGAAAGACTGACGGCAGCCGCGCCCGAGCGGTTTGAGGGCATCATGGCAGGCAGCCGCCATCAGCATTTTTTTCCTGCCGATTTCTTGCAGCGCGTAGCGCGAAATCCGAACCTGCATTACGAGGGCCCATATCAGCATCCGACTGACCTGCCGCGTTTGTATGCGGGTGTGGACATAATGATGGCCTGCTACCCGACGGTTATCCCTGACTGCTGGGCCCAATCGAATCGGTACTATGATGCCTGTTTCTTTCAAAAACCCTTGATCGTCCGCGCTGGCACCAGCGATGCCGCCGAGGTTGAGCGGCGCCAGGTTGGATTGGTGCTTAAGGGAGATGATGTTGAGAGTGCTGCGGCGGAAATCAGCCGCGTAAGCACCGCCCAGTGGGAAGCATGGCGCCGGAATATGGCGGTGCTGCCCGAGCAGGTTTATGTTCACACAGAGGAAGATGTGCGCCGTCTCGGCGCTGCGCTAAGGTAGCCCCCCCGCAGCAAGGAATTAGGAATCCTGCCGACTGTCCGTTCCCACCAGCGCGCCGGCGGCCGCCCACCAGACCCCTGCCCGCGAAAAGGCTTCCAGCGGGAAATTGATTTCGAGCATGGATATGATCAGGCCAACGACCAGGATAAGAAGCAGGACAGCTGCAATCTCTCGCTCGAAGGCTGACTTTGACTTGTCACGGAAGAGCCGCCAGCCGACGCGCAGGATACGCGCCACCATAAAAAGGAAAAACAGCGGCGCAGCGATGCCAGTGTAGACCGCCCACTTCAGCCAGAGATTATGAATCTCGGTTAATCCCCGGTCCCAATTCAACAGTATGACCTGCTGCAT
>DAOUKA010000088.1:0-1817 GCA_034421915.1 Anaerolineae bacterium
CGGAACCGTGATGGCGCACAATGCTTTCTGGGGTGGCCGCATTTTCGCGCCCGAATCCGAGGATGACCGCGGGCTTGTCGCTTTTAATCAAGCACTGGCGCAGCACCCCTCGCTGGAAAGCACGATTCTTGAAATTGGCGATGGTCTCGCGCTGGCTGTGAAAGTGTCTTGAGCCTTGGTGCCAATGAGCCACTTCACCGCTTTGAGTTCAGATTTGACTTCAGCCTGCCCGCCTTCCAAACGCGCCATTCGCACCACTTCTGTTTGTGTGCCCCTCATGTTCACCTTTTGCAGTTAAGCAGAATACATTTTGGCAGCTTCAGCTTATCTGTTTGTGTCATACGTCTAATGTGAAATTGATAGGGCTTTGGCTTGTAGTCGGATTGGAGAGCCGGGAGGCGAGGATTTCGCAGTTCTGCTCTCAAAAATTCATATAAACCATTGACCAATCCGTAGAGCGTTTTGCCAAGAGCTTGTGCTTTGATTTTGATGGCAAGCTATGCTCGGATAACAGCAGGCAATATGACGGTGTTGAGCGCATTGTTTGCGACATTTGGTATTTCTCAATACCGGTCAACTGTTTGAGTTCACGATACAACTGCTCCGCTTGCCAGCGTTTGGCATTCTTGTCTTGAACGACATTCGCTATTAGTGGATCTTCTGAATTGATGCTTATCCAGTCAATGTTGTCGTTTGGGGCAACTACCTTGAAAAGTCGCACCCGAAAAGGTACTTTTTGCAATTTAGCTACCAGTTTCAGATTTTACCATGAGCTGTACCAACTGTCAAACAAAATCGTCTTGGCTGCCATACCTTTATGGTATTTGGCGAAAATGATCATTTTGGGTCTTGCCGCCTGCGCTGCCGGTGCCCAAAAAAGAGGGGAGCAAGCTCTGGGTCTCAGTCGCGGTGGCTTGAGTAGCAAAAATCATGTGATCGTTGATGGTTTGGGCAATCCTTTGCGTTTCCGCTTGACTGCTGGACAAGCTCATGACATCACCCAAGCACAGAGCTTGATTGAAGGCTTGGTTTTTGAACGGGTGATTGCTGCTCAGGATTTTGTCGATAAGGTGCCTGAACAAGGGTCCGAGGTAGTCATTCTCCCTCATCCACGCACCAAAGCGCAGCATGAATAAGTATAGATGATGGTATCGCGAGCGACATCTGGTGGCGTGTTTTATCAATAAGATGAAGCATTTTCGCCGCGTCTTCTCCCGATTTGAGAAACTGGATACTTCCTATCTCGGTTTTCTACACTTTGTCAGTGCGTTTGTCTGGTTGCGATATAATGTCAACAGAACCTAATCAATACGTCTGTGAATTATCCCTTCAGCCATCTTGCCAAACATCTTGAGGGTGTAAGCCACGATACCGTCAATGCTTATCTTCATCGTGAGCAGTTGGCATCATGTCATCTATGGGAGCAAGTTCAGTCGCTGTTGAAGGATAGGCCAGAAGCCTGTCTGATAGTGGATAACAGCGTCCAAGCCAAGAAATACGCTCATAAGATCGAGTTAGTCAAGCGACAATATAGTGGTAATGAAGGCGGTTTAGTCAAGGGCATAAGGATCGTCAATCTGGTTCGTGGTGGAGGGAGTGAGTATGATCCGATTGATTTTCGCATCGGTGCCAAAAGAGATAGGCATGAGCGCGGACAATCGTGCTATCGATGATGCCATGCTCCATATCCGGATCATCAGCCAACGCCGCCATCATCCGTTCTCAGACCCCTTGTTTGCACCAACGCGCGAAGCGTTTGTAAATCATGTTCCATTTTCCGTATTTTTTGGCAGCAAGCGCCATGTGCGCCACTGCGG
>DAOUKA010000089.1:0-1521 GCA_034421915.1 Anaerolineae bacterium
TCTGTTTTGGCGGCGCTGCTGGTTTATTGCCGCCATCGCGAGAAACCCACCCAGCGGCAAATCATCCTGACCGGTTTGCTGATGGGCACCGCGACCCTCTTCAAACAGCATGCCTGGCTGGCGGTCGGCCTCTTTGGCTTGTGGCTGCTGATGGCGCATCGCCGCTGGCAGATTGGGCTGGTTTATGGACTGGCGGCGCTGCTGATTCCGCTCGTGCAGTGGGGGGCGCTGGCATGGCGGGGTCTGCTGGAAAGCTACCTTTTCTGGAACTGGCATTTCAATTTGTCGGGCTTCATGGATGGCGTGCCGCTCGATGGCGACCTCTTCCGCAAGCTGCTCTTGAGCAATCTGCTGGTGCTGCCGTTTATATTCATTGCCCTCAAGCGCGGCTGTCGCCGCTGTCTTGTGCTGACGTGGATGTGGCTGGCAGGGCTGACCGTACTCTATCCGCGCTTTGGCGAGATTCACGGGATGGGACACCTGCCCTTTACCGCCGTCATGTCGGGGATGACGCTGGCATGGCTGCTGCCGTCCATGTCCAACTGGCGGCTGTGGGATGTCCCGCGCTGGGTCCTGGCGGGGCTGGCGCTCGGCATCGGCCTGGGCTGGTTATGGACAGGCGCGGTCAGCTACATCCCGACGCCCATGGGAGCCGACGCGGTACTGGCTTATGACGAATTCCATGAACTTGTCCATGAATGGCGGCCTCGCATTGAAGACGGGGATACCCTGTTCGTCCTGCCCGAAACCGACAGCACCCCGCAGCTTCACCCGCTGACGGGGATGATGCCGCCCGGCACCTGGATTAAAGGCTGGCGCTGGTATTTCAGGCCGGGACGCGTCTTGCCTGCCTTAAAACGCGAATGGGAATCGAACCCGCCCGACTGGGTGGCTGTCTTCCCAGATTTGATTCCAGCGGGCGAGCCCGGCATCCTGGATCTGCTCGACATCGTCGAAGAGCAGTATCGGCTGGCATTCACGTGGCCGGATATATTCTTGCACGGGCGAGCGGATGTCTATCGGCTGGAATCGTAATCATTTGAAAGCGGGCATCAAGCCAATGATTCGGCTTTCGCTTCGAGGGAAAATGGTTTATGCGCTGCTGGATCAGATTGTGCTGCTGCTGCTGCTGTACGCGGTCGGCTTTCTGCTGACCGCCCTGCACCAATTGCCCGCCCCGCCCCTGGCGCCGATTCTCACAGAATCGTCAGTCAGCGCTTTCACCGAGCAGCTATTCAAGCTGGTGATTCTAAGCGGCTTTGTCACCGCCGGCCTCACCATGCACCCGACCAAGCCCTCCAATGCGCTGCTGATTGGGCTGCGGCGAACGTGGACAGCGCTGGTCATCCTCACGGTGCTGCTGAGCCCCTTCGAGGTCGGCCTGCTGCTGGACAGCGCCATGGCCGTCTTTTTGCTGGCGGTTCTGGGATTGAGCCAGTTCGAGCGGGAACCATCCGCCTTCCTGCGCGTGTGGCAAATCGGCATCCTGCTGATTGCCCTCAGCCTGCCAGGGGCGCATCT
>DAOUKA010000090.1:0-1797 GCA_034421915.1 Anaerolineae bacterium
TGGCCGGTCTCGAAAGCGATGGCTTCGACCTGGAAACCCGCTGCTTGCAGCATTTGGATGCGCGAAGCGATTCGGGGATCCGTAGTCATTGGCAGAATGCACAGGATTTTTGTTTTCATGTCAGGTGAGATTCTTTCTGCGGATTCAATCCCAAGATCTTATGAAGTATATCACAATAATATACTGTTCGCGCTTGTCAAATGCAGTCTGAACGAACAGCTTTGCTTGACAGGCTGCCGCCCGGTCGCTATGATGGCAAGTTGAATACAGGCTTCTCCGAGAGGACTGATGGGGGATGACAACCATGTTATTGTTACGCTATCCATGCAGGTTGACCAGCCAGCGATGAAAGCGCGTCGCAAGGAGATGGGTGCATGACAGCTAATCATTATGAACTTATTGTTGTTGGGCTTGGTGGCATGGGGGCGGCTGCTCTCTATCAGGCAGCTAAGCGCGGGGCGAAGGTACTTGGCATTGACCGCTTCAATCCGCCGCATCATCTTGGCTCCAGCCACGGAGATACGCGGATTACGCGGCAGACAGTTGGCGAGGGCGAAATGTATATGCCCTTCATCCGCCGCGCGAACGAAATCTGGCGTGAACTGGAGTCTGTCAGTGGCCGGAACTTGTATCTGGAAAGCGGCGGGCTGATTATTGAACCACAGGGAGATGCGGCACAATTCCATGCACATGGCGATTTTGTCGGAATCAGCGCCAGCCTGGCGCGGGATTATCATATCTGCCATGAAATCTTGAGCGCAGCCGAAGTCAATCGCCGCTTTTCCAATTTGACCGTGCCAGTCGGGCAGCATGCCTATTATGAACTTGGCGCCGGTGTCCTGCGACCGGAATTATGTATCCAAACCCAACTTGAACTGGCACAGCAGGCGGGCGCGGAGATTCATACGCAGGAAATCGTCATCGATTATGAGCCTGCGGGAGAGGCAGTTCGGGTGATCACAGACAAGGGCAGCTACCAGGCCGACAAGCTGATTCTGGCCGTTGGCGCCTGGATGCTGGACTTGATGCCAAGCGAATATCGCCATGGATTAAGGATCTGTCGTCAGGTGATATACTGGTTCGAGGCGGATGACATCAGCGCATTTTATCCCGAAAACTTCCCCTGGGTTATCTGGATTGGCGATACGCTGGACGATTTTTTCTCAGCTTTTCCCGCACCGCGTGACGGGATTCTGGGGGTGAAAGTGATGACCGAACAATACGACAAAATGACCTATCCTCAAACCCTTGACCGCGTGGTCAAGCCAGAAGAAACCGCCTGGATGTATCATCATCTAGTAGCGCCGCGCCTTAAGGGCGTCCGCGACAAGCTAATTCGCGCTGATGTCTGCACCTACACTCTGACTCCCGATGAACACTTTGTGATTGACTGGCATCCGACATCCGAGCGAGTGATTGTCGCTTCGCCTTGTTCCGGTCACGGTTTCAAACATTCGGCAGCCATAGGGGAGTGCCTGGCACAGATGGCGCTGGATGGAGCCTCGCAGTTCGATATTTCTACCTTCAATCTGGCACGCTTGTCCGCATATACGAAATAAGGAGAAGAAATCAAGATGCGAACAGCTATAAGCGTGATGTCACCTGCCGCATAAACCGACGGCAACACCAGCAGACCGAACAGATCAGCCCGCAGAAAAGCGTTAATTTTTTCATGGTAAGTCTCTTATGGTCAATGGATACAGAAAGACACTAACGCAACGCCCTTCGGATTACAAGTTTGCTGGCGGCTGCCCAGATAGCACAACCCGACCCGTCTCTTCGCTGTGATAGCCACTT
>DAOUKA010000091.1:0-1868 GCA_034421915.1 Anaerolineae bacterium
TCCGACAATCCGCAGGAAAAAAACTTCCATGTCAAAGGGCAGAAGTGGCTTATCAACAACTCCTATCATGCCGATTATCACTCGGTCATTGCCAAGGTGGATCCAGAGGCTGCCGGCCCGCGGTCGCTGTCCATCTTTGCCGTGCCACACAGCAGCACCAAAAACTGGCAGCGCCTGGAGACGCATGTTTTGCGGAGCATGGTGCTTACCAAATATGATATTGATGGACCTGGCATCCTCATCGGACAGGTCGGGCGCGGCCTGGAGATTTTGCAGCGCATGGCGCTGCCATCCAAATATCACTGCTCGTATATGGGCGTTACGATGGTCGAAGAAGCGCTGCCAGCCGCCATCGATCACCTTGCAACCAAGAATATCTTCGGCGACCATCCCATTCGCTTTAGCAATGTCTTCCGCCAGCTTTACAATCTCGCGCAGCAGGCCGCACTGATTAACTTTACCTTCTTTCGGGCGCTGGCATTTAGTGACAGCCCCTTCTTGCAGTTTCACGGGCTGATGCTGAAATCCTGGCTCTTGCTCAAATGCAACGAAATCCTGTCACAAAATCTGCTCGTCACAGGCTCCAAAGGTTTCCTGAAAGAATCCATCATCGGCGAGAACGCGATTGATTCCTTTGTCTATCCGGTGTTTGACGGGCATTATACGCTCAACACCCTGCTCACCTACAAGCATACCAAGCGTTATTTGCAGGCCAGCGACCCAGGCGACATCGAAGCCCGCCTGCAAGCCCTGCGCGACAATGCCTATGTCCCGCTGGAAGGCAAGCAGATTTTCAATAACAGTCGGGACATGCGCCGCCCGCCCTTCTTCGATTACACCGATTATATCCAGCGCTGCGAGTTGCCGATTGCGCTGGATGCCGCGGGATTAGTGAACGCGAGCCGTCAAATTCTGGATGTCATTCAGGCACGCGCCGCCACCAACGAGCCGGAGTTCCGCTACAAGGTTGGCATGGTGGTGCATAATCTGGAGGCCTTGCTGTCGGCAGTAGAGCTATGGAAAGTCACTGCCAATGACCATTACCTCAATGCGATTATTATGCAGTACAACGATGTCGGCAAGATCATTAACCGCATCATCAGCGAGGGCGACTTTGAGGTGGATTTCATTCAGCCCCTGCGGCAGCAGCCACTTCCCAAAGTCGCGGAGCCAGCGCGCTTCCTGCTAGATTTGCTGGATGTCAAAGGGCAGATTCGTTCATTCTGATGACTTTGCAGAAACAGGCGGCTGAACGAACTCACACATTGAAGCGGAACTGAATGACATCGCCATCCCGCACGACATAATCATGCCCTTCCAGCCGCATCAAACCGGCGGACTTGATGGCGCTGCGGTCTTTGTAGGCCGCAAAGACCTCGTAAGGAATGACCTCGGCACGGATGAAACCGCGTTCAAAATCGGTATGAATCACCCCCGCCGCTTGCGGCGCCGTCCAGCCGTCACGGATTGTCCACGCACGCACCTCACTGTCGTTGTAGGTGAAGTAGCTAATCAAACCGAGCAGGCGATAGCTTTTGCGAATCAACTGCTCTAGGCTGCTGGCCTGCAGGTCATACAAACGCAGATATTCGCCGCGCTCCTCATCGCTCAAGGCGGCCATGTCCTCCTCCAGGCTGGCGCAGACGGTGATGATTTCGGCAGCCTGCGCCGCCGCAATCTGATGAGCGGACTGGAGATAAGGGCTGTCGGCATGGAGGCTGTCCTCGTCGATATTGGCGGCATAGATGACCGGCTTGGCCGTCAAAAAGCGCATCTCCTGATTGAGCGCGATAAACAGCGGGTCATCGCGCCCCGCAAATGACGACAGCGGTTTCCCCTCTGCGACATGCGCCTCGACTTGCCGCGCC
>DAOUKA010000092.1:0-3672 GCA_034421915.1 Anaerolineae bacterium
GGGATGGGCACCGAGGTGCACCGCGCCAGCGGCCAGGTCGAACTGCACCGCAAGGCCGAGGCCTACGGCATCAAGAGCTTCGGGCAAGTGGACGCCCAGAATGCGCTGGAGGTCTATCGGGTGGCATCGCAGGCGGTGGCTTATGCCCGCGAACAGGGGCCAGCGGTCATCGAACACATCACCTATCGCTATCGCGGTCATGGCGTATCCGACAGGCAATATAACGCCCGCGATGATATGTCGGCCGAGCTTAAAGCGTGGCAGGCATACAAAGAACCCATCAACATCCTGCGCGCTGATATCGAAAGCCAATACGAAAATGTCGCCCACAGCCTGCGCCAGCATGAGCTTGATGCCAAGCGCATCGTCAGGGAAGCGGTCGAATTTGCCGAATCCAGCGAATTGCCGAGCAGCTATCAGGAACTTATGCAAAATACCTATGTCGCCTCTGACATGGTTCATAAAACCGACGACACCGTTGGCGCCGGCATTGATTAATCCAGCGGGAATTGACTTAAAGTAGGGAGATGCGATGGCAGCAAGAAATGTCGCCATGCGGGAAGCCATCCGCAGGGCACTCATAGAAGAAATGCGCCGCGACGAAAATGTCTTTGTTATGGGCGAAGAAGTGGCCTACTGGCAGGGAACGCATCGGGTCACACGCGGCTTTCTCGAAGAATTTGGCGAAAAGCGAGTGCGCGATACGCCCATCAGCGAAATGGCCATCGGCGGCGCGGCCGTCGGCGCTGCGATGGCGGGTCTGCGCCCGGTGGCGGAATTTATGACGATTAACTTCGCCTTCCTGGCATTGGATGCGATTGCCAATCACGCCGCCAAAGTCCGCTATTTTTTCGACGGGATGTTCAAAGTGCCACTGGTCTATCGGGCCGCCAGCGGCTGGGGAAATCAGGCGACCGCCTCGCATTCGCATACGCCCGAGCCGATATTCGCCCACTTTCCCGGCATTTATGTCGGCTGTCCAGCCACCTCAAGCGATGCCTACGGGATGCTGAAAACCGCTATTCGGGATGACAACCCCGTCCTCTTCACCGAGAGCATCGCGCTTTATCCCAAACCCGGCCCCATGCCCGACGATAACGAGGGCGATTTTCTGATTCCGATTGGCAAGGGCGACATCAAGCGCGAAGGCGACGATGTCACCCTGGTCGCTTATGCGCGCGGGGTGGATTGGGCATTGCAAGCCGCCCGCGAATTGGCGCAGACGGGCATCGAAGCCGAAGTGGTCGACATGCGCTGGCTGCGCCCGCTGGACATGGAACTGGTCTACCGCAGTTTCAAGAAAACCAATCGCTGCGTCATTGTCGAAGAATCCTTGCCGATGTACAGCTTTGGCAGCGAAATCGCGGCGCTCTTGCAGGAAAATATGTTCGACTATATGGATGCGCCCATCAAACGGGTCGCCGCCGAAGATGTCCCCCTGCCCTATTCCAAAGAAATCGAATTGCTGGCGCTGCCGAATGCCCGCAAAGTTGTCGATACAGTCAAGGAGATATTGTAAATGGCGCACGAAATCAAACTGGCGATGGACGGCTTGCTCATCAACTGGCTGAAAGATGTGGGCGAGGCTGTCGCCGCCGATGATGTTATTGCGGAATTCGAGGCTGACAAAGCGACTGTGGAGGTCGAAGCCGGCGCGAATGGAACGCTGCTTGAATTACGCGCCGAACCCGGCGACGAACTCGATGAAGGCGCTATCATCGCCCTCATCGGCACTGCCGACGAAACCCCCGCTCCCGTCGCAGCAGCAGACACAGCCACAGCACCCGCCCCCGGCGATGACGGGCGCATCAAGGCATCGCCGCTGGCGCGCCGCATGGCCGCCGACAAGGGCATTGACCTCCACCAGGTTCAGGGAACAGGTCCCACGGGGCGCATCGTCAAAGCCGATGTCGAAAACTGGCGGGCCGATGTGGCGAAACCAGCCGCAGCTACAGCTGCTATCGCGCCCGCGCCCGCCGCAGAGCCAACCTGGGGCAGCGTGCCGACAGAAGATGTCGACATCCTCGAACTGACGCGGATGCGCCGCGCCATCGCCAACGGCACGATCAAGAGCAAGGGCAATACCCCGCATTTTTATGTCACCGTCGAAGTCGATGTCGCCCCCCTGCTGGCCTTGCGCGGACAAATCAACGCCGCCCTGGCGGACGAAGGCATCAAGGTCAGCGTCAATGATATGCTCATCAAAGCGCTGGCGCTTACCCTGGTGCAATTCCCCAACCTCAACACCCACTATTACGGGGACAGACTGGTGCATCACCAGCGCATCAACATCGGCATATCCGTCGCGCTGCCCGACAATGGTCTGGTGAATGTCGTCTGCCATGATGCCGACAAGGTCGCCCTGCGCCAGATGGCTGCTGACAACAAGGCCATGTATGAGCGCACCCGCGCCGGCAAAATCAAGCCGGAAGATATTCGCGGCGCCACCTTCACCATCAGCAATCTCGGACCCTTCCATGTCAAAGACTTCGCCGCGATTATCAGCGCCCCTGAAGCCGGCATTCTGGCGGTTTCCTCGGCGCGGAAAGTCCCGATTGTGCTGGAAGATGGGGGACTGGGCATCGGCACGCGCATGAATATGACCCTGAGCGCTGACCACCGCGTCAGCAATGGCGCTGAAGGGGCTGCCTTTTGCAATCATCTGCGTGAATTGGTGGAAAATCCGATGCGCCTGCTTGTTTGATTAGAAGGACAACAAGCGCGCAGAGGTGAACCGATGCAGGCGACGCGGGTTTTATTTGTCACGACTTTGCATCATCCCGAACAGCTTCAAGAGGACATCCGCCATACCCCGAACAAGCCGCCCTTGTTCCCCAGCAGCATGGGGCAGCATTTTTGGGAACGCGCCATGCGCCAGCGGGGTTATGAACTGGATGTGTTCTGGCGCAACCTGCCCGGTTGGGGTCGGCGCGGCATCAACCGGCTGCGTTCGCCTGTTTATCGGGAACGACTTAGCCCCAGCAAGCTCCTGGCAGCGCTTTGGCATCGCATCCCGCCTCATCTCAACCCCGACTGTCAGCGGCGCAACCAACTCCTGCTCCAGCAGGCGCGCAGGTTCAAGCCCGACATCATCTGGCTGTCCGGCAACAATCGCCTGATTTTGCCCGAAACTCTGGCGCGGCTGAAAGAGGCGCATGGCTGCCAAATCGTGTATGTCAGCGGCGTATCGCCCATTGTTTTCTCGCATGCCATCGAGCGTCAGGCGGCGCCGCTTTATGATTTGGTTTTGGTCAACGATTATTATCACGGGATGCAATGGCTGGAACTGGGCGCGAAACGGGTGGAATGCCTGCCCTATGTCGCCATCGACCCCGATTTTCATTATCCCCAGCCCATCAGCGATGTCCCCCGCGAATACCTCTGTGATGTCGCCTTTGTCGGCACGCTGCTGCCCGACAGCCTCTACAGCGAGCGGGCCGCGGCTTTAGCGAGCCTGCGCGGGTTTGATCTGGGCATCTGGAGCATGCACGAAGTCCCCGCCGCGCTCAAGGCATTTCACCGCGGCGCTGCCCTAGGCAAGGAGATGATGCAGGTCTTGTCCTCGGTCAAAATCAGCATCAATGCGCATGGCAATTTTATGCGTTATGGCGGCAATATGCGCCTGTTCGAGACCGCCGCCATCGGCACTTTCCAGATTGTCGATGACCGCCC
>DAOUKA010000093.1:0-2096 GCA_034421915.1 Anaerolineae bacterium
AATTCATTGTAGGTCACAGCTTCAATGTCGCCACTAGCGGAATTGACATCCAGACGATGATAACGAAACTCGTAAGGTTCATCATCCTCGAAGGCTTCGTGCGCCGCCCGAATCATTTCCAGGCTGTGGGTGGTGGCAAACACTTGTATATCCAAGGCCCGCGCGATTTGACCGATGACTTTCCACACATCTTTTTGAATCCTGTAGTGCAATCCGTTTTCGATTTCGTCGATAAATATCACACCCTTCGCTACTTCGCCCATTGCCAGTATCAAACTGGCAATGCGATTCATCCCATCGCCCAAACTGGATAATGAGATTAACTGCCTCAAGCCGATATTCGCATGAATTAACGGGCGATTGCCATCATAAAGAATTTCTAAATTCTCGAGTCTCGGTTCAATGATTTTAAGAGCGTCAATGAGTGTCCGGACATTGACATTATCTGCCCGCCTCATATTGCTGAAACGTAACGCATTCACACGTGAATCAACCTTTTCTCGAGTATATAAGAAGTCGGATTGTATGAAGGGTTTGCTTCTGGGGGAACGAATCCTGCCATTTAGAATCAGCATATAACCAGGTTTGCTGTAATTGGAATTGATTTCAAGTATTTCCACGTCTTTATAGAGCTCAAAATCCTCAATTCTGAACTCGCGAAGCACATCATCAAAACTCTCACTATCTTGTGATTTGATGGATATCTTAAGCGAAGTACGCGAAAGTTCATCGAACAATGGGAGGAGGCGCGGTCGGTCAAGTTTAGCTGACATCTCGATGGTTTTTGTGGGATCGAAATCGTTGAACATTGTATTCCAGCTAATGATACTGTTTGAATCGACATCAAAGTCACGCGATATTCGATAAACGGATCGGTCTGTTCGCAACTCTGTTCGCAACAGGGTTTTGGGTTCACGATTGCCAGAATGTATCCAAATCGCTTCCAGCAGCGCCGTTTTGCCGGTGTTATTTTGACCGGCAATCAAGTTGACCCGCCCCAAATCATCCAGTTGCAGGTCGCGGAAGCCGCGAAAATTCTTGACCCTAAATGATGTGTACATGCTGCACCTTCATAAGTTAAGGGATGCCCTAACAGCTATTATACAATGGCAAAACAAAATGAACGGCTCAAGATGCAGCCCCCGCCTGCTCGATATGCGCCAGGATCTTCTCGGCGCGGGCTGACCAGGTGTAATGCAGGACGCGCTCGCGCGCCCTCTCTGCCAGGCGCCCGCGCAAAGCGGGGTCGCGGCGGAGACGCTCAATCGCCCCTGCCAGAGCGGCGCTGTCCGCCGGCGGCACCAGCAAAGCCGATTCTTCATGGCGCACAACATCCGACCAGGCCGGCAAATCCGAGGCGACAATCGCCCGGCCCGATGCCATATATTCAAACAGCTTCAGCGGCGAGGTGTATCGGGCAAACTGGCGAGTCGGCGGGTGTGGCATGGCGCAGACATCCAAGGCGCGCACATAATGCGGCACATCCGCCGGCGGCACCTGCCCAGCATACAAAAATCTATCCTGCGGCAAGCCCAGTTCCAGCCATTGTCGGCGCAGAGCCGCCGCCATATCCTCGGGCCCGCCAACCAGCGCCAAATGCGCCCCCTCCACCTGCGCCAAGGCCCGCACCAGCGTCCCGACGCCCTTGTCCATGCCAATCATCCGCAAACGTCCGACATAGCCAACGATAAAGGCGCTTTCCTGCCAGCCGATTTGCCGCCGCGCCGCCGACTGCGCGGGCAGCTTGGCGAAACGCGCCAGCCGAATGCCATCATGGGCGACCAGCACGCGTTCAGGCCGAGCGCCGCGCCGCCGAATCAAATCCTCGCCAAGCTGCGGCGTGATAGCAATGACACTGCCCACCCTGGCGATGACATAACGCGCCAAAGCCGCGCCGCGCCCGGATGACGCCAGCAGATGCGCCTCATAAGCCAGCGAGGAACGCCGCTTCAGCCAACTCAAGACCGCCAGCACCACCTCATCCCGACCGTAATAGACATCGGCGCGGCTCACCAAAAGCAGCGCGGTCATCACCAGCAGATAAGACAGGACGAGCAGATAAAATGCCAATCGAGCGCCGCGGCTGTCGGGCGGGA
>DAOUKA010000094.1:0-2273 GCA_034421915.1 Anaerolineae bacterium
ATGCCGGGGAAAGTTTTGCCGCGGGGGGCGAGCAGGATGACCGGGTAGCCAGACTGGATGACGGCAATGGGGCCATGACGAAAGTCAGCTTCGCTGTAGCCTTGGCTGGAGATATAAGTCAATTCCTTGACCTTGAGGCTGATTTCGCAAGCGGTGGCAACATTAAAGCCGCGCCCCAGCACCACCAGACGTTCCATATAACGATAGCGCGCTGCCCAGTTGGCGATATTTTCGGACAAGCGCAGGGTTTCGTCCGCCAGTCGCGGCAGGCTGGCCAACTCCGTCAGCAGGTCATCACCGTCCGCCAGCAGCGCCGTCAGCATGGCGATGACCATCAGTTGGGCAGTGTAGGTTTTGGTGGCGGCAACGCTCAACTCTTCCCCAGCAGACAGCGGCAGGTGATGCTGCGCTGTTCCTGCCAGGGGCGAATCAGCAAAATTGGTGATTGCCAGCGTGAGTGCGCCCTGCCGATTGGCATCCCCAAGCACCGCGCGGACATCTTCTGCCCTGCCGGATTGCGAAATGCCAATGACCAGCGCCTGCGACAAATCGGGCGGACTGTCGTAGACCGTATGCAGCGAGGGGGCTGCCAGCATGACTGGCAAGCGCAGGACGTTGCCCAGTATGTATTGCGCATAAAGGGCGGCATGGCCTGATGTGCCGCGTGCAGCGATGCAGGCATAGCTTGGGTTGAAGCTCTGTATGGTCCTGGCGACCGTTCGAGTGTCATCCTGTCCTTCATTGAGCAGGTTTTTCAAGACGGCGGGCTGCTGGGCGATTTCGTTTTCCAGATACATGGCCTTCCTTGCTTCATTGACCGACTAATCGTCAAGAGGGCGATAATTGATATTCATGGCATCCAGACAGGTCAGGTGCTTTTTCAGGCGGGCCGCAAAGACATCATAATCGCGGTCTTCGGGGTGAGTCCAGAGGACTTCGGCAAGCGCAATCGCGCGTGGGAAAGCCATATATTCAAGGTGAGTGGAGGTCGGGATGAACTCGGTCCAGATGTTGCCCTGCCCGCCAAGGATGTGATGTGCCTTGTCGGCGGCGATTTTTTCGGGAATGACCACGAACTGATAAACCTGCTTTAGGGGCAGGTAGGCTGGCAGCGCAGGCGGTTCACTGTCAAAGTCTTCGCTCTGATAATAATCAAGATAACAGTAGGTATTGGGCGTCATAACAACATCATGTCCGGCATTGGCGGCATCAATTCCTCCTTGACTGCCGCGCCAACTCATCACCGTAGCATTTGGCGCCAAGCCGCCCTCCAAAATCTCGTCCCAGCCGACAAGCTGGCGTCCATGCTCATTGAGCCAGGTTTCGATTTGACGAATAAACCAGCTTTGAAGCTCATGCTCATCCGCCAGTCCTTCGGACTTGATGCGTGCCTGACAGTCGGGACAGGCTTTCCAGCGGTTTTTGGGAGCTTCGTCACCGCCGATATGAATAAATTTGGATGGGAAAAGCGCAAGGACTTCGGTGAAGACATCTTTCAGGAAGGTAAAGACCTCATCTTTGCCAGCACAAAAGATGTCTTCAGCAATCCCCCAAGTGGTGCGGACCTGATAACCCTTGCCGACGCAGCCCAGTTCTGGATAGGCGGCCAAGGCAGCGACGCCATGACCGGGCAATTCGATCTCGGGTACGACCGTGATATGGCGTTCGGCAGCATAGGCGACGACTTCGCGGATTTCGTCTTGGGTATAGAAGCCACCATAAGGCTTGCCATCGTACTGATCCCAGGTTTTGGGAATGACGGTTTCCTGACGCCAGGCGCCGATTTCGGTCAGTTTGGGATATTTCTTGATGTCGATGCGCCAGCCCTGATCCTCGGTGAGGTGCCAGTGGAAGGTGTTGAATTTGTAAAATGCCAGCAGATCAATGAACTTCTTGATGAACTCCAGTGGAAACAAATGGCGTCCGACATCAAGATGAAGCCCGCGCCAGCCAAATGCAGGGGCGTCCGCGATGCTTAAAGCTGGAATTGTCCATTCCACCTCAGTGGCGGGTTCGGCAGCGAGGATTTGCGGCGGCAGCAGCTGCCGCAGGGTTTGCATGCCGCGCATGAGGCCGGGGGTGGCGGCAGCCGAAATCACAACCTTATCGGGCGACACCACCAAGGTATAGGCCTCATCCATACTGCTGCTGTTGGTGTCATCCGCCAGATGCAAAAGCTGAAGGGTGTTGTCGCCGTCTGGTTCTTCGCTCAGCCTATAAACTGGCAAGTCGAAGCCGGTAGCCGGACGCAGGTAAGCGGCAAGCCATTCACC
>DAOUKA010000095.1:0-24086 GCA_034421915.1 Anaerolineae bacterium
GGCTGTTGCAGCCAAAGTTCGCTGACTTCCCATAACTCTTTGATGTCATCGGGTGGCTCCATGCCTCTTTCACCGCCGCTGTTCAGCCAATCGAACCATTCCTTGGAGCCAGCGCGAGCGCCCCAGTTCGGGCGGATGTTCGCAATCGCGCCGGAAAACTCCCCGATATCCACAATGTCCAAACCCCAGCCGGCAATATCGTGCGTTCCAGTGCCGCGCAACTCGGTGTACAAGCCGCGCTCAATCAGCTTCAGTTGTGTTTTGACACTGACCTCATTCCAATAGGAGACGACCAATTCGGCAATCTGCCCCCAGGCTTCTTCAGGCACAGCGATTTGCATATTGATGAACAGCGTCTCGCCATCAGGCCGCAGGCGGAAACCATCCGCGTCACGCTCATTCAGCCCGATTTCATCCAGGAGCGCGTTGGCGCCATCGGGGTCAAATTCAGCAAAATAGTCCGTCATCCAGGGCTCATAGAAATTTGAATCGGGCGTCGGTGCGGATTGAGAAGGCGTTGCCAAGCCGAAGTAAATCAGTTCATTGATTTCATGGCGGTCAATCGCTATCGACATCGCCTGACGAAAGCGGACATCATTAAATATATCGCGCATCACCGGGTCAGGATGAGTCAGATTGAACATCATACTGTACTCATTGCCCCGATTATAGGTGACCAGCGCAGTCCGATAATCTCCCGCTTCCTCGTTTTCGCGGTAGGTTGGAACGCTCAGCAGCTTGCCCCAGCCGAAGTGACTATACTCGCCGGCGATTGCCCTTAAATCCTGAACCTGCAAATCCTCGACGAGAATACGGCGCAGGGTATCGGTGTAGGGCAGTTGATTGCCGGCAACATCCACCTTGAAGAAATAGGGATTGCGCTCGAAAAGTTTGTTCCCGAAAGAATCTTCGCTGACAAAGACATAGGTATTCAAAGTCGGTACCAGTGGAACGATATCCGTAGCGGTTGTGCCGGTATTGGTATTGGGGCGCAGCTGTGCGTTTAACATCTGCGACCAGTTATCGAAGCCCGCGGCTTGCGCCAGGTCGTTCGCATCCGGATTGTAGTCGATGTGGAATTGTTTGAAATAATGCGCCGCGCGGAAGCCACGATGGCGCGGATTGCTTGCCATGCGCACAATCATGGATGGATGCGGAATGGCAAAGGTATAGCGAACGGTCGTTTCATCAATGACCTCTAGCAGGGGTTTTCCCCCGCCAGGACGCCATTCTCTGGGAACAGCTGAGGTGACTTCCTCATTCCATAGAATATCCTCAAACCAAAATCGAAAATCCTCGGTGGTGAATGGATGACCATCCGACCATTTATGCCCCTCGCGCAGATGGATGGTTAATTGTGTTTGGTCGTCTGACACGATGTATCCATAGGCGATATTCGGGATGATGGTCTGAAGATCGGTATCAATCGTGAACAATTTCTGCATCACCATTTCGGATACATCCCAGCCACAGCAAGTCGGGCTGGTTGATGGGGCCGCCAGTTCGCCGCCATAAATGCCGATGGAATCCAAAGGCTCAACAACGACAGGGGCAGCCGGCAGACGTTCTGCGACCGGCGGCAGTTCGCCGGCGGCGACGCGCCCCGCCAGCATGGGCGCTTCTTGATATGAGGTCATCTCTATGCCGGATATAACTTCGTAATCGCGGACAGAAGCGTATTGCTGCGGGTAAGTCTTTGGGCTTATTTCCTGCCCAAAAGCCAAGCTGCCCAGTAAAAACATACTCATAACAATAACTGTTGCAAAGAATTTTCTATTCATGCGCTTTCTCCATTAGCCATAAAAGGGATTGATAGTTGAATACCAATCCCCAAATGCAGTTCATAGACGACAGGCTTTAGCCGCCCTCGAAGTACCACTGTTCAGGCAAGAACAGGACCCATTGGCGATACGTCCAACTCCATTGACCGGTCGTGTCATTCGGCGGCGTATTCTTCAGATTCGTTTTGAACAGAAGCGGCTGCGGCGGCCGTTGGATGGTGCCGATTTGATACAGCCCTCCCATCGACAGGTTATAGAACTCCTTGCCCAGCGCCAGCCATTCATCAGAGGCATAGGGCGCATTCAGGAAAGCCTCGCCGGCTGCCCAGAGATCCTTGATTTCCTGCGGCGGTTCTACGCCCACCTCCTCTTCTGGCGGATCTTCACCTTCCTCTGGCTGGTTTTGCAACCACTCGCGCCAGAGATGACCCGAAGCACGGGCGCCCCAATGCGGGCGCATGTTCGCCAAGCCGTTAGCTGTCTCACCAATATCCAGCATGTCCGTCCCCCATGCCGCCATATCGACCTGGTTGCCATTACGCAGTTCACGATACAAATCAAGCCCGATAAGTTTATAGTTGGTCTTGACGCCAACAGCATTCCAGTAAGACGTCACCAGTTCACCGATTTTTTGCCAAGAATCTTCCGGTACTTGCACCTGGAAGTTGATGAACAGGGTTTCGCCATCCGGACGCAGGCGGAAGCCCTCGGCATCGCGTTGGTCAAGCCCCATTTCATCCAGTAGCTGATTCGCCAAATCAGGGTCATACTGAGCATAGTATTCAGGCATCCAGGGTTCGTAGAATGCCGATGTCGGTACTGGCGCATTCTGTGACGGATTCGCCAAGCCGAAGTAGACCAACTCGTTGATTTCATCGCGGTCGATGGCGACCGACATGGCCTGACGGAAACGAATATCCCAGAAAATCTCGCGCAGTGGCAGATTTTCGGTCGTGAAGTTGAACATGATGGAGTATTCGTTGCCGCGGCTGTATTCAGCCAGCGCGGTGCGATAATTGCCAGCTTCCTCGTTTTCCCGATAGGTGGGGAAGCTCAGCAGCGTGCCCCAGCCATAATGACTGAACTCACCGGCAATCGCTTTCAAATCCTGCACCTGCAAATCTTCTACGAGAATACGGCGCAGGGTGTCGGTGTAGGGCAGTTGATTCCCGGCAATATCCACCTTGAAGAAATAGGGATTGCGCTCATAGAGCTTGTTGCCGAAGGTGTCTTCGCTGACAAACACGAAGGTATTCAGCGTCGGCGCGTAGGGATCGGTTTCTGAACCCAGATTCCAGGTGAAGTTGTAGGGGCTCATCTTGGACCCAAACATCTGCGCCCAGCCGTCAAAGCCCTGTTCGGCCGCCAGTTCATTGGCATCGGGATTGTAGTCGATGTGGAATTGTTTGAAATAATGCGCCGGGCGGAAGCCGCGGTTGCCGACTTCACTGCCCAAGGCAATCGACAGAGTCGGGCGCGGTTCGTCGTAGGTATAGCGCACAGTCGTTTCATCTATCACTTCAAACTGTGGCAATTCGCCATTGACCGCCCATGGGCCGCCCGGAGCCGGCGTCAGTTCGCTGTTGCCCAAGACATCTTCAAAGTAAAAGCGGAAGTCCTCGGTGGTGAAGGGTTCGCCATCCGACCATTTGTGCCCCTCGCGCAGATGAATGGTGAAGGTGGTCTGGTCATCGGAGATTTCAAAGTCCTGGGCGATATTGGGAATGATGGTCTGTAAATCGGTGTCAATCGTCAGCAGCTTCTGCAAGCGCATTTCCAGGGCATCCCAACCACAGCAGGTCGGATTGGTCGAGGGGCCGGCAAGCTCACCGCCATATACACCGACAGATTCCAAAGGCTGAACCACAACAGGCTGTGCTGGCAGCCTTTCTTCGACTGGCGGCAATTCGCCAGCGGCGACCCGTTCTGCCAGCATGGGCGCTTCGCCATAAGCATCAATCGAATTGCCAGTGGCTTCCATATAGGCATCCAGACTGACATACTGCGATGGATAGACTCTTTCGCTTTCGCTCATATCCTGAGCCAGCGCATTCGCGGACATCATCATCGTTGTTACGACAAGTAACAAGAAGAAAAGAATTCGTTTCATGGAAGGGTTCCTCTCATCAATACTTTTCAAAATGAATGTGGGCTGGTTTTGTGTCTTGCCTTGCTCACCTCCTTTTGTCTATCTTGCCACCTTACACAGTCAGAGCGTCATGCCCTGATGACTGATAAACCGCGGCGCACTTCATTTCATCTCATAGCCTCGCAGTCTGTCCCAATCAAATTGAACGCCATGTCCGGGCGCGTTGGGCGCTGCCATGATGCCGTCCTTCAGTTTGGGCGGGTTTTTCATAAAGCGCTCCAGGCCAAAGCCATGCACTTCCAGATAAGACGCATTGGGAATGGCTGCCAGCAAATGCAGATGAAGCTCATGCACGCCATGCGTTGTGACCTGCAAATTCTGCGCGTAAGCCAGCTTGGCCACCCGCATCCAGTTGGTGATCCCGCCAATGTTGGAGACATCGGGTTCGGGGAAGGCGATTTTGCCATCGGCAATCATGTGTCGAAATTCATAAATCGTATGCAAATTCTCGCCCGATGCGATTGGCAACCCGCCCTCCTGTGCGATGCGTGCCATCCCCTGATAATCATCCGGTATCGTCGGTTCTTCCAGCCAATAGACATCATAATCCCGCAGCTTGCGGGCGGCTCGAATAGCCCTTTCGACAGTCCAGCGCATATTGGCATCCACCATCAAGGGCATATCGGGCCCGATGCACTCGCGGACTGCCCGCACCCGTTCGACATCCTCGGAGAGTTTATCGCGCCCGACTTTCATTTTGATGGCGCGAAAGCCTTTTGCGATATTGATGCGCGTCTGTTTAAGCAGTTCCTCCGTGCTAAGTTGCAGGTCAATGCCCCCGGCATAAGCCCGCGCCCTGCCGGAATACCCGCCCAGCAGCTGCCACAGGGGTTTGCTTTCCTGATGTCCCTTGAGATCCCACAAGGCAATGTCAATCGCCGACATAGCAAAGGCAACCAATCCGCCGCGCCCGACATAATGCAGCTGCCACCACATCTGTTCCCAAATCCAGTCAATGCAGTTGGCATCGGCATCCAGCAGCAGGGGTTTTAGCTCGCGCTGGATGAGGGAACGTATCGCCTCGCCGCCGCGCCCAATCGTATAGGTATAGCCACAGCCCCTTAGCCCGCATTGCGTCTCCAGTATGACCATGACAACCTCAAATCGAGTATGGACGCCATGCGTGGCATCGGTCATGGCATGGCTCAATGGCAAGACATAATGTTTGCATTCCACATTCTTGATAATCATACTCGGATCCATCTTCGATACTGTAAGAGGCTACTATGGCAATGACAGGCGGATGGCAAAAGATGCTGAAAAAGTATATGATTTATAAAAAATTGTCAAGTGTACATTGTTGACAATTTGCAATATGACATTTACAATTTTTGAAATACTTCAAGGTTTGTTGAGGTGCCTGCCGATGAAACTGTATATTTTCCAGCGCTTGTTTTACATGATATTCCTGCTTTGGCTGGTCTCGGTGGTCACCTTTATCGTCATTGAATTGCCGCCGGGGGATTACTTGGCAACTTATATCGCCCGTCTGGAGCAAAATTCGGGCGAACAGCTTAGCGAAGATATTATCGAAGGGCTGCGCCGCCGTTACGGTTTGGATTTGCCGCTTTATCAACGTTATTTCAAATGGTTCGGGCAGGTGTTTCAAGGCGATTTCGGCTTTTCATTTGAGTGGGAAAAGCCGGTGCGCGATTTGATTGGCGAACGTCTGGCGCTGACCTTCACCATCGCCATCCTCAGCGCTATCTTCACTTATGCGGTTGCTATTCCCATCGGCATCTATTCGGCGACGCATCAGTATTCTTTGGGTGACTACGTCATCTCCATTATTGGTTTTATCGGGCTGGCAATCCCCAATTTCATGCTGGCGCTCATCCTTTTGTATATCGGGTTTAAGACCTTTGGACTTAACCTGACTGGCCTGTTCTCGCCAGAGTATCTCGATGCGCCCTGGAGTCTGGCGAAAATTGGCGATTTGCTGCTCCACCTGCCGATTCCAGTTATCGTTGTCGGCACAGCTGGCACTGCCGGCCTGATACGGGTGCTTCGGGGGACGCTGCTGGATGAACTGAACAAACAATATGTGATTACCGCCCGCAGCAAAGGCGTCGGCGAAACCAAACTCCTGTTCAAATATCCGGTTCGGGTTGCCCTCAACCCCATCATCAGCAGTCTGGCATGGATGTTTCCGTCCCTGATTTCCGCAGGCACGATTACCGCCTATGTGCTGGGCTTGCCGACAGCCGGGCCGATGCTGCTTCGTGCCTTGATTGCCCAAGATACGTTTTTGTCGGCAACTTTGCTGATGTTTATCATCATACTGACGGTGATTGGCACGAGCGTTTCCGACATTCTGCTGGTCGTGGTTGACCCGCGGATTCGGATGGAACGCGGCGCCAGTTGATGAGGAAGAATCATGTTGCGCAGAATCGGCTTTAACCGAGCAAAACCAAAATCAGAATCCATGGCTTATGATGAAAGTTATTATCTGGCATCGCAATGGCAGCTAATCTGGCGCAAGTTCCGCCGCCATCGGCTGGCGATGTTCTCGCTCGTTGTCATCATCTGCTTGTATTCGCTGGCCATTTTTCCCGACTTTTTTGCCATCAACAATCTCCACCAGCGCCATGTCCGCTATGCCAAAGCGCCGCCGCACACGCTCCACTTCGTGGATGAGAACGGCACATTTCATCTCAACCCTTTCATTTATGAATTGAAGCAAGAACTGGATATGGCAACGCTGAAACGGAACTATACCGAAGATACCTCCAGGCGCTATCATCTGAAGTTCTTGGTTGAAGGCGAGCCTTACAAGCTATTGGGCATCATCGACGCCAATATCCATCTGGTCGGCGTGGATGAACCGGCGGTCTACTTCCCCTTCGGCACTGATGAATTGGGACGCGATCTCTACTCGCGCACCATCCATGCCGCAACGGTTTCGCTCTCGATTGGATTTCTGGGCGTGGTCATCAGCTTTATTCTTGGCTGCCTCATCGGCGGCATCTCTGGCTACTTTGGCGGAACGGTCGATGTGGTCATTCAACGTTTGATTGAATTCATCATCTCGATACCACAAATCCCGCTCTGGATGGCTCTGGCGGCTGCCCTGCCCGCCGAATGGGACTCCATCAGGATTTATTTTAGCATCACACTCGTATTGGCGCTGATTAGCTGGCCCTGGCTGGCGCGGGCCGTGCGCGGGAAATTGCTGGAACTCCGCGAAGCCGATTTTGTGATGGCGGCTCGGATTTCCAACATGAGCGACATCGAAATTATCATCAAGCATTTACTGCCCTCCTTTGCCAGCTATTTAATTGTCATCCTCAGCCTGGCTGTTCCGAGCATGATCCTGGCGGAAACGGCGCTTAGCTTCCTCGAAATCGGGATTCGACCGCCGGCCGTTAGTTGGGGCGTTTTGATGCAAGATGCGCAAAATATACGCAGCCTGAGCCAAAGCCCATGGTTACTTATTCCCGGATTATTTGTTATCGTTACTGTCTTGAGTTTTAATTTTCTCGGCGATGGACTGCGCGACGCCGCCGACCCTTATAAACAATGAACACAGTCAGCAAGGTAGAAGCACAAGATGTCAACATTCGAGATTTATCGGACATTACCCGAACAGATTGCAGCCCGCCTCCAGCAAGAGGTGCTTTCGAGCAAGCTCAAACCAGGCGCCCCGCTGCGCGAGATGGATTTGTCGGAGCGTTTCGGGGTCAGCCGCGGACCTATCCGCGAGGCTTTTCGCCAACTGACCCAGCAAGGGCTGTTGGTGCTGGAACCCAACAAGGGCGTTCGAGTGGCTCAAAACCCCAGCGTTGAAGTTCGCCCGCTCGTGGTGCAGCTTCGCCGAAAAATCGAAACCTTCGTCCTCGACAGCATTTTTGACAGGATTACTGCCGATGACCTCGCCGTCTGGGATGACATTCTGGCAGACATCAAAGCGGCTTGCGAAGCCAACGATGTGGACGCCTTGACCGAACACGACCTGCGGTTTCATCAGGCCATTATCCAAAGCCACGATGACAAAGACCTCTTCACGCTCTGGCAGCCGATTATGATGCGGATGCTGATGCACTACAATCGGCTGGATGACATTATGGAAAGCTACCGCGAGCATAAACGGATTCTGGATGCGATTCACAGCGGACAAAAAGATGAAGCGCTTCAAGCATTGGAAAACAATATCCAGTAACAGGGTCGCGCAGCCGTCCAGCCAAACACTGGCAGCCCTCATTCAGACTTGCTTGGTGACAAGGCTTGGATTGTCCTAGGAACTGACAGGAACGCACCATGACGCAAGCGGCTTTTTATGAAGGAAATCGCCATATCCGTGTCGGCACGCAGCAGCCGGTTGAGCCTGGTTATGACGAAGTGCAGTTAAGAGTTTCGCATTGCGGCATCTGTGGCACCGACTTGCACATCTTCCACGGCGCGATGGACAAGCGGATCATCATGCCGCAAGTGCTGGGGCATGAGATGTCCGGGACGGTACACCGTCTTGGCAAAGCTGTCGCTGATTTGAGGACTGGCGACCGCGTTGCGGTCATGCCGCTGGATCCTTGCGGCGCCTGCCCCGCCTGTGCGGCAGGACATGGGCATATCTGTCATCATCTCAAGTTCCTGGGCATCGACACGCCTGGCGCGTTTCAAACCTATTGGACTGTCCCCGCTCATACTGTGTACCGATTGCCGGCTACGCTGTCCCTGAAACATGGCGCCTTGATTGAACCCCTGGCAGTTGCCTGCCACGATGTGCGCCTGGCGGCTGTCAAAGAAGGCGACCAGGTGGTCGTTCTGGGCGGAGGCCCGATTGGCCTGCTGGTCGCGCTGGCAGCCCAGCAGGCAGGCGCGGATGTCATCCTGTCCGAGATTAATCCATACCGCGTCGAACTGGCAAGAAGCCTGAATGTGGAAGCCCTCAACCCGCATGAGACCGATTTGACTGCGCTAGTGATGAAAAAGACGGCTGATGCTGGCGCGGACATCGTGTTTGAGGTATCTGGCTCACAAGCGGGCGCCTCAATTATGACCGAACTGCTGCGCACCCGCGGGCTGGCGGTCGCGGTGGCGATTTTTGCCCGGCCGCCCAAGATTGACCTGTTCCGCTTTTTCTGGCGCGAGCTTCGTTTACAGGGTGTTCGGGTTTATGAGTCGCAGGATTTTACGGATGCCATGGCGCTGGCGGCATCGGGAAAGCTCCCGCTGGACGAACTGATTACCGACCTGCGCCCTCTGAGCGCCCTGAAATCCGGCTTTGAGGACATGGAAAAAGGCGGACAAGTGATGAAGATATTGCTGGAGATCTAAATGAATGTGCTGGATATGTTCCGTTTAGACGGAAAAACCGCGCTGGTGACGGGCGCCCGCCGCGGCATCGGCAAGGCAATGGCGATTGCGCTGGCGGAAGCGGGCGCGGACATCGTGGCCGTCAGCGCCAATCTGGAGGCATCAGGCAGCGAGATTGAAAAAGCGGTTACTGCGCTGGGGCGAAAATTTGACGGCTATCGCTGTGATTTTTCGGACCGCGAGGCAGTCTATCGCTTTATCGACCAGGCAGCCCGCGAACATCCGATGATTGATATTCTGGTCAATAATGCCGGCACAGTGCTCCGTGAGCCGGCGGCGCAGCATTCGGATGATTACTGGGACAAAACCATTGAGGTCAACTTAAGCGCACAATTTATTCTCAGCCGCGAGTTCGGCAAACGGATGCTGGCGCGAGGCAAAGGAAAAATTATCTTTATCGCCTCGCTGCTTAGTTTTCAAGGCGGCATCACCGTACCCGGCTACGCAGCCAGTAAAGGCGGCCTGGGTCAGTTGACCAAGGCGCTCGCCAACGAATGGGCGGCGCAGGGGGTGCAGGTCAATGCGATTGCGCCAGGATATGTACGCACTGACAATACCGCGGCCCTGCAAAATAATCCCGCTCGATACCAAGCCATCCTGGAGCGCATTCCGGCCGGACGCTGGGGCGACATTGACGATTTTAAGGGGCCGGCTGTTTTCCTTGCCTCGCAGGCATCCAATTTTGTCAATGGCGAAATCCTGGTTGTTGATGGCGGCTGGATGGGACGCTGATGCCCCCTCAAGCGAGTCACGGGATGATGGTTGGCCTGTCCACTTGACTCTGTTCTTTCAGAATCCGTTCTTTCCAATCTTCGGGGAGTTCGGTCACAGGCTGAAACCATGTATCTTCGCTATAGCGCACATTGCTGCGCTTGAATTCGGGGCGCTGCACATCGCGGCTGAGGTCGCAGTCAAAGCGAATGATGAAACAATTTTTGGGCGTTCCACTGCCTAGCGGGTAGATGTGGCTCAAGCCCCAGCTAATGCCGCGGCCATCTCCGTTATCCGCGAAGGCATCCGGGCAGAAAGGGCCTGGCGCCACTGGCGGCAGCTGCACATGCGCCTTCGGCTCAAAGTTCAAGCCATCGGCTGCATATTGAACGGTATTTTTCTCCGGGCCATCCAGAATGAGCAAAGCCGCAATGCCGTCATGGCAGGGCCACAGCATGGTCTCATGCCCCGAATTGGTGAGGGGATTGATTGCGGGCTTGATATAGGGGCCTTCAGGCTCTTGGGCAATGGCGACCCCCTGCGCCCGCAGCAGATTGCCGGGGCTTTTGTCGGCTGGCGAGCCTTTATAATAAACCCAGATTTTCCCTTGATACACCAGGGGGTAAGGGTCATGGATGGCGCAGTCGTCCCACTCCCCCGCCGCACCCTGTTCGATGACCGGACGCTCCAGCCGTGTCCAGGGGCCATCAGGTGAATCAGCCCAAGCCATGCTGACATTGACGCAATCGTTCTGACGCCAAATGGTGGTAAAGGTCTGATAATAGAGATAATAGCGACCCCGAAAAACCAGAACATCAGGCGTCGAAAGCGACCTGTCGCCATAGCCTCCTTTGGGCGCTCGCGCGACTGCGATTCCCTGTTCCTGCCAATGAAAGCCGTCTTTTGATGTGGCATAACAAATGTCCGCCAAATCCCAGTCCACAATCGGGATTTCATCATTTGCCTTGTCGATATTGAACCGCCCGACGGGGTCGGCTTGTGTGATGCGGCGAGTGTACCAAACATAATAAGTATCGCCTATTTTCAGCACTTTTGAGGGGTCGCGGCGGGAAACGGACATATCCGATTCATCCTTGCCGATACCGGTGATGCGCGAGTATCTGAAGGTCGTATAAAACGGGTTGCCAAGGTCTTGCCGCGGTGTCCACATATCATAGAGACGCTCGGTTGCCTTGCTGATTGGGCGGTCTGTCGGCTTCTCCAGTGGAAGGCGGCCGGGAAAAGCAGCTTGAGATGGATTCGCTTCGTTCATTATGCCTCGATGCCTCGCAAAATGTTCTGTTATTCGATGCAAGCCAATGCGGGCAATCAGCGATTAACCGAATTGCCTTGCAATTTTTCATTTGATACAATTTGCAAATTGTAGACAATTTACAAAAGCCTGTCAACTTTTTCCAACTGGCGGATGTGGCATGGCTGAGTGCGCAGGCGTATTGAGGAGCTTGGCATGATGATTGCTGACTATATTGTTGTCGGCGCCGGTTCATCGGGATGTGCGGTTGCTGGCCGCTTGAGCGAAAACAATAAGCACCGGGTTTTATTGCTGGAAGCTGGCGGCCCTGACGAAAATCCTGATATTCATATCCCCGCCCGTTTTTCCCACCTGTTCCACAGCGATATTGACTGGGATTATGAGACCATACCACAGCCTGGTCTAAACAACCGCCGTGAATATATCCCGCGCGGCAAGGTTTATGGTGGCACAAGCTCCATGAATGCGATGGTCTATCAGCGTGGACACTCCTCGGATTATGATGCTTGGGCCGCACTGGGCAACGCAGGCTGGTGTTATGCCGATGTACTGCCATATTTTAGAAAAATGCAGCATCAGGAACGCGGTGAATCCGAGCATCATGGCGTTCATGGGCCCATCAATGTGGCTGACCCGCAAGACCCCAATCCACTGAGCCTGGCTTTTGTCGAAGCTGCGCTGGAACTGGGCTTCCAGCCGAATGCTGATTTCAATGATGGCCGGCAGGCAGGCTTCGGACTCTATCAAATCACGCAGAAAAACGGCATCCGGCACAGTTCCGCCCGCGGTTATCTGTATCCGGCACTGGAACGCGAGAATTTCACTGCGATTCCCTTTGCACAGGTCACGCAACTCCTGTTCGAGAGGACAAGCTGCATCGGACTGCGCTACCTGCACGCGGGCGAAATAAAAACCGCTTATGCCAGCAGGGAAGTCATCTTATGCGGCGGTGCGCTCAATTCCCCACAGCTGTTGATGCTGTCCGGCATTGGGCCGGCGGAACATCTGGCTGAATTTGACATTTCCGTCATCAAGAACCTGCCGGGCGTGGGGCAGAATCTGATGGATCACATGCAAGTTCCGCTTGCCTATCATTGCAAACAGGCGCTTACCCTGGCTGCCAAAGACCAACCCGAACAGCGCCGACTTTATGATGAGGGCAAAATGGGCTTGCTGACCTCCAATCTGGGCGAGGCGGGCGGCTTTGTGCGGCTCAACCCCGAATCGCGGGCGCCCGAACTCCAATATCATTTCGGGCCGGACTGGTTTATCCGCCACGGCTTTGAAAGCCCGAAGGGTCATGGTTTCACCGTGTTAGCCGGATTGGTCCGAACCCGTAGCATCGGTGAACTTCGGCTGGATTCCAATGACCCCTTGGCAGCGCCGCGGATTGATTTCGCCTGTTTAAGCCACGATGACGACCTGGCTGTCCTGCTGGCGGGGGTCAAACTGGGGCGGAAAATCGCTTCAGCATCCGCTTTTGACCCCTATCGTGGCGAAGAATTTCTGCCTGGTGCATCGGTTGCTGCGGACGAAGATCTTATCCATTACATCCGCGACTTTGCGACAACCATCTATCATCCAGCTGGCAGCTGCAAAATGGGACCTGACCCGATGGCGGTTGTCAACGAAAGCCTTCAGGTACACGGCATCCAGCGCCTGCGGGTCGCAGATGCCTCCATCATGCCCTTTCTCATCAACGCCAATACCAATGCGCCCTGCATGATGATTGGCGAAAAAGCCGCTGATTTGATTCTCAATGAAAAGAGCCTGCCATGAAACCCATACGGAGTAACAAGCCGCTGTTGCCGGGCGAACCTGCCACTGAAAAGCTCGCAGACCGCCCCTTGAGCGCGGCGACCGAGCGCCTGTATGACCAATGGGGACGTTTTCAGGATTCCACCAGCGAATTCTACACCACATTCAAATACAGCCAGGTCGGCGGCATTGGCAAGGAAGCCGGCATCACCCGCCGTGACCCAACTACTGTGCTGCGAATCAACGCGACCTACTATGTCTGGTACACCCGCCGCCAAACGGCAAAGAACCGCGATCCCTCAAACAAACCGCCCCAGCGTGAACAGTGCTGGGATGTGCCGGTATATGACTGGGATTTGGCAGAAATCTGGTACGCCACCTCGAAAGATGGTTTCCATTGGGAGGAACAGGGGATTGCCGTCAGTCGAGGACCCAAAGAGGCCTATGACGGGCGTTCTGTATTTACCCCGGATGTTCTCATGGCGAAGGGCAGGTTTTATCTCTATTATCAGGCGGTCGATTATCCCTATCGACATCGGACGCGCAATACGATTGGCATGTCATGGGCTGAGTCTCCCGATGGTCCCTGGCATCGCGCCGAATCCCCCGTATTGCCCCCCGGTAAAGCTGGCGAATGGTTCGGTGATGATGACTCCGATGAGGTCAGCCGCTATGGCGACTGGGACAGCCACAAGGTACACGACCCCTTTATGCTGGTTCGTGACGGGCAATACTGGCTGTATTACAAGGGACAGCCAATGGGCTGGACGACCCAATACGCGACGGGGATTGCCTGGGGGGTGGCTATTGCCGATGAACCCGAAGGCCCCTTTTTGAAATCGTCCTTGAATCCGGTGACGAACAGCGGACATGAAACCTGTCTCTTCCCCTATGGCAAAGGCGTGCTGGCCATCTGCGGACATGATGGGCCGGAAAAAGACACGATTCAATATGCGCCTGACGGACTCAACTTCGAGGTCGTCGCCCATGTCACCCTGCCACCATTGGCGGCGGGTCCCTTCGCTCCCGATTCATACAGCGACACCCAAGACGGCAAAGGGATTACCTGGGGCTTAGGGCATATCGCCACCGAAGAGATGAAGCGCGGCAATTCGTATATCGTGAGATTTGACTGCAATCTGCGCCGCGATACCGAACGGCCGGGGTATCGCGGCACCAACATGCGCTACCCCGAAGAAGTGTATTTTTCAGCCGATTTGGCGCTGAATGACGTCAACATGCGCGAACTCGTCTATGATAACCAACCCGAACGACCCACAGAAACACGACCAACCACAGCTATGAGCGCGGCGACGAAACGGGTTTATGACATTTATGGACCCTATAAAGACCAGCAAAGCGACTTCTTTTCCGCCTTCAAGTATTCACGCATCAGCGGGATTGGCAAGGAAGCGGGGGTTACACGGCGCGATCCCTCGAAAATTATCAAAGTTGGCGATACCTATCATGTCTGGTACAGCCGCCGGCAAACCCGCGCGACCTGGAAAGGCATCGAATACGCCAGTGAGACCCGACCGGCCTGGGCTTGGGATATGGCAGAAATAGGCTATGCCACCTCAAAAGATGGCTTCCACTGGACCGAACACGGCATCGCGGTGCCGCGCGGCGAACCTGGCTCTTATGATGACCGCTCGGTGTTCACGCCGGACATTCTGGAGCATGATGGCAAATACTACCTTTACTATCAGGTCATTCAAGGGGTATGGAAACATCGCTCGGTGCATCAGATTGGCATGGCATGGGCGGAATCGCCGGCGGGTCCCTGGACAAAGCTGGAACAGCCGATATTAACTCCGGGGCGCAGAGGGCGCTTTGTCGGCGATGCCGATGATGCCAATGCCGTAGACAGTTATGGCGACTGGGATTCGCACAAGCTGCATGATCCCTATATTTTGAAGTATCGCGGCCAATTCTGGCTATTTTACAAGGGCGTGCAATTCGCGCGAACCTACCGCCATGATTTGGGCATTGGCTGGGGAGTCGCCATAGCAGATGACCCGCGAGGTCCCTTCATTAAATCGCCACTGAATCCGATTACGAACAGCGGACACGAGACTTTCCTGTATCCATTCCGCGAGGGCATTGTCGCCGTGACCAGCCATGAAGGCCCCGAGAAAAATACGGTGCAATATGCGCCAGACGGGCTTGCATTTGGTGTCGTCGGCAAAGTGAGCGTCCCGCCTGTTGCGGCTGGTCCCTATGTGCCGGACGCCTTTGCGGATCATGGCGATGGACGCGGAATCACCTGGGGGCTGGCGCATATTCATCACGATAATGAGGGGCCGCTGGCGGACAGCTATCTGGTCAGGTTCGATTGCAATTTGAGCCGCGACCGACAGCGAGCCGATTTTTATCGCGCCTGGAATTATCGCTTTCCGGAGTCGGTCTATTTCAGCCGCGATTTCCGGCTGACGGCCGCGATGAAAACAGATGCCCTTCAGTTGATGTCGGAGGTCGATGAAGATACGCAATGGCTCAAATGAAGCGTTGCTGGCAGGGTTTGCGCCGTCGGCGGATCTTGTTCTAGGCTATAGCTTAATCCGTCAGCAAATCCAACAGCCTGCTTTGGATGGCTTCGGCCACCATCAGGTTGCCAATCTCGGTAATATGCACGTAGTCATAAAAAAGCTCCCGTTCACTGTCGCGGAACAAATCTGTTAGCACAATCACATTGTCGGTCGCATCGGCAGCCACCCGCTGGCGTACAATGCGGTCTACCTCACGATAGAGGGCGACAAAGTCTGTCGGGTTCATCTCAGGGTCTTCAAGGATACGCGCTTCAGCCCCGACGAGCGTTTGCTTGGCGAAGAGCGCCGGCTGCCATACAAACAGCACGCGAACACCATATCCATCGGCCAGGGTCTGCACCAAGCGGCTATTGGCAAGCCAACGGTCGGCAATGGCATCAGCATCGGCGTCAGCACTGCCGACCAGGCTCCAATCGTATCCGCTGATGTCCTCTTCTGGCAAACGCAACACGGGCTGACCACGGCGCAAGAGCCTGCCGGCCTCGACATCACTCACACGCTGACGTTCCTCGTATGGAATCCCGGACCTGCCTTGTCTATAAGCGGAAAGCACATCGTTAAAACCCTGATAAAATACAGCAATATCCGGCACCCTGCCCAGCGCCAGCTGAGCCTGAAACAAAATCAGGTCTTGTGTGCTGACATAACCGGTTTGACCATAATTCAGCACGATGGCGGGATGCCCGGCATCCGAAAGAAGTTTGGCAGCTTGCCCCGGGATGGTATAAGCATCGCGTGCGCCCTCGCCCCACAGGGTCGAGCCGCCAAAAAAGTAGATGCTCGCTGCGGCTGCCTCGTCTGCATACAGAGGCGTATAACGAAGTCCCTGGCGGTCAACGTTAATAAACTCCCCGTCAAAAGGCTTAACAGTCCAGTAACTATAGGGCAGCCATCGCACTATGGTTTGTCCCTGCTCCGCCCAAAATTGTTGCGGCGCGGGAGACTCGCCATCGTCAATAAACTCCAATAGGCGATAATCAAGACTGCCCCGCAATCGCCCGGAAATGCCCGACACATTGACAAGCAGATGGCTGAACGAGAACAAAATCATCAGAACGAACGCGCTTACGGCCGCGATGCCAATACCTGCCCAGACATATCCCGTGCTGTGATAGCTATTTTTCAGGTATCGCCAATAAAGGGTCAGCAAGACGCCGCCAAAGACAAGTGTCCAGCAAAAAAGCAGGAATTTGAGCGGGTTCGTGATGGAAGGCGCGATGTTATCAAGCAAGGCAAAAGCCAGAAAGTTGGCCTCCACACATGCAAGCATCAAAATCAAAGCCAGCCAGCGATTTCCCAAAACACGCGCCAGATGGCCTGCCATACGCAGCAGCACAGCATGACCTTGCCGAAAAATCCAGACCATCAGGCCAAAACCCAGCAGAGCCGCCATACCAAAGCCTACGATGATGATGACCCGTATGCGAGCATAACTTTCGTCCGGTGGCATCGGTGACAGCACGAACAGACACCATGTCATCAACATGGGAATCCAGGCGAAAAGTGCGAATCCAAATAAACTCCGCGCTAGCGTTTCGACAGGCTCATAGGCGCTGTCTTGTCTGGTTTCGTCCAAAGTGCAATCTGTCTCTCTATGGGCGGCAAAAGTTCCCACACTGACCTTATTCTATCATCTTGATTTTTGCCCTGCAAACGGCTTCGCTGGCCTGCCTGCATTTCATGCGCAAAAATTTAACCGCTTGCTCAAGACAGCCCGCAGGTCTATAATGCGAACATTACTGGGCGCATTCAGGGGACATCAGGCAATTTTACCCCCCATCCATCTGATGCCAAAATATCATCAAGCGCGGATTTTTCTTCTGCTTGTCGTCTTCATGGCAAGTTTGTACCTGCTAAGCTATCGCGCACGGATTGAAAGCGGCGATACCTTGCGAGCGCTGGATGCCTTGACCAGCCAGTCAAGATTTGGCGACTGGCTGATGGATGAATCCATGTGGTTCAAGCCGCCGCAGCGGATACGCGAAAGCTCGGATTTGCCGCTCCTGCGATATGATGTGCAGGAGAATGTCGTCAATCTTCGGTTGGCGCTGCCCTTGCTGAAACTTGCGGAAACCTTGCCTCGTCTCGGCAACATTCATACCCTTTGGCTCTTCAACATCATCATTGCGGCGCTCAATGTCGGCTTGATTTACGAGATTGTCCGCGCCCTCGATTATGACGACCGGACGGCACTCGGCGTCGCCATCAGCGCCGGGCTGGCGACCAACCTGTGGGCATACAGCCAGACCTTTTTCCGCGAACCCCTGACATCCTTCTTCATCCTGTTGGCGCTCCTGCTGATTCAAACCGGGCGGCGGCATGGATTCCTCTTGTATGTCCTCGGTGTGCTGACTGGCCTGGCGGCGCTGCTCCTTGCCTATGCGACCAAGTTCTCGGCGGCTTTCGCCATACTCGCCCTCCTCATTTTTGCGCTGCCCGCATTCAAGCGGCTGGACAAACAGGCTGCCCGCCGGGTTTCGCTGATTCTGCTTGCTTTTCAAGCCCTGCTGCTCTTTGGGCTGATGATGATCGACCCCCTGCCCGCAGCCTTGCAAAATCTGTTCGCGGCTTTCAACAGCAGCACAGAATTTATCGGCTACGCATTGCGTGTTTATATCTTGAGTCCGGGCGGGAGTCTCTGGGGCACCTCCCCTATTTTATTGCTGGCGGTGGTTGGCTGCGTCATTCTGCTGCGACAGGGACAGCATCGGCTGGTCTGGACAATCTGGCTGATTTTCGCTGCCTACACGCTCGGACATGTCCTGACCACCGGGGGGCATTGGTTTGGCGGACACAGTTGGCCGCCGCGCTTCCTCGTGCCGATTGTCCCCGTTGTCATGCTGGCCACTGCGCCAGTGGCACAGGCCATCATTCATCAAAGGCGCAGATTGCTGGCTGTGTTATGGATGATTCTGCTGGTCTATGGCATCTGGATACAATTCAGCAGCGTGTCCTTGAGTTGGGATCATTACGGAGAGTCACTCCCGCCCGAATCGCACCGACTGTCGGAATGGGAGCCTGGCTTGACGCAGCCGCAATACTTTCGCTGGGTCATCCTGCCGCAACGCTGGTCTGACCTGGGGCTGGATTTTGTCTGGCTGCGCTCGGCTGTGCCAGCCTGGGGGGTGAGCTTTGCCGCCCTCGGGATTGGCGCTGCCGCGCTGTTGCTGGGCTGTGTGCGCCAGCCGCAAACACGACTGCGATACCTTGCGCCATTATTTGCGCTGCTGTGGTTTCCGCTTCTGCTCTTCAATCTTGCATCTATCTATGACAAAGACCCGATAATCCAGTCACAGAAAGCGGCATTGCACGAAGTGACTGATTTTCTGACCGAACATTCACAAAAAGACGACATCCTGCTGCTGCCCAACAACCTGTACGCCAACTTCATACTCAATCATCTTGACACCGCTGCCCCGCGTCCCATCGTCCTGCCGCCGGCATGGGCAGAAGCGCCCAGCGACAGACAGCCGCCGCAAATTGAATCCAACAATCCGAACGACTGGCTGCATTTATCCAGTCTGCGTGCCATTCATCACATCGCCGGCAGCCATGACCGTTTCTGGTATCTCGCCAATACCAGCCCCTTTATGACCTGGAGCTTTCGACCACTGGAGCGATACATGGCACTTTATTATTACCCATTGCGCGAAGTCCAGCTTACACACGAGGATGACACCGTGCGCCTGCTCGAATACAGCACCCGCAGCGCCGCCCCCCATCCATTTTCCGCTTTCACCGCCGAGAGATCATCCGATTTGAAATATGGGGAAAACATCCGTCTGCTCGGTTTTCAGCTGCCCAAGGGACTGCGATATGAGCGGGGACAGGCTCTGGAGTTATCGCTGCTGTGGCAGTCGGATGCGGAACTTCAGCTTGATTACACAGTTGCCTGGTTTGTGGCTGACCCCGACACCGGGCAGCCCATCGTGCAGGGGCAGGATTCGGCACCACAAGCCGGCTTTGCCCCCACATCAGCCTGGGCTGCGAATGCGCCAGTCTGGGATAACCGCGCTCTGCGTCTGCCAGAGGAAATCGCCCCAGGAGAATACCTTATCTGGGTGCTGATGTATCGCTATCATCCCCCCAGCGGCAGCATTGAACGCTTGAGCGTCACGGGAGCAAGCGTGACGGAAGATGCCACGATTGGCGTTTTGCCCGTCAGGCTGATGATTGACTGAATGCAAAACCGCAATCTTTTAGCTGCCCCTTGGGGACAGCTTGGTGTCAGGCTGTGTCTATAGATAAAACGCGCCAAACCACCGCACAAATGGCGCGAAATCCCTCGCGTCGGTTGCTTAATGATAGATGTACTGTGTATCCTTGAAGGCAGATAGGCACTATACTGGAAGTATGCTCTGGATTGAACAAGATGCAACAGGAGTACAATGAGTCCATGCGGGCGCGCATCGAACAACTGACTCGGCAAATCCGCCGACTGACTAAGCAGCTGCTGTTCGGGCTGGAATGGTCCATCAAGAGGCTGTACCAACTTTGGCTGTGGTTCAATTCCCTCGATATTCCACTGAGCACTGTTCAGTGGATTCTGCTGTTCTACTTCATCTTCGGCATCGGATATATGACAGCAACGCCCATTTTCGAGGCAAATGATGAAATCTGGCATTTTGGATACCTGCAGCACCTGCGCGAGAACGGGGTTCTGCCGCAGCAGTCTGACACCAGCGAAACCCTTTATGCCCAGCACGGCAGTCAGCCCCCGCTCTATTATGGTCTCATGGCGATCCTGACAGCGCCCTTTGATATAGACGATGCCGACAGCTATCGTCGGCTCAACCCCCATGTTGCCTCCAACCAGCCCGATTCTTTCGGCAACAAAAATCTGGTCATGCACGACGAACCGCGGTCAATGCTGACAGGAACGGGTCTGGCTGTCCTGATTGTGCGGGCTTTGGGTCTAGTGCTTGGCGCTGGAACGATTGTGCTGGTCTACAAAATCAGTGCCTACATCGCGCCACAGCGTCCAGCGGTGGCACTGGTGGCAGCGGCAGTCACCGGACTGAATCCGATGTTTATCTTTGTCAGCGCATCAGTCAGCAATGATTCCCTTGCCATGATTCTGAATGCCGCCCTGGTTTTGCTGATGCTGCGTACACTCCGCGACCGCTTCAAGCTCCGATACAGTCTGGGGATCGGTCTGCTGTTCGCCCTGACCAGCATCACCAAACTAACCTCGATGGTCCTCTTGCCGGTTCTCATCGGTCTTGGCGTTTTTGTCTGGTACAGGACAAAAGACAGACGCGGTTTGTACCTGTTTTTCTTCAGTCTGCTCATATTCTGGGTGGTCATCGCTGGCTGGTGGTATATTCGCAACCTGCAATTATATGGCGAACCCTTTGGCATCATTACCATGGCAAACATCGCCAGCCCGCGCGGCGTGAACTTCAATATCATCAATCTGCTCACCGAATATCAGCAGTTTCGCATGTCCTATTGGGGTTTGTTCGGGGCGTTGAATATCCAGATTACCCCTATCTTTTATATTTTGCTGGATTTGATGACCTTCCTTAGCGTCATCGGCTGTGTCCTGCTGATTTTGCAACTCCTGGCAATCCGTGATTTTGCCTATGCCCGTTATGAACTGCGCAACCTGCTGCTTCTCTTGAGCATCGCGGCGCTGCTCTGGCTGGGGGTACTCTATTGGAGCATGCTGACGCGCACATCCGAAGGGCGCATCCTCTTTCCGCTGATTGCGGTCATCAGTCCACTCGTCGCCGTCGGCTTTGTCGAGATGGTCTGGTGGATTGTGTTTTCGCTGCGTCCCCCCAATCTCGAATTTGTGCGGGCTGGCGATGCCGTACCCAAGGAACTGCTCAAGGAAACCCTGTTATGGCCCCTCCGCTTCCTGGGCATTGCCGCCTTATTGGCGCCTTTTACCGTGATTGCCACGCAATACGCCGCGCCCGAACCGCTGTCGGCGCTGCCTGACAATGCCCGACCGGTCTACGCTGAATTTGGGGATGTCGCTTTAATTGGCTATGAGCGGATCAACCGCCGCTATATCCCCGGCGACCAGGTTCGCGTCAAGCTCTATTGGGAAGTCCTCGCACAATCCGAAGGGGATAACAGTATTTTTCTGTCCCTAGTTGACGACAATCATCAGGAAATCGGACGCTATGCCAGCTATCCGGGCGCTGGCAGCCTGCACACCTCTCGGTGGAAAGCTGGCGCTATTTATCCCGACGAATACATCATCTCCATTGATGTGGGCGCATTCGGACGCTATCCCTTTGACTTGCAGGTGGAATGGGAAAACCTTGACAGCCGCCAGCCGATAGCCGCTGTCAATGCCGAAGGCGACCTGATTGAGCCGGTTCTGTTGGATGTGGGCGCGGTGGCCTCGCTGCGGAGTCAGGCAAGTCTGAGCGGCTTTGTCGAAATCGAGATTGACCTGCAACCCAATTTTGATGATGTCATTCGCTTGCAGCAATTTCTGATTGACACCGACCGCAACGAAGTCATCCTGAACTGGAAAGCCGAATCGACGCCCGATGAAAACTACACCGTTTTCATGCACATGCTGGACGCGGATGGCCATATCGTCGAACAGGCGGATACACCGCCGCGCCTGCCAACAACATACTGGCGCTGGGGCGAAAGCCATCAGACCTATCACAGCTTCCCCGCCGATTTCAATATGCTCGAACACAGCATCATCGTCGGCTGGTATGTCAATGATGGCCTGACCTATCCGCGTGCCGAATATCGCCTGGAGCTTGAAGCAGATGGAGAAGAAGGAGAAGAACAAGAGGAAATGTTCTTTGATTCTTACACGCTTCCATGGGACCTCGCCTACGAGGCCTTTGCGCTGACAGAGGAAGCCAGCCGCCAGCCACCTGTGGAAGGCAATGACTACTAGCTCGCTAGGCTCAATCCAGTTGAATATCGACGCTTTGCCCACTTGGGTTGCCCAACGCATCCAGGACATTCGCATTAAAGTATCGTCCCTTGTCTTTGCCCGTGCCGAGCATGTACATGCCCACTTTGAGCAGGATCGCCGCTGCGTCCCCTTTCAATGGACCCCAGGTCAGCAGTCGGTCGCCCGCGCACCAGTGCCGCCCGTGCCAGAAGGTCGCATCCCATTGCGAAATGCGATTGCCAGCCGCATCAAACAGCTGCGCGGTGAATTGATAGTCTGCGCCAACGTTCGCGCCCGGCAGCCGCCATTCCAATATCACCTTGTCCTCTGCCAGCGCATAACCGCTCAACTGCACCCCATTATCAAACAGAGTCGGGAGGACAGGCTGAATGGGGAGTCCCGTCCATATCGGCGCCGCTTCCCATTGATAGACGACATAATCCTTGCCCCCGTCTCGCGTCTCGAAGACAGCAGGAGCTTCCCTAGTATAGAGACCATTGACAGGATGAAGCGGCGCATCGGGCGTGACAAGGGCGCTGAAGGCGTGAGACGGAAAAACAGCGTAGCCCTGACCAACCAGCGTGCGCACACAAGGCACATCATCCCACAGCAGCGTATCCCAGACCGCCACCTCATGGTGCAAATTCCACGACATCCCCTGGCTCAGTATCAGGACATCTTCAGCTTCACGCAGCGAATCCCGCAGCCGATTCAGAATGCCCAGCGGCGTCGTGAATCCGGGATAGTCCACATGATGGCTCTCGACATAATCCAGCGCTGCCCGCCATTGCAGGATTTGCAGTCCACATACCAGCAGCAGGGCAAACCAGAGCAGCCCTTTCAAGAGCCGCCGCCCTGCCAGCCAATCCAAACCCCAGCTTAGCCCTATGCCTGTCAACAGCATCATCGCCGGAATCGACGGGATGAAATAATGGATGTAGACCTTCGTCCAGTCATAGAGCAGCATCATCGTTGGCAGAAATGCCCAAGCCACCAGCAGCACAGTCAATCGCCGCGAACCCTTCATGCCCGCAGCGATGCCGACCACCATGCCCACTGCCAAAATAAGACTCGCCTGTACCAGGGGAGGATAGCCTGCCGACAGCTGCGCCTGCTGGTCAGGCGCCAACCAGGTTTCGAGTCCGATGCCCGCAGCCAGCATAACTGTATCGGTCACAGCTTTGCCGTTCAGGCCGGCGCTGTCGGCTGCTGCCGAGCGCTGCACAGCATCCGAAATCCGCTTTGGATCCCTGTCCAGGGTTTGCGAAAGCCCTGTCAGGTATGGCAGAACAGCCACAACCGACAGAAGCACAGCCAACACCATACTTCGCCAGGACACACGTTTTCGTCCAAACCAAAGGACAATCAGAATGAGGGGGAACAGCGCCCAGGCGGCAAAGTGAATCTGAAACGCAAACAGCAGCAGGGGCAGGCTCAAACTTTGGGCGGCGATGCTGAACCAACCCCGCCGCTCCTCCCAAAAACCATAGAGCAAGAGCAGCAGCCCCAGCAGAATCAGGGGCGTATGAAAGTCCTGCGCCCATATCTTGCGGCTGAACAAAACCGCCCACGGGTTGATGGCATACAGCAGCCCGGCAATCCCGGCAATCCGCGCCCCAAAATAGCGATGAGCCAGCAGCCATAACAGCCCGACCCCCAAGACATTGAGCAGCAT
>DAOUKA010000096.1:0-1974 GCA_034421915.1 Anaerolineae bacterium
TGCCGCCGGGCGCAATGACTGGACGTTCTGAAATCGAATCAAATGGAAAAGAAGCGGGGGTGCGCGGTAAGAGCAGGGGCTGTCAGCTACATAAGGAAAGAGCGGGCTACCCCGAAACCCGAAAATATCTTGACTTTCATCTCTCGACTGCTTTCATCAACTGTTCTTGCTGCGACCTGCCCAGCATAAATCAACATCTCTTTTTTTGTCAACAGGCATTTTATCTCAAATGCGAGAGATACAGGTTGCAGGAATCCCAATCCTGTGTTAGCTTACAGGCAAGGTCTTCCATGACCTACTTATAGGGATTCCTATGGCGGACGTTTGGTTGGCGCCTACTCCGCCATAGGAATACCGAATCATACGAAAACCCGAAGGTTTTCGTCGCGAGTGTACCTCTTTTGCGAGCGTCATGGAATGCTGACGTGTTCGCTTGCCTGCGAGGCTGCCATCCTATGAACCGAATCCTGTACGCCGCCGACTGTCTGGACATCCTCAACGATGAGGCTGAACTGCCGAGCGAATCCATCGACCTGATTTATCTCGACCCGCCTTTCAACTCCAACAGCAATTATAATCTGCCCTTCAAGGGGCGCGACAAGAGCCTGAAGCCCGTCGAGGCTTTCAAGGACACCTGGGAATGGACGGCGGATGACAACGGGCGGCTGGATGACATGGAGCGCGACCCGCGCAAGCGTTCGCTGGCGACCATCGTCAAATTCGCGGGGGAAGTCGAGCAGGTTCGCGGCGGGAGGAGCAAAAAGCCCAGTCTGGCGGCCTATCTCATCAATATGTCGCAAAGATTGCTGGCCATGCGCCGCGTGCTGAAAAAGACGGGGAGCATTTATCTGCACTGCGACCCGACCGCCAGCCATTATCTCAAGCTGATTATGGATGCCGTGTTCGGCAAAAAGAATTTCAGGAATGAGATTGCGTGGTGTTATACAGGCAACTCCACGCCTAAAATGAATTTCCAGTCGAAGCACGATATAATCCTGTTTTATGCTAAAAGTAAGGACTCTCCGTTCACTTTGCAACTATCTCCCTATTCGGCCGCAACCATAAAGCGATATAACCACGTTGACGAAAACGGGAGAAGGTACAAAATGAGTTCCCTTCGCAGTGGGCTTGAAAAGGTTTATGCAAAAGACGGCAAACCAATGGAAGACTGGTGGTCTGATATACCTGTAGTCAGGAAAAAAACAGAACGCCTTGGCTATCCCACCCAAAAGCCACTCGCCCTGATGGAACGCATCATCAAAGCATCATCCAACCCCGGCGACATCGTGCTTGACCCTTTCTGCGGCTGTGGCACCACCGTTCACGCCGCCGAAGCGCTGGGGCGCAAATGGGTTGGCATTGACATATCCCCCTTTTCAACGGGACTGATCCGCGAACGGATGGTCGATAACTTCCCGCTCTTGTCCAAGCAGGACATCCTGATACGCGGCATCCCCCATACGATTGATGAGGCTCACGCCCTCGCCAAGCGCGACAAATTCGAGTTCGAAAAGTGGGTCTGCGGCTTTATCGGCGCCGAAGGCATGTTCCGCGAACCCGGCGCCCGCGGCGCCGATGGCGGCGTCGATGGCTTATTAAAGTTTTATCGCTTTGCGCCCAAGAAAGTCGCCAAAGCCGAATACGCGGTTGTGCAGGTCAAGGGCGGCCGCGTCAGCCCGGATGCGGTGCGCGCCCTGCGCGAAACAGTCGACCGACTGGGCGTGACGGCCGGTGTGATGGTCTGCTTCGAGCAGTATATGCGGACTGTGGAAAATCAGCGCAGCCGCGACACCTTTGCCGACGTGTTCGGCAGCTATCCGGTCATTCAGGGCTACAGCGTCGAGAACCTGCTGGCGAATGCGCCATTGGACCTGCCAACCTATGGGCGCAAGCGAAAAGGCGGGCTGCTCGATTTGTGAGTCGCTGGCGCTTCAGCTTTTCCAAGTTTTGCGGAGCACCCGAATCCAGTTTTCG
>DAOUKA010000097.1:0-12833 GCA_034421915.1 Anaerolineae bacterium
ATGATTCAATGCTTTATGAAAGGCAGGATGGATGCGCATCTATCTTATTCGGCACGCCCAATCGGAAAACAATATCCTGAACCAGGAGACGATGCACCGCCGCAAAGTGGATCCTGACCTGACCGAACTCGGCTACCAGCAGCGGCAGCGGCTGGCGGATTTTCTGGCGGCGCCGGAAAACGAACTGGAGATAACCCATCTGTACACCAGCCCCATGTACCGTTCCCTGCTGACCGCCGAGCCAGTCGCCAAGGCCCTCGGTCTCCAGCCCAAAATATGGATAGACCTCCACGAAAAGGGCGGGATGTTCCAGCGCCAGAACGGACATATCAACGGCTTTAACGGTATGACGCGCGCCGCCATATTAGACAAGTTCCCGGATTATCACCTGCCCGATGCCGTTTCGGATAGCGGCTGGTATGATGCCGACCTGGGCCTGGAACCCGAAACGCACAGTTTCTTCCGCGCCATCAAGGTCGCCAAAGACCTGCGCGAGCGCAGCCATACCAACGACGTCCTCGGGCTGGTTTCACACGCCGGCTTTCTTGATGTCCTGCTCAAGGCGATTTTCGCACAGCTGCCCTCCCGCCCCCGCACCATGCGCTATTACCATGAGAATACCGCCATCACCCGCATGGACTATTGGGAATCCCGTCCCATCCTGCATTATATGAACCGCGTTGACCATTTGTCGACCGCCATGCGTTCATTCTGAATTGGCTTAGAACAGCGAACAAGGACAGGCAGATGACAAGACTCAAGGGACAGGTCGCGGTGGTGACGGGTGGCGGCGGGGGCATCGGCAGCGCCATTTGCCGCCGTCTGGCTGAAGCTGGCGCAAGCCTCGTCATCACCTGGCACCGCGATGAGACCAAGGCCGCCGCCGTCGCCGCTTCACTGCCGGACAGCGGCCATCTGGTCATTCGCTGTCCAGTAGATGACAGCGGGGCGCAGGCGCGGCTGGCGCAAACCATAAGCGACCGCTATGGGCGGCTCGATATTCTGGTGAACAATGCCGGCATCACCCGCCCAGTGCCACATGCTGATTTGGACGCGCTCGATGACGCCCTGATTGACCGCATATTCCGCGTCAACTGGCGCGGCGCATTCGCATCCATTCGGGCGCTCAAGCCCTTGCTGATGGCGCACGACGGCGGCGTCGTCATCAATATCTCCTCGATTGCCGGCCGCACCGGCGTTGGCAGCAATGTCGCCTATTGCGCCAGCAAAGCCGCCCTGGACAGCATGACGCGCTCACTGGCGCGGGCGCTGGCGCCGCAGATTCGGCTGCTGTCGGTATCGCCCGGCTGGGTCAATGGCGAATACGCCCAGCGAATGCCGCGCCAGCTTATTGCCGAACAGGAGGCGAAAACGCCGCTCGGTCGGATTGCCGAAGCCGAAGATGTCGCCGCCGCCGTCTACGCCGCCATTGCCCATCTCAAGTTCAGCACCGGCGACATCATCCCCGTCGACGGCGGCCGCCCGCTCGGTTAATGCCCCACGCGCAGGCCGCCCGCCACGACCCACTCTGCGCCGCGCTCCGTCCGCACATTAAACAGGCTCGCCCCTTGTGCCTCATAAACCTGCACCGCCACCTGATACTCACCAGCCGACAGGGCATCGCCGCTCAGTTGCATCTCATGCGGCGAATACACCGCCTCGCCCGCCTGCCAGCCACTCGTCGGGCGCTGGTTTAATTGCGGCTGACTGTCCATCTGGGCGGCGACCGCGCCCGCCTGATCCAGCAATTTTGCCGAAATAGAATAATCTCGCCGCAGCCGCGCCTCCGTTCGCCAGAGCAAATCCACCCGCAAATCATCCACATCCAGCGATGCCGACTGCAAGATCATGCCGTTCTCAAACCGCGCCACAAACTCGGCTTCATCCAGGCGGTCAAAGCGAAAAATGTGCATGCGGACTTCCCCCGCCAGCCCGCCATCATGCCGATAAACAAAATCCGCCGTCTGCCGAAAACCCAGCTTGTCCAGCCAGCCCAAGACGGAATCATCATTCGACCAATACATCAGCCAAACCGTCCGATGCGCTTGCAGCAGCCGCGGCAGCCAGGCATGATACGTCTGCGGATAAAAGTCGCGCTGGATCTTGAGCGATTCATAGCGCACATCGGGGTCAAGCAGACGGGCATTCGGCAGCTGCCGCCGTAGATAATAAGCCATCTGATAATCCCCGCCGGCAATATCCGTCAGCACCAAATCGCCCGGCACAGCATAGCGCGCCGTCAAATGAGCCACCGTGCGCCAATCCGGCTTGACGCGGTAAAAATCCACCTGAACGGCGCCATACACCATCAATGCCCCAATCAAGAGCGACCGTATCGGCTGGCGAATGTTCCCCAATCCCAACGCGACCAGCAGGGCAATCGCCGGCGTCCACTGGTTCAGGCGGCGCGGCTGCAAGAAAGGCAGAAACTCATTCACCACAATCGTTAATGCCAAAGGGACAACAAGCCAGAACAGCAAGAGCCAGCTGACCCGATGCCAAATCACGCGGACGCGGCCATCCCTTGGATAGACAAGCGTAACACAGCCAAGCAGCATCAACGCGATGACAAGCGCCCACTGCTCCGTGAAATACTTGACCTGAATATCGCGCACCACCGCCGCCGACAGGCTGACCGACCAATTCGCGCCTCGATTGTCCAGTTGATGCACGCCAGCAAGCGCCAGCCAAGGCGCCAAAGCCAGCGCGCTCATCACCAGCCCAAAGAGCGCCCGCCTGCGGCTTCTGCCCCTTAATGCCAGCAGCGCATACAGCCCCTGTGCGCCGCCGACAAAGGCGGTGATGTAATGCGTATGCACCATCACAATCGTAAAGAACAGCCACCCGCCATAATCACGGCGCTTTGCCCGCCGCATCCAGCGCAGGAAAAACCACATAGCGCACAGCGCCCACAGCGCCAGCCAAGTATAATGCCGCGCTTCCTGCGCCAGAGCATGTTCGGCATCCGCCAAGGCCAGCATCAGCATCGCCAGCAGCGGCACAGCACGGCTCGGGCTGGCATCGCCGCGCCGCCTTTGCCACTGCACCTCCCGCGCCACTTGAAAAATAACCGCCAGACTAAGCATGGAAGGCAAGACGGAGAACCACCTCAAAGCCAACTCGCTTTGACCCGCCAGCAGGCTCCATAAGCGGAGAGCCGCGAAATACAGGGGAGGATGGGTATCGCGCGCCAAAGACTCTATCAGATTGGGGAAATGGGCATGATAAAAGGCATAGCCCTCGTCCACCCAAAAGCTCTGGTCGGCAATATGCAAAATGCGGAAGGACGCCCCCAGCAGCAGTATCAGGAGAACCGCGACCCACTTTTTCATCGGCAGGCTGCCGCGCACCAGGCCCATGCCTAATTCTGGAACAGGTTCATCATATAATCTATCGAGATGCCCTGCGCTTCCAATTCCGCCTTGAGCTTGCGCCGCGCATCGTGTATGAGCTTGTAGAGCGCGTTGCGGTTGCTGCCCATGCGCTCCGCCAAGACATCCATCGGGATGCCCTTCAGCGCAACCGCCGCCAAAGCCTGATACTGGCGCTCGGTCAGCGCTTCCTTCAATGCCAGTTCGATTTTCTCCATCACATCATCCCGCTCGGCCGCTTTCTCCGGCGTAGGGGCGGCTGATGATGCCATTCGGCTCGAAGCCGGCAGCAGGTCGCCATCCGCCGTCAATTCATCCAGACTGAAATCTTTGTAACGCGCCCGGCGCAGATCACTGATCGCCAGACGAATGGCGATTTTGTTCGCCCAAGTCGTAAAGCGGCTTTCGCCACGGAAGCTGTCGAGGTTTTCGATGACCCGCAGGGTCGCATCCTGCGCCAGATCCTGCGCCATCTGCTGAAGCTCCATGACTGCCAGCCCGCGCAAATCGCTGCGATCCTGATTGAGATAAAAATAGATGCCGCGCTGGAGCCGTCGGCGAAGCTCCTCCAGCGCGGCCGTTTGAATCGTTTCATCGTCATCGCGGAGTTCGGTCAGCCATTGTTCATTGCTGCGGTTTGTCATAAGATCCGTCATCAATCCGATGGGTGAACATCAAGTGCATGCCCTAATCATACCGAATTATTCGGGAAAATTCACCCGCAGACCAAGCCGCGCCAGAGACAGCTTGGGCATTTTATCACCTTATGCCCGAAAGCTGGGTCATTATAAACAGTGAGGCAGGATGACGCTGCCCATCAACTGGAAATGGAGACCACGATATGAACAGCAGGCCCGACCCTCCCCAGCATGTATCCGAAAGCGGCGGGGATGGCAGCAAAAAGAACGACGGCGGCGGCAAATCGCCATTTGGCAATGCCAATGCCCAGCGAATGTGGATTATTCTCGGCATTATTGTGCTGATGGTGTTTCTGCTGGTGTTCAGAGGCCGCGCCGGCGGCAGCCTTGCCAGCAGCGTATCGATGAACGAGTTGGCCGACGATATTCGCCAAGGGCAGGTGGAGCGCGTTGTCGTGCGCGGCAGCACCGACATCTTCGCCACCTATTCGGACGGCACCGTACAGACAGCCTATAAAGACCCCAGCGCCCATTTTTATCTGCTGATGAATGCCCTGGATGCGCCCATCGACACCCTGACTTACGATGACCAGGCCGGCGACAATTCGCAGGAAGTTATCTTCCAGCTTGCCGTCGCTGTCGTGCCAATTTTGATTATTGTCTGGTTTTTGTGGCGGATGATGCGCTCCATGCGCGCCGGGCAAGACCAGGCGATGAGCTTCGGCCGCAGCAAGCCGCGCGTCGCCCGCGATATGGAACGGCCGCAAGTGACCTTTACCGATGTCGCCGGCGCCGAAGAAGCCAAGGAAGACCTCAAGGAGATTGTCGAATTCTTGAAAGAGCCGGAAAAATTCATCCGCCTCGGCGCGCGGGTGCCCAAGGGCGTCTTGATGGTCGGGCCGCCCGGCACCGGCAAAACCCTGATGGCGCGCGCCGTCGCCGGTGAAGCCGGCGTCCCCTTTTTTAGCATCTCCGGTTCGGAATTTGTGGAGATGTTTGTTGGCGTCGGCGCCAGCCGCGTCCGTGACCTGTTCGAGCGCGCCAAAGCCGAAGCGCCCGCCATCATCTTCGTCGACGAAATTGACGCTGTGGGCCGGCACCGCGGCGCCGGGCTTGGCGGCGGGCATGACGAACGCGAGCAGACCCTCAACCAGATTTTGGTCGAGATGGATGGCTTCGATAACGATACCAACATCATCATTATCGCCGCCACCAACCGCCCCGACATCCTCGACCCGGCGCTGCTGCGGCCAGGCCGCTTCGACCGCAAGGTCATTATGGACAACCCCGATGTCAGGGGACGTCAGGATATTCTCAAGGTGCATTCCCGCGGCAAGCCCCTGGCCGCCGATGTCGATGCCGAAGCCATTGCCAAAATCACGGCCGGCTTCTCTGGCGCTGACTTGGAAAATCTGGTCAACGAGGCGGCCATCCTGGCGGCGCGCCGCGACAAGAATGCCATCGGCATGGGCGAAATGCAGGAAGCCATGGAGCGGGTCGTGATGGGGCCGGAACGCCGCAGTCGGGTCATTTCGCCCGAAGAAAAGAAAAAAGTCGCCTATCACGAAGCGGGACACGCCCTTCTGTTCCACCTGCTGGAAAACACCAGCCCGGTTCACAAAATCACCATCGTCTCGCGCGGGCGCGCCGGCGGTTATGTGATGCCCCTGCCTGCTGGCGACGATATGCTCATCACACGCGACAAATTTGAGGACGACATCGTCGCCGCGATGGGCGGACGCGCCGCCGAGGAGATTATATTCAACCAGTTCACCACCGGCGCCAGCAACGATTTGCAGCAGGCCACCCGCATGGCGCGGGCGATGGTCACGCAATTCGGCATGAGCGACCTGCTTGGCCCGCGGTCTTATGGCAGCGGACAGGGCGCCGTGTTTTTAGGGCGCGAAATAGCCGAACAGCGCGATTACAGCGAACATTATGCCCAGCAGATTGACGATGAAGTCAAACGCATCCTTCAGGCAGCCTACCAGCGCGCCAAAGACCTCTTGACCGAACAGCGCGGCAAAATGGAAGAACTGGTCGCCATCCTGATTGAACGCGAAACGCTCAATGCCGAAGAGTTCATCCAAATTGTCGATGGCGCCGCCCCTGCTCCCGCGGCTTTCACGCGGGTGGAGGAGTAAATAGCATCATTTTCTGCGTCAATATCAATTTGACTTGCACACCTGTGCTTTTCACGGTACATATCGTTGTTGTGACGAATTCTTAGGCGGTTTCGGACACCAGAATATCTGTGCTATACTTCGCTATATTGTACCGGGTAAAGGAGAGCCGCTCTTAGTGAACTACATCATCAAGAAAAACCGTTCTATATATGATGTCTTTCTCTCCCATGCGTCAGAAGACAAAGACGAAATAGCTCGACCACTGGCAATGATGCTTCAAGAGCGCGGGCTTAAAGTCTGGTATGATGAAACAGAACTTAAGATCGGTGACAATCTGGTGAAGAAAATAAGCGCAGGAATCAGTGCTAGCCGCTTTGGAATCCTGATTTTATCCAACTCTTTTTTAACAAACATTGGACAGAACACGAACTTGACATATTAGAAAACTTGGCGGTGACGGAGGACCGTGTGCTTTTCCCGATTTTGCATAACATCACCATTGAAGAAATTAGGGCTCACCGTGCTTCGTTAGCAAAGATATTTGCTAGAAGCACTGCAACACACACTATCGAGGAAATCGCAGACGAAATTTATGAAGTTATCATGATATTTAACGCGCAAGAAAAGGACATTGGCGAAGTGTGATTTAGCTCACTGATCTACAAGGAGCGTCTGGCGCTCAACGCTCAATTTGTATCATTATCACGAGAATTTCGCAAAGATAACTTACACTGAAACAAATGAGTATCGATCTGTCTATCAGTCAAGGTTTGGGTCTTGTCACCTCTCTATTTACTTCTCACGATAGAGAAGTTGAGCTATAATTGTTATTGAAGACTGAGAAGGGGAAGGTAACTCCAATGCAGTTCCTCAAGCATGATTTAGGACAAAGATCCGGTGGCGAGATGGTTGAGGTCACCCTATCAAGTGCCGCCAACGTCCGTCTGTTGGACAGTTCAAATTTCCAGAGCTATCGCAATGGGCAGCGACACAGATATTACGGCTACTATGCCAAACACTCCCCAGTTCGATTGCAGATACCTAACTCCGGGCACTGGTATGTGGTTGTAGACTTGGGTGGGTATAGTGGACAAGTCGGTTCGTCTGTTCGTGTACTATCGGATAAACTCCCTGTTCGGGAGACGCCAAGAGCGAAATAGCCCGACTGCTCGCTCGAGCTTTTCAAGGAATAATGTAAAGCTGTAGACGTGTAAAACGAACGCTGTCACTTACTGAAATCCCCTGTAATGAATCATGTACAGGGGATCTAAATACGCAAACCTGTTGTCTACGTCACCCGATGGCAGGAGACATAATGATTCGGACGCGCTTCCACCAGGGGCGGGTCGGGTTCTTCATGGCACAAGCCAAAGACCACCGGACAGCGCGTATTAAAGTTGCAGCCGGTGGGCGGGTTCGCCGGGCTGGGCAAATCACCTGAGATAATCACGCGCTGTCGATTCTCCTCGACCACCGGGTCGGGCACTGGCACAGCCGAAAGCAGCGCCTGGGTATAAGGATGCTGGGGATTGTCATAGACATCATCCACCGGCCCCAACTCGACAATTTTACCCAGATACATCACCGCGACTCGGTCACAAATATGGCGCACCATGCTCAAATCATGCGCGATAAACAGGTACGTCAAGCCAAGCTCCGCCTGAAGCTCCTCCATCAAGTTCACCACCTGCGCCTGAATCGATACATCCAGCGCCGAAATCGGCTCGTCTGCCACGATAAAGCTCGGCTGCAATGCCAGCGCACGCGCAATGCCAATGCGCTGACGCTGACCGCCAGAGAACTCGTGCGGATAGCGATTGATAAAATAGGGATTCAAGCCCACCCGCTCCAGCAGCTGCTCGACATATTGCTGACGTTCTTTTTTGTTGGAATACATTTTGTGGATTTGCAGCGGCTCGCTGACGATGCTGCCGACCGTCATGCGCGGGTTCAGGGATGCAAAGGGATCCTGAAAGATAATCTGCATCTTGCGCCGCATCTGACGCAATCGATTGCCCGTCATAGTGGACAATTCCTCACCCTCAAATTTGACGCTGCCCTCGGTGGGGCGGTAAAGCTGTAAAATCGTCCGCCCGGTCGTGCTCTTGCCACACCCAGATTCACCGACAAGCCCCAGGGTTTCGCCGCGTATAACATGAAAACTAATCCCGTCAACCGCACGCACCGCCCCCACCTGACGCTGGAACACGATGCCTGACGAAATGGGGAAATGCTTCTTCAAGTCCGTGACTTCCAGGATATGGTCATCAGGATCCAGCCGCTTGCCTGTTTGCTTGGTCATCGCTTCACTAAACATTTTGTGCTATCTCCTCACGGGTGTCTGCCCAGCAAGACATGACATGCAAGTCATCCCCTTGGGCATCGGGAACTGCCTCCAGCGGCGGCCGTTCTTCCCAGCATTTTTCCAGCCCCAAATGCTCCCGCACCTCACAGCGCGGCGCAAAGGGACAGCCCGTTGGCTCATTGCGCATATCAGGCGGCGAGCCTTCGATTTGAATCAATTTCTCCTCACCGCTGGAATCCAAACGCGGCAAAGAACCCAGCAAACCAACCGTATACGGATGACGGGTATCACCGAATACCTCGTGAGATGTGCCAGATTCCATAATCCGCCCGCCATACATCACCAGAATGCGGTCAGCAATGCCGGCAACCACACCCAAATCGTGGGTTATCCAGATCATCGCCATATTGAACTCATCTTTAAGCTGCTTGACAAGCTCAATAATCTGCGCCTGAATGGTGACATCCAAAGCCGTCGTCGGCTCATCGGCAATCAGCAGCTTGGGATTGCAGGACAAACCCATGGCAATCATCACGCGCTGGCGCATCCCGCCCGAAAACTGATGCGGATAATCATCCAGCCGGCGATAGGCATCGGGAATGCCGACCATATCGAGCAGATCCGCCGCCCGCTTCCGCGACTGCGAGGTGTTCATCCCCTCGTGCAATTTCAGCGATTCGGTGATTTGCGTGCCAATCGTCAGAACCGGATTCAGCGAGGTCATCGGATCCTGGAAAATCATGGCGATTTCCTTGCCCCGAATCAGCCGCATCTGGTCAGGCTTCAGCGTCAGCAGGTCGCGCCCCTCAAAGTTGACTGTGCCAGCCTCCACCTTGCCCGGCGGGCTGGGGATCAAGCCCATCACCGCAAGCGAACTGACGCTTTTGCCGCTGCCACTCTCGCCCACGATGCCCAGCGTCTCACCCTCTTCAAGTTCATACGAAACGCCATTGACCGCATAGACCGTGCCTTCTTGTGTATAAAATCGAACAATGAGGTCTTTGACCTCAAGTAGTATGCCCAAAGCGCTACCCTCCTTACCAAAAAACTCTATTCCATATAATTCTGACTGAAAAGAGCTTGCCGAATGAATATGAGCCTGTCAACAAAATCAAAACCCGCCTCTGCTGGGCCAAGACTGACATTATCTTACCAAAAAAGTTTTGGATTTACCAATTCCTGTTAAGAAATCGGCTGATTTTGCACTTTCCGCCGTTCAGCCTGATACCATCTGACAGTCTCGCGCAAGCCCAAACGAAAATCCGTCCGCGAGACAAAGCCAAATTCGCGCTCAGCCCGCGAGACATCCAGCTTGCGCCGCGGCTGCCCGTTGGGCTTGCTGGTGTCCCAATGCAATTCGCCCGCAAATCCAACCTCCGCGGCAATCATCCCGGCCAGGTCGCGGATGCTGATTTCAAAGGCGCTGCCCAGATTGACCGGCTCGCCCTTGTTATAGCGCTCGGCAGCCAGAACAATCCCCCGCGCCGCATCCCGCACAAACAAAAATTCACGGGTTGGCGAACCATCCCCAAACAGGCTCACCAGCCCCGCGCCGCGCGCTTTGGCATCCATCATCTTGCGAATCACATCCGGAATCACATGAGCCGATTTGGCGTCAAAATTATCATGCGGGCCATACAGGTTGACCGGCAGCAGATGTATCGCGTTATAGCCATATTCCTGACGATAAGCCTGGCTTTGCACCAGCAGCATCTTCTTCGCCAAGCCATAAGGGGCGTTGGTCTCTTCAGGATAGCCCCGCCACAAATCATCCTCTTTGAAGGGAACAGGCGTGAACTTCGGGTAGCTGCAAATCGTGCCGATGCCGACGAATTTGTCGACGCCAGCGCGGCGGGCATATTCCAGCAGCAGGGTGCCCATCATCATATTGTCATAAAAGAACCGGCCAGGATGCTCGCGGTTAATGCCAATCCCGCCCACCGCCGCCGCCAGATGAATGACCATGCTGGCTTCGGGATAATCCCGGTACAGACGGCTAACCGCCTCGCTTTCGCGCAGGTCATAATCGACGCTGCGCGGCACGATGATGGCGCCCGCTCCCTTCGCCCGCAATTCCTCGACCAAATGACGACCCAAGAAACCAGCGCCACCCGTCACAATCACGACCTGTTCATTCCAGAAATCACCGCTCATCGCCGCCCCTCTCAACTGCCTGCCAGTATCCTATCAGACTATCACAAGTGTATCATCACATACACCCATCCCCTCGAATCATCCTCAAAATGCGATCTTCCCCGTTCCACATACACATTTCCAGCAAGCAGTTGTATGATAGCCTCGACTTACAAAACTCATCGCAAGCGAAAGGCAATCTCTTGGAACGGACACTGATTATTGTCAAACCGGATGCGCTCCAGCGCGGCTTGACTGGCGAAATCATCAAGCGCTTCGAACAGCGCGGTTTAAGGCTGATCGGACTGAAGCTGCTTCAGGTCAGCCAGAGCCTGGCGGAAAAGCACTACGCTGTCCACCGCGAACGCCCCTTCTTCAAGGATTTGGTCGCCTATATCACCTCGGCGCCGGTGGTGGTCATGGCGCTCGAAGGCAGCAGCGCGGTGATGGCAGCCCGCGCGACCATAGGCGCAACCAGCCCGGCCCAAGCCGCCGCCGGCACCATCCGCGGCGATTACGGCCTCGAAATCGGACGCAACCTCGTACACGGCTCCGACAGCCCCAAAAATGGACACATCGAAGTCGCCAACTTCTTCACCGCAGCCGAACTCCTTAGCGGCTGGGAACGCAACACCGACGCGTGGATTTTCGAGTAGGGCAAACTTGACACTCAACAAGAACAGTGCAATCATCAAAGGTAAAATGAGGCAGCGGTTTAATGGCAGCTGAAGGGATGCCCATTACCCCTAATATCGTCACTTGGGCGCGGGAACGCGCCGGGTTCAAGTTGGATGATGCCAAAAAAGATTTCCCCAAAATCGCAAAATGGGAAAGCGGCAGCGCAGAACCTACTTATCGACAACTCGCAAGGCTCGCAGACAAGTTCAAAGTACCCATCGCGGTGTTTTTCTTCCCCGAACCCCCGAAATTGCCACCCCTAGAAGAAACGTTCCGAACGCTCGGCTCCGCCCAGTTTGACGAAATCCCGCCCAAAATCCGACTGCTGCTGCACAAGGCTCGCGCTTTTCAAATGGGGCTTGATGAACTAAATCAGGGACGCAACCCGGCTGAGCGACTGATTACACGCGACTTGAGCTTCCAGCCGACCGAACCTGTCGAAAGCATCGCCACCCAAGTCCGCGATTATCTTGGCATCTCTTTGGAAGAGCAGTTCGATTGGAACGATACGAATACCGCCCTCCAAGCATGGCGCAAAGCGTTGTTCAATGTCGGTGTTTATGTTTTCAAGGATGCGTTCAGACAGGATGACTATTCGGGCTTCAGCCTGTACGACAGCGAATTCCCGATTATTTATGTGAACAATTCAACGACAAAAACCCGTCAAATCTTCACGCTTTTCCACGAGCTTGCACACCTGCTGTTCCACACCAGCGGCGTGGACAAACTCGAAGACGATTTCATTGATGACCTCGCCCATGACAATCGACAGATTGAAATCATCTGCAATCGGCTGGCGGCTTGCATGTTGGTGCCAGAGGATGTATTCGACCAAGAACTCGCAAGGCGGCCTTATTCCGAGTCACCAGAGGCTAAGGCAACGGAACTGGCGCGATTATTCGCCGTCAGCCGAGAAGTCATATACCGCAATTTCCTCGAACGCGGACTCATCACTGACACTGAATATCGAAATAAGGCGCAAAAATGGACTGAACAGCGCGGCACCAGCGGCAATGGTGGCGGGGGTCATTACTACAGCACCAAAATTGCTTATCTGGGCACACCATACATCACCCTGGCATTTCAGCGCTATTATCAGAACCTCATCAGCTATGACCAACTTGGAGATTATCTGGACATCAAGCCAAAGAACTTGGACAAGTTGGAAGACCACCTGTTACGGAGTAGCTCTTGATTTACGTCTTCGACACCAATGTCTTTTCGCAACTCTTCCGCAGCTACTATCCTGACCGATTCCCAAGTCTTTGGCAGCAATTCGATCAACTGGTTGCCAATGGGCAAATCACCTCGACAGATGAAGTCATCCGTGAACTGGAGCATCGTCACGTTATCCAAGCATGGGCATGGGCAAACGAAAAGAAACATCTGTTTCCGACGCCCACCGCCGCCGAAGCCCAATTCGTTGCGGAAATCTTTCAAGTCAAGCACTTTCAACAAATCATCAGCCAAAAAACACTCTATAAAGGCGGCCGGAACGCCGATCCATTCATTATCGCACGGGCAGCGACACTGGGCGCAACAGTCGTTACGATGGAAAGCAAACCCAAAGACGGTGCAAGAA
>DAOUKA010000098.1:0-11009 GCA_034421915.1 Anaerolineae bacterium
AGAAGCTGCGCCAGGCGGGCGGCGGCTCGGCGCGCCCGATGATGAACAGGGTGAACCGAAGCGGATAAACATGGCCGCGCATGGATGCGGCATCGGGCAGGACGCCATCAATCGCCACGACTTTGACCCCTGCTGTGACATGGCTCAGCGGCATATAGCCGATAGCGCCTTCGCTCTCGGCAACCCGACGGATCATCGCGTCGATGCTGGGAACAAGCTGGGCGTTGCCAGTGATGCGCTGCCGTCCCATGATGAGGCGATGAAACTCATGGTAGAGATCATCCCCCTCCGGATAGGTCAAAGGCAGGATGGGGACAGGGTTGCCATCAAGCGACTGCCAGTTGTCTGTCTGCCCGCCAAACACATCCCGCAGGTCATCCAATGACAGATTCGCCAGGCGATTTTGCGGATGCACCAGCAAGACCAATCCGTCAACTGCCATGGGCGCTGCCCAGATGTCGTCCTTTGGCGGGACAAAACCGCTCATAAAATAATCAAGGCTGCCGTCCTCCAGCTGCTTCATCAGCGCCGCATACGAATTGCCTTGCGCCTCGATGGACAATTCAGGCTGGAGCGCGGAAAAATGCCCCGCCAGGTCGCGCGTCAGCGCTTGCGTTGCTGGTGTGCTGTGGAGGCGAAGATGGACTTGCTCAATGGTCGGGGTGGAGGCGGGGGCTTCCACAGAACAGCCGAACAGCGCGGTGACTGCGAGGATTGCCAGAGCATTTCGCGGCTTTATCATGGCTGGCATCGCCTAACTGTCAGCCGAGTTGCTTTGCAGATAGCGGGACATAAACTGGTCGGCATAATTTTCCAACCGCCCCTCAATGATTGCCTGGCGCATGCTGGCGACATGATGCACGAGAAAGTCGATGTTATGCAGACTAATGAGATAATGCGCCAGCAGTTCTTTGGCTATGACCAGATGACGAAGGTAGCCGCGCGAAAATTGGCTGGCATAATTATTCAGGCGGGGGTCAATCGGGGTTTCGTCCATTTTGTATTTTGCATTCCGCAGGTTGATGCGTCCATCGTAAGTCAATGCCGCTCCGTGCCGCGCCAGCCGCGTTGGAATCACGCAGTCAAAGATGTCCACGCCGCGCAGGATGCCCTTAACCAAATCATCCGGCTCGCCGACGCCCATTAGATAGCGCGGTTTGTCGGCTGGCATAAAGGGCAGGGTGCGCTCCAGCGCCGCATACATTTCCGCTTTGGTTTCGCCAACTGCCAGGCCGCCAATCGCATAGCCCTTGAGCCCCATGTCGGTCACGAATCGGGCTGATTTTTCGCGCAGGTCGGGGAAGATTCCGCCCTGTATGATGCCAAACAAAGCCTGCCGTTCGTCATAAGGATGCGCCTGACGGCAAGCCTCGAGCCAGCGATGCGTGCGCGCCACTGCCTGTTCGACCTGACTGCGGTCTTTGGGCGGTGGACACTGGTCGAATGCCATGATGATGTCAGCCCCCAGATTTTGCTGCATTTCCATGGAGCGCTTGGGGTCGAGCCGCTTTATGCTCCCATCAAGATGGCTGCGGAAGGTCACGCCATCCTCATCAATCCTGTTAATCTCAGCCAAGCTAAAAACCTGAAACCCGCCCGAATCGGTCAGGATAGGACCGCGCCAGCGCATAAATTGATGAAGTCCGCCCATATCACGAATGAGTTCATCGCCCGGTCGCAAAAACAGATGATAAGTGTTGGAAAGCACGAGCTTGACATGGAGTTCTTCCAGGTCGCGCGGGGGGACTGCCTTGACAGTCGCCAGCGTCCCCACTGGCGCGAAAATCGGTGTTGGGATGGCGCCGTGGGGGGTGTGGAAGATCCCTGCGCGTGCATTTCCGTCTGTGGCGATGACTTCAAAATCGAATGACATGACATGTCCTTGTTGGATAGAGCGCGAGCATCCCCTTGGCGCTGTCCCTTTGAACTTGCACATTATAACACGACATTGAACAATGCCTGGCAGCAGCCCATCCACAGCGATTTCGGTAGCTGTCCAGGCGCAGGACTGCTATACTGCCCTCGATGAAGAAGACAGAGTATGATTCCGAGCTTGCCGCGTCAGGGGGCGATGTCCCGCTTGCGGCGCTATCGCCAAGCCGCGTCGAGATTGATGCTGCGGCGCTTGCCAGCAATGTTCGCTTGCTTAAAGCGTATGTTGGCTGTCAGGTTGGCATGATGGCGGTTGTGAAAGCCAATGCTTATGGTCACGGGGCGGTGACAGTCGCGCGCATCGCATTGCGCAACGGCGCGGCCTGTCTGGCTGTCGCCAATATGACGGAAGCCATCGAACTGCGGGCTGCTGGTATGGCTGCCCCGATTCTGGTGTTGAGCTACATCCCTGTTTCTGCTATCCCGCAGGCGATCCAAGGGGATATTAGCGTCTCGGTGTTTGATTTGGAACTGGCGCGGCGATATGAAGCTGCCGCGCGGGATGTGAAGGGCAGGCTGAAAATCCATATCAAAGTGGACAGCGGCATGGGACGGCTGGGCGCGCTGCCTGCGGATGCGCTTCGTTTGTTCCGTTATCTGCAATCGGTGAACCAGTTCGACATTGAAGGCATCTACACCCATTTTTCCCTGGCAGGCGAAGACCCGAAATATACTGCCAAGCAACTGGCGACCTTCAAGACGGCGCTGGGGGCGATGCAGGCAGGCGGGTTCAGCTTCAGGTACATCCACGCTGCCAATTCTGCGGCGACTGTCGCCAGCCGCGCTGCCTGCTTCAATCTGGTTCGTCCGGGGCTGCTGCTCTATGGGCTGAATCCCTCAAGGCAGCTGAAGCTGGCGGGGCTGCGGCCGGTGATGTCCTGGAAGACGGTGATTATTCAGGTGAAGACCCTGCCCGCCAACTCGAATGTCGGTTATGGCAACAGCTATCGCACCTGTGGCGAGGAAACGATTGCTGTCTTGCCGGTGGGCTATGCCGATGGCTTGCGCCGCTCACCGCAGACCTGGCGCGAAGTGCTGATCCGCGGGAAACGCGCCCCGCTGGTCGGGCGGGTGAGTATGGAAAAGACGACCCTTGATGTCACGCATATCCCCGATGTCAGCGCGGGTGACGAGGTGGTGCTGATGGGCAGACAGGGCGATGAAGAAATCAGCGCTGATGAAATTGCCGATTGGCTGGGCACCATCAATTATGAGCTTGTTGCCACGATTCTGCCGCGCGTTCCCCGCTTATGAAGCCATGAACCTTTTCAGGTCAGCCGCAATCAAGCTGGGCATGACCCCGAATTGATAGCGCATCATCCAGCGCCCCTGCGGGTCAAGCAGAAAGGAGCCGGCGGTATGACTGACCAGATAAGCAGCTTGAGACTCTGTCGTGTCCCGCCCGAAAGCCAAGCCGTAGTCCGCGCCCAACTGGCGAACATCCGCCTCGGGGCCTGTCAGGCCAATGATGCCTTCCAGTTGGCGGGTGGCAAAGTAGGCGCGGATGACCTGCGGCGTATCGCGCTGGCCATCGACACTGACAAAGACAAAGGCGACATGGGCAGCCAACTCACCCAGGGCCTCGCGAATGCGCCTGAACTCATTGAGCGTCAGGGGGCAAACATCGGGGCAGTGGGTATAGCCAAATGTCAGCAGCACATAACGACCGCGCAAATCACTCAAACTCATCCGCTCGCCGGCCTGATTGGTGAGGGTGAAATCGGGCATGTCGCGGGGCGGTTCAATGTTGATCGTCCCGTCAAAATCCTCCACTTCGGCGACGCTGAAGGGCTGGGTGAGCAAGCGGTCGAAGATGATAAACAGCGTGATGCCGAGGATGCCGATGACCAGGGCGATGACCAGACTATACAAAGCCCGTGTGGTGATGTCGGTTTTGTTTTTGGGGTTGGCTGATGGCTGCTGGCTCACGATTGTTCCTTGCCATGCGGATATGATTTCGATTATAGCAAGTCCAGGCAGCGTCATGTAGATTCATCATCGGGCATTTTGCGTTCCTGCATTGCGATTGCGCCTGACAGCCGCTATAATGACAAAAACACCTTTCCCGAAGAAGAGAGATTTTGTCGTCTGACAAAGCGCCGAAGGGGCAAGCGACAGGTATGCCAATGCCTGCGTGAAACTCTCAGGCAAAAGGATTCTTGGGGAATCAATCTCTGAAGGTCCTTAGCGGCCGACAGGGCGCAATCTCGGCATGAGTTGCGCCTTTTTTGTTGACAGCGTATGTGGAGGAGACAGCCATGGGCGATTGGAAAACACCGACGAATCTGAGGTATGCCGAAAGCGATGAGTGGTTTTCTGTTGAAGGCGATGTGGTGACGGTCGGCATCACCGACTACGCGCAGGATCAACTCAATGATATTGTGTACATTGAATTACAAGAGTCGGGCGACAGCCTGGCGGCGGGCGAGGCCTTTGGCGAGGTGGAGTCGGTCAAGGCGGCGTCCGAAATGTACACGGCTGTTGCCGGCGAGGTCATTGAGGTCAATGCGGATTTGGAAGATGCGCCCGAGATTGTGAACGCCGACCCATTTGGCGCCGGCTGGATGGTTAAAATCAGGGCGGCCGATGTATCGGCTCTCGATGGACTCATGGATGCAGCGGCTTATGACAGCTATTGTGACAGCCGCTAAGCGCCATAACGATAGTGAGAGGTGAGTTGTCTTGTGAGTTACATACCCCATACCGATATCGAGACGCGGCAAATGCTGGCGGAAATAGGCGTTGATTCGATTGAGACGCTGTTTGAGGCTGTGCCGCGGTCTCATCGCTTTCCTCGCCTGGATTTGCCCGCCCCCATGAGCGAAATGGAAGTGGCGGCCGAGATGCTGGCTTTGAGCGAGGCAAACGACCACGCCCAGGATTTCGCTATCTTCCGCGGCGCGGGCGCCTATCATCATTTTATCCCCGCTGTCGTGAATCACATCCTGCTGCGGGGGGAGTTCTATACGGCATATACCCCCTATCAGCCAGAAGTTTCGCAGGGGACATTGCAAGCCACCTTCGAGTATCAGAGTATGATGTGCGCGCTGACTGGCATGGATGCCGCCAATGCCAGTCATTATGATGGCGCAACCAGCCTGGCGGAAGCCGTCACAGTGGCGCTGGAGGTCACCCGCCACAAGCGCAAGAAGGTCATTCTCAGCCATGCCATCCATCCCCAATACCGCGAGGTCGTCCGCAGCTATCATCAGGGGCGGGACATCCGCATCGTTGGCGACAGGGGGCGGGGCGAAATCGTTGATTTGATGGAAATGCTGGATGAAAACACCGCCATGCTCGCGGTTCAGTATCCCAATTTCTTTGGTCAAATCGACGACTTTGCCGTTCTGGCTGATGCCGTCCATGAGGTTGGTGCCTTGCTGGTATTCGTGACGAATCCGATGGCATTGTCCCTGTTCCAAAGCCCCGGCAAACTGGGCGCTGACATTGTTGTTGGCGAAGGTCAGCCGATGGGCATTCCTCTGGGTTACGGCGGGCCCTATCTTGGATTTTTTGCCATCAAACAGAGGCATGTGCGCAAAATCGCCGGGCGCATTATCGGTGAAACCGTGGATGCCGATGGGCAGTCGGCCTTTGTGATGACCCTGCGCCCCCGCGAGCAGGACATCAAACGCGAACGCGCCACCAGCAACATCTGCACCAATCAAGGGCTGATGGCGCTGGCTGCTTCGATTTATATGGCGCTCATGGGCAAGAACGGCCTGCAGCAGGTCGGCAGGCTCAACTATCACAAGGCGCATTATGCCGCCCGGCGCATCCATCAACTGAATGGCTTCAATGTGGATATGAGCAAAGCCTTCTTTAATGAATTTGCTGTTGCCTGTCCGCGTCCGATTGCCGAAATCAACGACATCCTGCTCGAGCAGGGCATCCTGGGCGGTTATGATCTGGGGCAGCACTACTTCCATCTGCAAGATCACATGCTGCTGTGCGTGACCGAAACCAACAGCAGGGATGAAATCGACCGACTCGTCGAGATATTGGGAGGGTTAGGCTAATGTTGGAGCCGATTATTTATGATTTGGGTGCGCCAGGGCGCATCGGCGTCAACCTGCCAGCATGCGATGTTCCCGAAACGGAACTGCCACCGGAATTGCTGCGCGATGACCTGGCGCTGCCTGAAGTTGGCGAAGTGCAGGTCGTCCGCCATTTTGTCAAATTGAGCCAACTCAATTATTCGATTGATCAAGGCTTTTATCCCTTGGGGTCTTGTACTATGAAATACAATCCCAAGGTGAATGAAGATGCCGCCAGGCTGCCCGGATTCGCCCAACTGCACCCCCTGACCGAAGAGGCTGGCTCGCAGGGTGCCCTGTATTTGATGTATGAACTGCAAAAATGGCTTGGCGAAATCAGCGGGTTTGATGCCGTTAGCCTGACACCGGCTGCTGGTGCGCAGGGCGAGTTCGCCGGGATATTGATGATTCGCAAATATCATCTCGATAACGATGACAGGCAGCGGGACATTATACTGGTGCCGAACAGCGCTCATGGAACCAATCCGGCGACGGTGACGATGGCGGGGATGCGCGTGCATGAATTGCCCGCCAATGACGAGGGCAATGTGGATTTATCGGCCTTGAAAGCCGTCTGCGAGGGTGAACTGCGCGGCCGGATTGCCGGCATGATGATAACTGTCCCCAGCACGCTGGGTCTGTTTGAGGCAACGATTCTGGAGGTTATCGAAACGGTGCATGAGGCCGGCGGCCTGATGTATATGGACGGCGCCAATATGAATGCGCTGATGGCGGTGGTTAAACCCGGCGAACTCGGCTTTGATGTCATGCACTATAACCTGCACAAGACCTTCTCTACACCGCACGGCGGGGGCGGCCCGGGGAGCGGGGCAGTCGGCGTCAACGAGAAACTCAAGGCATACTTGCCGGGCCCGATTGTTGACCAGATTGAAGACGAGGACGAAACTGGCGCAGCCCTGTATGGTTTTGTGATGCCCGAGAAGAGCATCGGACGCCTGAAAGCCTTCCACGGCAACTTCGGCATGCACCTGCGCGCTTATGCCTATATCCGCGTCTATGGCGATACCGGCCTCCGCGATGTCACCCGTTATGCTGTGCTTAACGCCAACTATCTGCGCGCCAAATTGATGTCCAGCTATAAAGTTCCCTACCCGCGTTACTGCGGACATGAGTTTGTGCTGGAAGGGCATTTCGAGGATGTCGAAGATATTCACGCGCTCGATATTTCCAAACGACTGATGGATTACGGCTTTCATCCGCCCACCAACTACTTTCCGCTGATTGTGCCAGAGGCATTGTTGATTGAACCGACTGAAACCGAGGTCAAGGAAGAGCTTGATGCCTTTGTCGAGGCGATGGAAAAAATCGCGGCAGAAGCGCGCCGCCAGCCCGATTTGCTCCGCGATGCGCCTCATACCACGCCAGTGCGCCGTCTGGATGAAGTCCGCGCTGTCAAGGAGCTTATTCTGTGCTGTGCGCCAGCACGCCCCGATGGCGGCTGAATGGACGAGAGAGCCAAACTATGAAAAATCTGTCTTTGGTGGATGCTGCTTACAGACCTATCGTCTCTTTGGGAAGCGTGACACGATTGTCACCGGCTCGGGCATATTGACTCTTTTGCCGATAGACAGGCGGTGCAATTCCCTGGCTTTGGCGCGGGCCGAGCCAGCGAAAACGGACAGCTTGGTGCCTGGTTTGCGGGTGTCTTTCTGCATTAAAGCCTGCCCCAGTTGACAGCCCTCCGAGTCGATATTGCAGCTGGTGACGATGCCCACGACTTTGCCGCGCGGGTTGATGATGGGGTCGCCTGGATGGGCTGGCCGCGCTCTTTTGTTATCCATGCGGAAGCGGCTGATTTGCACCTTGCGCCGCGCCTCATGTTCGATAAAAGCGCTTTTGCCAACGAAGAAGGGCTTGTAAAGTTTAACATAAGCACCAAAGCCGGCATCCGCCGGGTTCATATTCAAATCGCCGGCAAGCTCATTGCCATAGAGCGGCAGCCCGGCTTCGGTGCGCAGGCTGTCGCGGGCTGCCAGACCACAGGGTGTCACTCCCATATCCACGAAGGCGCGGAAAAGCTCCGCCGCCCGCTCTGGATGTACAAATAACTCATAGGCGACCCGCTCTCCTGTGTAACCTGTCCGCGACACAATCAGGTCGAACCCGCCCAGATTGACTTGGGTGACCTGCGCCCATTTCAATCCTTGAACCTTTGCCCTGTCTTCCGCGCGGCCCTCAAGCCGCAGCAGATAATCACGGCTGGCGGGGCCCTGAAGCGCTATATCAACCCGCCGCTCATCGCCCCATTGCCGGGTTCGCAAATCGCGCAGTTCAAAGCGCTCTGCCCCTTCAATCTGGCGGGCGGGATTGAGACGGTCAATCATCACCTTGCCCGCCATGACCGCATTCAGCCAGCCCCAGTTTTTATGGTTATTGGCGGCATTCACCACGACCAGAAAATGATGCTCTGCCAGACGATAAATCATCAAATCGTCCAGTGGCAGGCCGTCCACATCAAGCAGGAAAGTATAATGCGAATCGCCAACCCGCAGCCTTTTGACATCGTTGGTCGTTACTGTATCGAGGAATTGCCCGGCGCCGCGCCCCTTCACATCAAAGACGCCCATGTGCGCCACATCAAAGATGCCGGCATCCTGACGCACCGCCAGATGCTCTTCGCTGACGGATTGATACCACAGTGGCATATCATAACCGGCAAAGGGCGCCATCTTCGCGCCCAGTTCTTGGTGCAGGGGGTGCAGCGCGGTCTCCTGGAGCATATCGACCACAGCCATATCGTCGGCAAATTTTGGCAAATCGTCCGTCGGCTGCGCTAGAACGTTGTCTCCGTTCTGGCCGATGCCATAGGCTTTCTGCGCATAACCGGCGGTGCCCGCCAGCGACAGCGCCTCACCCTCGCCCATCACCTGCACGGCGACCGGCCCGGGGACTTTTGCATGAATATCCTGCTCGTCAAACAGGACAAAGCCATCGCTCAAACTGCGCAGCCAGGCCACTGCCCGCGCCGCTTTCCCGGCAATGTCCAGCCGATATTCGGTCTTCGATAGCCGCTCGACCTTGCCACTTGCCATCACCGCGCCATCTTTTTCGAGGATATGGGTTGGCTGGCTTTCCCCGTCTTTCAGGGCGGCCGCATCGCTGGTCAAAACGACCTGTAAAAAATCACCCGCCGCCGCGCCCCGCAGGCTGATGGCATAACACTGCGGCTCGTCCTCGCTGGCCAAATAGTAGAAATGCGGATAGCCATCGACGTCCGCGGCGGTATCTATGCCGACGCTGGCTGACAGATCGCGTACTCGAACCTTCGCCGCCTGCAGCACATCAAAATCAATCTTGGCGCGCGGGAGCGGTCGAATCCTGCCCGTCAGGCTGAAAGGCGCGCAGGCTTGCAAGACATCGGCAATGATGTCCCCTAAAAGTTCGATTTCTTTTTCCTTGAAGCCGCGCTGTGTTACCCAAGGCGTTCCCAGTCGAATGCCACTGGGTCGCAGGGCGGAAGTATCGCCAGGGATGGTCTGGCGGTTTGTCACGATGCCGGCCAAATCCAGTATCCGCGCCGCCATATCACCACTCAGGCGCGTGCCGTCGGGCCCCATCACCGATTTGCAATCGACCACCATCAAATGCGTATCGGTGCCGCCATGCGGCAGGCGCAAACCGCGTGAAGCCAGTTTTTCAGCTAAATGTCTGGCATTCACAACTGTTTGCTGCTGCAGCTGTCGAAACTGCTCGGATGCGGCCAGGCGCATAGCCACAGCCAGGCCCGCTATCGTATTCATGTGCGGCCCGCCCTGCTCGCCGGGGAATACGCCGCGGTCAATTTTTGTCGACAGGTCTCGACGATGGGTGATGATGACCGCCGCCCGCGGACCGTTGAGTGTCTTGTGGCTGGTAAAGGTCACGACATCGGCAATGCCAATCGGATTCGGATAGACGCCGCCAGCAATCAAGCCGGCGACATGCGCCACATCCGCCAGCAGATAAGCGCCAACGGCATCGGCAATCCGGCGATATTCATGCCAGTCGGGCGCGAAGGGATAGCTGCTGTAGCCGCCGATAATCATGCGCGGCTGATGCTTCAGCGCCAGCGCCATCATCGCTTCATAATCGAGTTTTTCTGTTTGGGGGCTGATGCTGTAGCTGACGATGTTGAAGAACTTGCCGCTGCGGTTGACGGGGCTGCCATGTGTGAGATGACCGCCCACAATCAAGTCCATGCCCATCACTGTATCGCCAACATCCAGCAGCGCCGTATAGACCGCGTTGTTGGCTGGCGCCCCTGACAAGGGCTGAACATTCACAGCCAACTCTTCCGCCCGCAGCCCATTGCCAGCGAAAAGTTCTGCCGTCCGCCGCCGCGCCAGCGATTCGATGATATTGGCATATTCCGTGCCTTTGTAATAGCGCTGGTCGGCATAGCGGCGGAACTCCGACAGCCGCTGGTCGTAATCGAGGATTTCCGCTTGTGTCAGCCGGCGCGTGCTATCGAGCGGATAGCCTTCGGCATAGATATTATGGAAGGACGAACTCAAGGCATGGCGCACCGCATAAGGCACCGTGCTTTCTGATGGAATCAGGATGAGACGCTGCTGCTGCCGCGCCGTTTCGTGTCGGATGAGTTGGGCAACGTCGGGGTCAAGCTCGTCAAGTTCACCGCGAAACAGGAAGTCCTTGGCTGTCATGGGGGCAATCCGAATCTTTGATTGGCTATCGTCAGACTCCATTCTACCACGCGCCGATGGCGGATGGAAGTGGGCCTGAAAGTTGCTGGGGCGATTGCCTGTCAGGACAAAACAGGGGCGCCAGTTATGCCAAGCGCCCCTGCCCTTCAACTGTCACCATCTTATGCTTCTGCGAGGCTTAGCCGCCAGCCATATTAGTCGCAATAGCATTGGCAGTAGCGGTAAGGTTAAGGACAAGCGGCCCGGGGACATCATGCCTGATACACCCGTATGGCGGCGCGGTTGCCCGATCAACGCAGTGCATACCGGGCGGATTAGTTACATACCAGCCACATCTCGATCCCAGCCCCATAGCCCAGCAGATCTCTCTTGACCA
>DAOUKA010000099.1:0-1691 GCA_034421915.1 Anaerolineae bacterium
CTGCTGCCTTTTTATGGCGAGGATCTCATCGCTGAATACGATGATATTCGCCCGACCGATGCGGAGGCGCGGCTGGACGAAATCCGCACCGCCTATCCCCTGCTGAGCATCAACGAATTGCGAGCGAATTATTATCAGCTGCCGCCAGTTGCCTGGGGCGATGTCCCGACAGGCATGACCCCGCCGGCAAGCGAGCCGAAACCGCCCGCCAAATCGGTACTCGAGGAATTGACCCAATGGGAACGTTTTGCGCTCAATCGGCTGCGCCAGCCCCAACCGCGCCCCTTTGAAGTCACGGCGGTGCCGGATGAATTGGCTTTTGAGGTATCGGCCGGCTTGCTCTTCGCTGGTGACAAGCAGGCGGTCAAGGCGGTCTTCGCGGCGGCGCGGGAGGAAGTTTGAAAAACAACCATAGACTATAGTATGAGTATTGACTATACTATAATCAAATCTGCAAAGACATCATCCTTCCAATTTCTGCTGCCATTGATAATTGCTTTTGGAGATTTGCAGATTCACTGAAGGCTACCTTTATACGGATGAAAGTACAGGATGTGCGAATGACTGTTTGTATAGCAGCATTGTACGATAATGGGAAGGGGGCCGTGCTTGCTTCCGACCACATGATTACCGCAAATATACCAATCGGATATGAGTTTGAGAATGAGGAATCAAGCAAGATACAACCGCTAAACGACAAGACATATGTCTTGTCGGCTGGAAATGTACTATTCGGAGACGAAATAGTTCAATCTTCCAGAATAACTATTGCAGGTGAAGGACACCAACATGTCAGGGATATCGCGGCTATTGTCAAGTCCGAATATCATTCGTTCCGCATGTCATTTATTGGAGAGACTTGTCTTGCACCGCGTGGATTGACGCTCGAATCATACTATGGCCGCCAAGCATCGCTTAACCCGCACATGGTTCAGTTGATAGATGAAGCTATGATGACTTTAGATATTGGTGTTGAGCTTATCGTCGTCGGGCCAACGGGATCAGGTTATGGCATCTACGTAATTACTAATCCTGGTATAGCTACGTGTGTTGATGCCATTGGATTTACTGCAATCGGGTCAGGAGCGCCTCATGTTACCTATTCTCTTTTGGGTGCTACATACAAAAAGTCCCTTGGAAAAGCGGACGTGGAAGACTTGGTAAGAAAGGCAAAGGAGATCAGCGAAGTTGCTCCAGGCGTTGGAAAACAGACAACAATCCATATAGTGCCAGTGGAGGAGAATTAAAATGTCACTCTCAACTCCGAAGAAAACTCACAAGCAACAGTGGGATGAAGCAAAGCGGAATGTGACCGCTAAGGACTGGGCGCGCTTAGATTTTTACAGGGCAACGCAGTTCGCATCGCACCCTTATTCTCCCAACAATCCAAGCAACCCATACGCTCAGCCGCATTCAGTAAAAGGCGCAAAACCGAAGCAGGAACAATCTTCCAGCGACAATCCTTCCGAGATTGAGTCTGGGTAGCGCAGATGTTGTTGTGCCAATATGTTGCGCGGCGCGTACACGCCATCAAATCAAATCCCGCTGACTCTCCCCGTCGACGCTCACGTCCTTAGCCCGCCAGCGTTCTGCCTGCTGATGCGTCCCGTGCTGCGGCGGCATATCGACCGACGCGCCACTAAGCAGATCGCCGATGGTCAGGATTTGCAGTTTGCGATAGGATTTGCCCC
>DAOUKA010000100.1:0-5283 GCA_034421915.1 Anaerolineae bacterium
CACGAACGCGCAGTCGAGCTCATGCGCTTGACCGGCATTCCAGATGGCGACAGACGCATCTATGAATACCCGCATCAATTCAGCGGCGGGATGCGACAGCGAGTCTTGATTGCCATGGCGCTGGCTGGCGACCCAGATTTGCTGATTGCCGATGAGCCAACAACAGCCCTGGATGTCACCATTCAAGCGCAGATTCTGCGCCTGATTCGCTCGCTGGTACAGCAGCTTGGCTTGACCGTGCTGCTGATTACCCACAATCTCGGTGTGGTTGCCCGCACCTGCGAACGGGTTGCGGTTATGTATTCTGGGCGCGTCATTGAAGAATCCCCGGTGCGCGATCTGTTCAAAAACCCCAAGCATCCCTACACCCGCGGCTTAATCAATGCCGTGCCTCGAAATAACACCAGCCGTAGCGGACTGGTCGGCATCCCCGGCATGATTCCCAATCTGATTAACCCGCCCGCGGGCTGCCGCTTTCACCCGCGCTGCGAGCATGTCATGGAGGTCTGCCGCCAAAAAGTTCCTCCGGCCAGCCGAATCGGCGTCGGGCATACTGCATCCTGCTTTCTTTATGAGGATGAGACATGAGCGAAAGAAGCCATCTCCTGGAAATCAACCACCTCAAAAAGTATTTTCCGCTTCGCGGGGGGCTGCTCAATCGTCGTGTGGCCGATTTCCGCGCGGTCGATGATGTCAGCTTCACGCTGCCAGAAGGCGAAACTCTGGGGCTGGTGGGGGAATCGGGCTCGGGCAAGACCACCATCGGCAAGTGCATCCTGCGCCTGCTCGAACCCACTGACGGGCAGATTTTGTATGCTGGGCAGGATATTACCCATATCAAAGCCAGAGATTTGCGCCGCCTCCGCAGCCAAATACAGATGATTTATCAATCTCCCGCCGCCTCTCTGAACGGGCGGATGACCGTCGGGCAGATTATAGGCGAACCGCTGTGGATTCACGAGAAGTTAAGCGGCAATCGGGCACGCGACCGCGTCTTGGAACTCATGCACGTGGTCGGCCTGAAGGCAGAGCATTATTATCGTTATCCCCATGAATTCAGTGGCGGGCAGCAGCAGCGCATTGGCATCGCCCGCGCCCTGGCGGTTCAGCCGCGCCTGATTGTCCTTGATGAACCCACGTCCGCCCTGGATGTCTCGGTGCAGGCGCAAATCCTGAATCTGCTGCAAGACCTGCAAGACCAATTCAAGCTCACTTACCTGTTTATATCCCATGACCTGGGTGTTGTGCGTTATATGTGCGATGAGGTGGCGCTGCTCTATCTCGGCAAAATCGTGGAAGTCGCGCCGACCGAAGTCATCTTTGAAGAACCCAAACATCCCTATACCCAGGCGCTTATCTCCGCCATCCCCGAACCTGACCCCGATATTCAGCGCGAGGAGATTATTATTCGAGGTGATTTGTCGCATTCATCTCCCCAGCAGGGCTGTCCCTTTGCGCCTCGCTGTCATGCCGCCAAACTCGATATTTGCGATACGCTGATGCCGCCACTGATTGACTCCGGGCGCGGACATCAGGTTGCCTGCCACCTGCATCCAGGGGAAGCGGCTCGATGTTAAAGCGAGTCACGCTGGATGACATCCGCCCGATTGCCATCGGCGCTGGCATCCTGGGCACGGGCGGCGGTGGCAACCCCTATCTGGGCAGCTTGCACCTGGCGGCGGTCATGCGGGAAAAGGGCGCTCAACCCTTGCTTGATCCCTTGCAGCTGGCGGACGATGCCTTGGTTTGTGTGGCTGGCAACATCGGCGCACCAACCGTCAGCATCGAAAAACTACCCGAAGGCACGGAGATGGTGCGCGCCTTGCGCCTGCTGGAAGAGCATATTGAGCGCCCTTTTGATGCCATTGCGATTGCCGAAATCGGAGGCGCCAATTCGATGCAGCCCTTGATTGCTGGCTTGCAAGCGGGCATCCCGACTATCGACAGTGACAGCATGGGACGCGCCTTCCCCGAAATTCAGATGTCATCCTTCCTCTTTGGCAGCAGCGCCCGCGTAACGCCCTTTGCCATGGTTGATGCAGCGGACAATGCTGCGGTTGTTCCAGCAGCGATTAGTGATCTCTGGGCGGAAAAAGTCGCTCGCAATATCGCCGTCAGCATGGGCGCACGCGCCGGACTGGTCAGCACTATCATGTCTGGCAGGCAGGTCAAACAATCTGGCGTCCATTATACGATGACGCTGGCACATCATTTGGGGGTTCAAGTGCTGGCGGCGCAGCAACAAAAGTCGGATGTGCCGTCGGTGGTGGCGGATGTGCTGGACGGGCGGGTCGTCTTCCGCGGCAAAATTGTCGATGTCAACCGCCGTACCACTAAGGGTTTTGCCCGCGGCTGGATTCTCATCCAGAGCTTTAAGGGCATCGACCGCCTGAAAATCGAGTTTCAGAACGAATTTTTAATGGCCTATCTCGATGGTGAAGTGCTGGTCACAACGCCTGATTTGATTTGCATTGTCACCGAGGATGAAGGCGAACCGGTTACGACTGAAGTGCTACGTTATGGCACGCGGGTGGCGGTGATTGCCGTGCCTGCGCCCGAACAACTCAAAACCGAGGCTGCGCTGAAAGTGGTCGGTCCGTCTGCCTTTGGTTATGATGTCGCTTTTCGCCCCTTGCCCGGCGGGGTGATTGGCTGTCCGCCAGCAGAGTAGGGAGCAGCGGCGATAAAGACGAAAGATTTGGCAACAAGTGAGCTATTTTTTCACATTAAGGAGAAAACACGATGAGAATTGGAATTGATGTCGGCGGCACCAACACCGATGCTGTCTTGATGGATGGCACTCGTGTCATCAGTTCGACCAAAACGCCCACCACAGCGAATGTATCGGAGGGGATTGCCACTGCCTTGCGCGGCGTCATCAACGACTCCGCGATAGATACTGCCAGGATTGATGGCGTGATGATTGGCACAACTCATTTCACCAATGCGGTGGTCGAGCGCAAGCACCTGACGCCGACCGCCTGCATTCGTCTGGGTTTGCCAGCTACCGTCTGTTTGCCGCCGATGGTGGATTGGCCGCAGGATTTACGTGAACTGGTTGGCGGGAACGATTATCTGGCACACGGCGGGCATGAATTTGACGGGCGCGAAATTTCTGCCTTTGACCCCGAAGAAATCAGGGGCATTGCCGAAAAAATCAAAGCTGCCGGTCTGACAGCCATCGCTATTTCATCGGTGTTCTCGCCGGTCAATTCAGCTTTTGAAGAACAGGCCGCCAAGATTGTCAAGTCGGTCATACCCAATGCCAGCATTACCCTGTCCAGCGAAATCGGGCGCATTGGCTTGCTGGAACGCGAAAACGCTGCCATTATGAACTCCTGCCTGCGCCAACTCGCGGGGCGGACGGTGGACGGGTTCAAGGCGGCATTGGACGAGCTACAGATTATCTCGCCCTTTTACATCAGTCAGAATGACGGCACACTGATGAACGCCGACTTCGCCAAGGAATATCCAGTGCTGACCTTTGCCTCCGGCCCGACCAACAGTATGCGCGGAGCGGCTTTCCTGAGTGGCTTGAAAGATGCGATTGTGGTCGATGTTGGCGGTACGACGACTGACATCGGGGTCTTGCAGCATGGATTCCCGCGGGTTGCTGCGCTGGCAGTGGATATTGGCGGGGTGCGCACCAACTTTCGTATGCCCGATACCTACTCAATTGGTTTAGGCGGCGGCAGCATTATCACGAGCGACCCGCTTAAAGTGGGTCCGCAAAGCGTCGGTTATGAACTGACCAAAAAGGCGCTCGTTTTCGGGGGTGATGTTTTGACGGCAACAGATGTGATTGTTGCCGCTGGCAGCGAAGACATAGGCGATAAAAGCGCAGTCAGCCAGCTGGGCAATGATTTCGTCCAGGCGGTGCAGGCACACATTATGGAGATGATTGCCATTGCAGTTGATCGCATGAAAACCAGCGCGACAGCGGTTCCAGTCATCGTGGTCGGGGGTGGCAGCATTCTCGTTACCGGTGAGATTGAAGGCGCGTCCGAAATTATCAAACCGGCGCACTTTGCGGTTGCCAATGCGATTGGTGCTGCCATTGCCCAAGTCGGCGGCGAATGCGACCGCATCTTCTCCCTGGCAGAACTCAGCCGCGATGAAGCGCTTGATGAGGCGAAGCAGGAAGCCACCGACCGTGCGGTCCATGCCGGCGCCGCGGCTGCCAGCATTGATATTGTCGATGTCGAAGAGGTGCCGCTGGCATATCTGCCGGGCAACGCCACCCGCATTATGGTCAAGGCAGTCGGCGACCTGGTGGAGGCATGAGATGCGGCTTATTGACGAAGCAGTCCTCGAAAACCTGGCGCTGGGCGCTGCTGTATTGGGCACCGGCGGCGGTGGCGACCCCTACATCGGCAAGCTGATGGCACGACAAGCCATCCGTGAGTACGGTCCAGTTGAACTCTATACCCTCGATGAACTTGATAAGGATGATTTGGTTGTGCCGACCGCCATGATGGGTGCACCGACAGTTATGGTCGAGAAAATGCCAAACGGCGGCGATATTGTCAATGCCTTTCAAACGGTCGGCAGGTACATCGGCAAACCTATCAAAGCCACCATGAGCATTGAAGCTGGCGGGCTCAATTCAGTCGTGCCGATTTATCTGGCAGCCCGTCTGCGCATCCCGATGGTCGATTGTGACGGCATGGGACGCGCCTTCCCCGAACTGCAAATGGTCACCCATACCATTCACGGCATTTCATCAACGCCCTTCGCCATGTCCGATGAACGCGGCAACACCGTCCTGATGGAAACCATCAGCAATCTTTGGACCGAGACCTTTGCCCGCAGCGTCACGGTGAATATGGGCGCGATGGCAATGATTGCGCTCTATGCCGCCACCGCCGAACAACTCAAGCAGGCTGCCATCCCGGGCACCATCACGCTGGCGGAAGAAATCGGCAAGGTGATTCGTCGGGCTCGGCTGGAAGAAGACAATCCCGTCGAAACCATTCGTGAGGCGGTCGGGGGCTTCCTGATTTTCAAAGGCAAAATCGGTGATGTCGAACGCCGAACCGAAGCCGGCTTTGCCAAGGGCGATGCCTTCATGGCGGGTATTGATGAATATGCCGGGCAAAGCCTGCAACTCAGCTTCCAAAACGAGCATCTCGCCGCTCGCATCAATGGCGAGTTCAAGGTGACAGTCCCCGACTTGCTGGCGGTTTTGGATGTCGATACGGGCGAACCCATCACCACGGAAGGCTTGCGTTATGGCTTTCGGGTCGCCATCATCGCCATCCCCTGCGCCGACAAATGGCGCAC
>DAOUKA010000101.1:0-6673 GCA_034421915.1 Anaerolineae bacterium
CTCGCTGGACGACGTGAACCGTCTGCGCGGCGACCGAGAGGATGCCAATCGCCATCAAGACGATGACTGTGCTTACAAGTATGATTAAACGGCGCATATTCGCTCCTTAACTTATGTAATCCCAATACTATAAAAAGCCGAGTTATTCTAGCACGGGTTCGGTGAAAGCAGGGCAAGCGTCCGAAAGACGTTGGGCGAGAGCAGGTTTAGTAACCCACCTCCATCCCTTTGTCGACAATCGGCAGGCGCGGATCCATGCCCTTGAGGGTATCGGCCACCCAGGCGTAATCGGGGTCGGCGGCGGCGGCGTACTGTCGGGTGGAGCCGGCGAGGAAATTGAGCGTGTAGGTTGTTGTGCCGGGCGCGCTGACCAGCGCATAGTAGCCGGCGGGCATCAGGATGACATCATGCTGGCGGGCCATCATCGTTATATCCGAACGTTTGTCGGCGCTGTAGACGCGCTGGTAGGCGTAGCCGGTGGGGCGGTCGAACTTGTAGAAGCTGAAGCGGTTCAACTGCGCTTCGAGGACGGTTCCTTTGTCATCGGTGCGGTGCGCGTCGTGTTTTTGGGGCGGATAGCTTGACCAGTTGCCGCCGGGTGTATAAAGCTCGTAGACCATCAGGCGTTCGGCGGCGAAATCGCTGGCGATGATTTGACACATCTGACGGGACATATTGCCGCCGCCCAAGAGTCGAATATCGACCTCGCGGGGGGTAATGAGCTTTGGCGGGTGTTCTTTTTCGGCTGGCACCCAACAGGAGGCGAATTCAAAGTTATCGGTGCGGGCTTCGATTTCAAATTCGGTGTAGGGCGGCAGATAGAGCGCATAGGGCAGGCTGGTGAATACGTTATGACGGCGCCCGACCCGCTCGAAGTCGCCCTTGTTGGTTCTGATATTGCATTGTCCGCTCAAGACCACGGCTACATATTCAAAGGCGTCGATCGCGATTTCGAATGTTTTGCCCTGGCTCAGGCGCACGGCGGCGAAATTCATGGTGTCCCAGCCGGCTTTTTTGGCATCGATGGCAGCGAAAGCGCCAGCTTTGCCGGTATCGGTGGAAGGGTGGTGCAGCCTGTCAGCTGTATAGTTCGCCATCATCAAGCTCCATTATGTAACCAGACCGCGCGTAACGCGCATAAACATGTGTTCCAGGTCTTTTTCTTCTTCGTTAAATCCGAGAATCATAATGCCGCCGGCGAATAATGTCCTGCTTAGCGCGGCCAGGTCTTCGTCATTGCCGACCACATCGACGCGGACGCGGGCGCGCCCGTTTTTGGGGGTCATCATCTCGGCGGCGGCGACCTGGGGCAGCCCCCGCGCCAGAGCCAGCGCTTTTTCGGCAAGCTGACTGTCCATCACGGTCACGATAATCTCGCGGGGCGCCATTAACTGCAATTTCAGGTCATCCATGCTGCCCTGCATAATCAGTTCGCCCGCTTCGACGATGCCGATATGCGAGCAGATGTCTTCGACGTCCGCCAGGATGTGCGATGAGAAGAAAATCGTTTTGCCCATATTGGCGAGTTCCCCCAGCAGTTCGCGGATTTCCACACGGGCGCGCGGGTCAAGCCCGGAGGCGGGTTCATCCAGAATCAAGACCTGCGGGTCATGCGCCAGGGTGCGCGCCAGCGAGAGGCGCTGCTTCATGCCTTTGCTGAGCTTGTCGACCATATCCTCGCGCCGATGGCTCAAGTCAACCAGTTCCAGCAAATCACCGACCAGCCGTTTCCGTTCCTTTTCGGGAATATCATAGCAAGCGGCGAAAAAGTCCAGATATTCCCAAACCCGCAGGTCTTCATAGACGCCAAACTCATCGGGCATATAACCAATGGAACGGCGAACGGCGCGGCGGTCTTCCAGCACCGAATGCCCGGCAACCCAGGCCTGCCCCTGCGTTGGTCGGGTGAGTGTGGTCAGGATGCGCATGGTGGTTGTTTTGCCGGCGCCGTTGGGACCTACAAAGCCATAAATCGAGCCGGCCGGCACTTCCAGCGAGATGCCGCGCAGGGCATGGAATGAGCCGAAGAATTTCTGCAAATCCTGGGTTTTGATGATGGCTTCCATTACTTGCCTGCTCCTCTAATGATAGCGGCCGGTCTGTTCGATTCGCATTTTTCGCACGCGGGCGGTGCCGATGCCCTGTTCGTAGTGGAGTCGGATCCGCACCATATTGCCGGCGCCCAGATAAGGCCGCGGGTCATCGAATGCCAGGATTTCGCCATCGCGGAAGGTATAGACATCGTATTCGTTTTCGACCCAGTTGAACAGTTCGGTATCCAGGGATTGGGCATAGCCGCCGCTGCGGTCGACTTCGATGACCAGACGGTCGACCTCATCCATCACCAGGCCGGGCAGGGGGTTGAAGAGAAACTCGACGCCCTGCATCTCGAACAGGCTGAAGCCGTCGGTGCCGTTGCCGGTGAGGCCGCTGCGAGACAGGGACATCCAGGTGAAGTATTCGGAGGTGAGCGTTGCCGTTTCGGCGGGCAGCTGCATATCGGTCTCCAGCTGGATGATATAGAGGGTGGTATCGACCGAAGTCCAGCTGGCGCCGCGGATGTCCAGATCGCGTTCCCATTCGTCGCGCCAGCCGACCAGATACAGGCCGCTGCCGCGGGCGGTCGAATCGAATTGATCGACCATAAAGCTGGCGAGGAAAGCCTGTTCGCGGGCGGCTTGTTTGTCGTCGGTCGATTCGGCGCCCAGAAATGCCCGCGAGCGCAGGAAACGTTCGCCCTGGATGTTCTTCATCGAGATGTTGCGGCTGTTCCCGGCAAAGGGAGACAGGCCGCTATCGAATGACGAGACGTGATATTCGAGCCGATTGGGCTGCGGCGGGCTATCGACCATGCTGGCGCTCAGGTCATCCCGATGAAGTGTCAGGATGTCGCCGGGGGCGAAATCGCCATCGAGTCGGTAGACAAGCCCTTCGCCCAGGATGACGGCATCCCGCAGGGTGATCTCGCTGTCGTTGGCGATAAGGCCCTGAAAGCCGGCCACCATTCGGCCGCTCTCCATGATCTCGAAATCGAGGGTGAATTTGCCGTTGATTTGGGGGCGGGGGATGGTGCCGGTGAGCGCGAAATTGGCAAAGATGCCGCCGTCGATGGTGAAGTCGCTGGCGCTGAAAGCCGCGCCCTGCTGGATTTCGGTTGCGGTTTGGATGGCGTTGCTGGCGAAGAGGCTGCTGGGGGCGGTGGCGCCGGCAACAGCCAGAAAGGAGTCTGCTGGCACAGCCAGCGAATAGGCGGCGCGGCGCGGTGACAGCAGGCCAATGAACTGATTCACCTGCGCGTCATCGCTGTCGGCCCAGGATTGGACGAAGGCGGTTCGGCTGACGATGATTTCAGTGCCGCGCAGGTTAAAGCCGACTGTCCAGGCGATGCCAGTGAAGGCGATGATGACGAGGGGTATGGTGAACCAGCCCCAGCCGCTGCGGTGGATGCGCGACAGAATCAGATAATTGACGGGGCCAATCAAAAGGACATAGAGCGCGAGGAACAGGCACAGCATTTGAATCGGCGGCAGCAAATCGACGCCGGGCAGGTTGGCGACCGCCTCGGCGCCGCGTTCGGGGCGGGTGAAGCCTTCCACCCAGACCGGATGCGGTGCGCGCGTTGCCAGCAGCTTCATCCACAGACGGCTGATGCCCTCCCAGCCGGCCAGGGGTTCGAGGCTGGGGTCGGCTGTCAGATAATCGACCACGCCGGCGCCGATGTGGCGGCGAATCAGGAGGGGGATGCCTTCATGCTCCGCCAGAACGAGCGCATTTTCGTGGAGGGTGCCGGTTGCGATAATGGTTCGCTCGATGAGTCTTGTTTGACTGTCGCCGCTGAAGCGGGCGAGCGCGGTCAGGTCGGTGATGGACTGGCTGGCCTGCGGCACGAGCGGCAGGCTGTCCATTAAGGCCTGGGCGGTCATCTGTGCCGAGGGGCCGCCGGTGACAATCAGGTGGCCGCCGCCTTGCAGCCAGTGTCGGATGGCGCGGCGCTGCCTGCTGGAAAGGTTTTGGCTGTCGATATTGACCAGCATCATCATATCCAGCGATTGGAGGGCGGCGCCGTTTTCGGGGATGCTGCCGATGTCCCACAGAGCCTGCTCGGCCTCGTAGCCGCCAATATGAACGCCAGCCAGGCCAAGCGCGGCGGTATTGGGGCCGGTAACAAGGGCATAAAGCTGGTCTTGCTGCTGGAGGTCAATCAAGCCGGCTTCCTGCGAGGTCTGTACGAGGCCGGCATCGTCAATCAATTCAACGCGCAGGGTATCGGGGAAGGAACGCGCCTGAATGTTGATGATGGCTGATTTTTCCGCGCCGCTCGGCAAATCTATCGGGGCGCTAAAGGCATTTCCGACCACAGTTCCCGATGTTTCGGGGCGAATGACCAGACGGCCGGCGACGGATTCGCCATTATTTTTGAGCTCAACGCGCACGGGCGTCCATTGGTTGGGACGGAAAAACGAATCAAACCCGACCTCGACGGACATTTCGATAACATCCTGAAAGCGCTCCTGCGCCTGCGGCGCGGAGGTCAGCGCGAGAAAGAGTATGATGAGAAGCGATAAACAGCTTGCCGGGCGTCTTGCCATCGCAAATCCTGCTGCCGTTAAGACGGGACTGCCGCTTCATTGTAGCATATTGCGGCGGCCTGTCAGTATTGGGATTGGGCTTTATGGACAGCCCGATGATTAAAGATTCACCTTAGCATTATCCTGCGTTAAAGTTTAGCTCATAAAGCGCCGCTATTATAGCGGTGGAATATCGATTCCACCAAAGGCATGTCTCAGTTGTTTGGGCAATTTATACTTACTGGGCATCGCCACATCGGAATTTCAACGCAGCTGCTCGATTTCCTGGACTTCTCCCCCCGAGCATGCCTTTGAAACAGAAGCGATACAGATGTGTCGCTTTTGTTTTTCTCCTTGAGTGAAGGCGGGCCGGCTTGGGAAGCGCCTCTTGGTGCGCTATAGTAGGAGTGCCTGAACAGTAGGAGATGCGCCGCCGTGACGTTTCTGGTGATTGATATTGGGAGTTCATCGGTTCGCAGCCTGCTGTTTGACGATGATGCCCGCTGGATTGACGGCGCGGCATGCAGCCGCAGCCATGATTTTCGCACTGGCCGCGATGGTCAGGCGGTGGCGGATGCGGTCGGAATCCAAAGGCTTGTCGAAGGCTGTATCGATGACATCCTGCAGCATCCGCTTGCCGGGTCGATACGGGCGGTCGGCATGGCGACGTTTGTCGGCAACTGGCTGGGGCTGGATGAACAGGGGGCGGCCTGCACGCCGGTGATGACCTATGCCGATACCCGCAGCCGCCGCGATATACCGACCTTGCTGGCGAAGCTGGGCGGGGATGCCGCTGCTTATCATCAGGCGACCGGCTGCATGCTGCATCCGGCGTATCTGCCAGCGCAGTATGCTTATCTGCGGCGCACCCAAGCCGAGACGCTGGCGCGCATCCAGCGCATTGCGGACATCGGCGGCTATCTGTATCGTCAGTGGTTCATGCGCGAGATGCCGATGAGCTATTCGGTCGCCAGTTGGTCTGGCCTGCTGGACACTGGCGGGCGGGCGTGGCATCAGGGCTACCTGCGCCTTTTCGACTGTTCGTGCCTGGCGGCGAAACTGCCGCCGCTTGCCGATTATGATGCGTTCCAGGCTGGGCTGGCGGGTCGCTATGCGGCGCGGTGGAAGGCGCTGCAAGAGGTTCCCTTTTTTCTGGCATTGGGGGATGGCGCCGCCGCGAATGTGGGTTCGGGGGCGGTTGACCGACAGCATATCGCCTTGACCGTTGGCACGACCGCGGCGCTGCGGGCTGTCAGGAAAATCGAACGGGTGCCGCCTGGATTGTGGCGTTATCTGCTGTGCGCGGGGATGCCGCTGGTTGGCGGCGCGACCAGTGAGGGCGGCAATGTCTATCAGTGGGCGCTGGAAGGGCTGGGGCTGGATGAGGATGGGCTTGAGGCACAGCTTCGCCGCCGCCCGCCTGATGGACATGGCCTGACGGCGCTGCCCCTGCTGGCGGGCGAACGGAGTCCGGGCTGGCATCCCGATGCTTCGGGTACGATTCACGGGATTCGACGGGGCACGAGCCGACTCGATATGTTGCAGGCGCAGCTGGAAGCCGTCGCCATTCGTCTGTCGCTGGTGTTTGAGATGCTCAAGGATGGGGATGCTATTGTACTCGCGGGGGGCGGCGCCCTGCGGGCTTCGGCGGCCTGGGCGCAGATGACCGCCAATGCCTTTGATGCGCCGCTGCATGTATTGGCGGAAGCCGAAATCACGGCACGCGGGGTCGCGCTGATGCTGCTGCGGCGACTGGATGGCATCGCCTTGGATGCGACGCCGGCCGAAATCCAGTGTGTTGTCCGGCCCAATCCGAAGCATGCGCGGCGCTTTCGGGCAGCCCGCGCCCGCCAGATTGACCTCTATCGGAGGCTGTATTCAGCGCCGGGTTAGCTGCGAATATCCGATCACCTCGTCAAGCGAATCATTGCCGCCGCATATCAGCAGGACAAGATGATGGTCGCCGGTGAATTTGCCGCGGATGCGCTCGGCGGCGGCCAGGGTGCTGGCGGCGGCAAGTTCGGGGAAGAGCCTGTCCTGCTCGATCAGGATTCGCTGGGCGGCGATCATATCAAGGTCGCTGACGATGATGATGTCCTCAAGGT
>DAOUKA010000102.1:0-1620 GCA_034421915.1 Anaerolineae bacterium
AGTCAGGATGTAGCGGTTTTACACGCCCTCCCCCTCGGGCGCTACGCGCCCTCGGGTGTCGGGCGTGTAAAACCGCTACATCCCTCCTTGGGGTGGTTTAACTAATACTTACGCAATTCCCCATCTAGATACTCGTCATCACACAATAAACTGCTATACATACATGTACTTACTTTAGTTTCAACTTCCTCTTTCCATTCACCATCAAAATCACTATCCTCGCTGATCCTACCCAAAGTCTCATAATGCTTTTGTAAAACTTGTAACTTACCCCTGGTGCTACTAACCGATACCCCTTATCACTTCTAAGGGATCCTATTGCCTTCTTCTTACTCTTTGTCCTTCTACCAACAAAAGCCCAAAATTCTTTCCTACTTTCCTCGTAATCTGTATTTACATTCTCTACAATCTCATTCCAAATATCTATTTTCTTCTTCCTAATCAAATCTTTCACCTCCTTCCGCAGCTTACAATAATCTTCCCATGCATCTACATTGCCATCTAACATGCTCTTATACAATTGCCTCCTTGAATTAATTTTATCCTTTACTTCACTATCCCACCACCTAGCTGACTTACCACACACTATCATTTTCTCCCCCACCTCCCTCTTAGCTACTCTATTCACAATGCTTTCCCACTCCCTTAGCACTTCACCTACCAAGGCATGGCCCTTCAACCCCTTACTCATTTTCTGCCTAATGCTTTCAGAAAACCCCTTCACTTCTTTCCCTAATGCTTCTTGGTAACTAAATCTTACATCTTCTACTTCAAACCTGTCTAAACACCACTTTTTAATTATCCTCCTGCGACTCTTAGTTAGCTTACATGCTCTACCAAGTTCCATCCAAACTAAAAAGTGGTCTGAGCATCCAATATCCGAGGAATCTACATGCACATCTCCAGACGCTTTCCTTGAGTCCCCATCAGTTATAATGTAATCTATAATTGACTTCTGCTTCAAACTAGGCCTAACCCTAGTCCACTCAGGCTCAACCACTAGCTTCCTACCATTACAAGCAACCAACTCCACTTCATTCAAGAAGGAAATCAACTTATTACCACTAGCATTACAAGTCTCTTCCCCAAACATACCTATCACATCATCAACCTCACTGGACCTTCCTACCCTAGCATTAAAATCTCCAAGCAAAACAACCTTCCCCTTCTGTTTGAAAGTAAGAACATCTTCCTTAAGTAAGTTATAACTATCATCAATAGTGGCTATACCTGAACCATCAGTAGGCATGTAAACACAGCCTATGGTGGGCAAAGTTTCCAGATTTTGGAGAGGAGGGAGTGGAGGAGGTAGAGGAGGTATGCTGTCACTCACTGATCCACTGGCATCATGTGTCATATCCTAAATAATATGAAAATCTCTAAAATGCAACATTCAGCACCATTTTTGGTTTATATTAGACATGTAAATAGAGCCAGTTCCAAGAATATCTCCACAGACAGACAATTAGACACACAAATAAGGTACTATAAGGAGGCCGATAAATAAAAGCACAAGAAATATTGTTGTAGTCATGCGACTGGGTAACATGAGACATATGTGCCATTCCACTGCTATGTTGGTTAGGGGACGTGGTATGGAGAGGAGACATTTGAGATGGT
>DAOUKA010000103.1:0-6201 GCA_034421915.1 Anaerolineae bacterium
CGTGAAGTTATGCCGTCGGCCATCGGCAGGGAGAGGGACATCCAAGGTAACGATGTATTGCGTGCGGAACAAATAGGCGAGGTTGTCGTAGACAGCGACCAGTTCTTCCGGTTGTGGCAAATTATAGAAAACAGCATTCGATTCCCTAGAGACCGCTTCCAGGAAGCGCTGGTCGATGTTCCAGCCCAAGCCGATGGTATAAACTGGCACGCCATGAATGGTGGCGGCGTGGATGCTCTCGTCACGGGTATAGCGGCTGACGTTTCCATCTTCATGCCCATCGGTCAGAATGATGACCGCTTTGCGCGGCAGGGGAGCGCGCCTGGCGGTCTCGATGCCATACCAGTTGGCATCGTACAGGGCGGTCTTGCCACCAGAATAGAGTTGGTTAATGACGCGCAGCAACTCGGCTTTGTCGGCTGTGTAATCGACAAGAATGCCAAAGGACGAGTCAAAATGGGTCAGCACGACCTGGTCATCGGGCCCTAAAGACTCAACATAACTTCGCGCCGCCTGTCTGGTCTGTTCCAGCGGCAGACCGCTCATGCTGCTGCTGGTGTCAACCACCAGCACAGTAGCAAACGCCAATTCGTCATCGGTGACATTTTCCACCCGGCTGACAGTGGCAATCCCCGCCAGTTCACCGCCAACCTCAAAATTGCCCGCTTCCAGCCCGGAAACAAGCTGCCCGCTGGCATCCAGTACGCTGACATTGATGGCAACAGCCGACAGGTCGGTTGCATCAACGCCGATGATGTCGACCGTGATGCCGCCTTCGTCCTGCGCCCGCGCCGGGCTGAAAGGCATCAACAATAGCAGCGCAGCAAGCGCGTTCCATCCCAATCGCTTCACGTCAAGCTCTCCGATGTTTGTGATAAAAAGTACATATTACCAGCTAACTCTAACCTATTTCTGAAGATTTGTCATCATTATTCGACGATTTATCCAGCCGCAGCAAAATTTTGCCTATGCAAACTCCCGCGGCTCAGGCATAATGCCATTGTTGCCTGTCTGATACGCTGGCGGATGAACGCTCAAAGGATAACCTGAATGAATGGGATACGTACAGTTGTGGCCTGTTTTGTGCTGGTGTGGCTGCTGTCGCTGGCGGCGGCGCAAAGCCCGCCAAGCCCGTCAGCCATCTGCGCGGCGGCTGAACCCGCCTCACACAGCAGCATGCAGTTTCAGGCGGCCGACCAGGTGCTGGTGGCGGGGCTTGATTATCGGGCGATTTTATGCACGACCGCCGGCGCGGTTTATGTCGACCTCTTCGAAACCCTGACCCCCGTCACCGTCAACAATTTTGTGTTTTTGGCGGAGCAGGGTTATTACGACAACACGACCTTCCATCGGGTCATTCCCGATTTCATGGCGCAGGCTGGTGACCCAAGCGCAACCGGCCGCGGCGGGCCTGGCTATCAGTTTCAGGATGAGCCAGTCGGCTTCCTTGCTTTTGACCGCCCCGGTCTGCTGGCTATGGCAAATGCGGGCCCAGGGACCAACGGCAGCCAATTCTTCATCACCACCGCCGCCACCCCGCATCTGAATTATCGCCACACGATTTTTGGCGATGTCCTGCTGGGGCAGGACAATGTCCTTGCCATCCGCGAACGCGACCCCGCTACGGCGACGGAAGCGGGCGAAACCCTGCAAACCGTCGTCATTGTCACGGATCCCCATGCTGTCGATAACAGCGGCATCGCCCAGTTGGAAGCGGCGACGCCGGAAGAGGTCAGCGCCGCCTTTATCAGCCTGTCCGATGCCTCCGAACTGTCCACCACCGAAGACATCGGCGATGCGCTGCCAGCCGACTTGCGGGCTGATTTTGCGGCTTTTGCCGACAGCTATGGGCATCAATATCGTTACGGCACGCAAATCCTCAACAGCGAATGCAATCCGGAGATCTTCTTCTCGTCCGTGGGATACCAGATGGATGTTTTCGAGAATCGCGAAGCCGCATCGGCGGCGATGAGCGACGACTTCATATCGGCGCTGATACTGAGGCAGGGCTTCGAGCCGATTGAAGCGGGAGCGGCGACCTTTATGCAAGCGATGCCTGATTGTGCCGGCGAAAGCGGCGTCCACCTGCTGGCGCTGTACACGCGCGGCCGCTATCTGGTCACGATTCGGCTGCTGGTGAATGCCGCGCTGCTGGCGCAAATATCGCCCGCCGACCTGCTGGACAGTCTGGCCAACCAAATCGAAACGGCCTTTACGGCTGTCTATGCCAGCGAAATCCGCTAGGTGCTCTCATCCCTGCACTGAATGAATATGGGCTGACAGCTTTTCCGCCAGCCTGAAGCGGTTCACACAGTCAAGCAGCGCATTCCAGGTCGCCGCTGGCAGTTCGATGCCGCCAGCCAAACGGCGCTGTCGCTGGCGCATCTCGATTTCACCCGGATACAGCACCTCGCCCTCCAGGGGGTCGGCTTTGACAAATTCAATCGCCTGGTCAACCTGCGCCCTGAATTGTTCCAGCTGCCCAAAGCGCGAAATGTCGATGACCATCAAGACCGTTCCCCAGCGGTCCCCCTCCAGCAGCCGCACATCGGAGCGCATGGATGCCATCATGCCGAGCAGCCCGACCATCATCGCCAGCGCATAGCCCTTGTGTCCCACCGCTGGCAGGCCCATGGGTCGCAGGGCGCCGCCGGCCTGCAGCTGATTGGGGTCAGTTGTCGGTCGCCCGGCGGCATCGACAATCCATTCCCCCGGCAGCGCCTCGCCCTTCGCCTGCGCGAACATGACCTTGCCCGCCGCCGATATCGAGGTGGCGAAATCAAGGATCACCGGCCCATAACGTTCGCCGGGCAAGCCCATCGCAATCGGATTGGCGCCAATCTTGCGCCCGCTGCCGTTCAGCGGCACGACAATCGCCTTGTCCCCGCCAATGCAGCCATCCCACATCATGGAAGCCATCCCGGCGCGGGCGGCGGTTTCTGCATAGCTGCCGATTCGCCCCGTGTGTCCCGTGTGGTACATCGTGACCAAAGCGATGCCTTCCGCCCGCGCTTTCTCGATGGCCAGTTCGGTGCCGAACTTGGCGACGACTTGACCAAATGTCCAGTGTCCGTCAATCTGCGCCGTCGCCGCCGTCTCTGCGACCACCTCCGCGCTCGCCTGCGGCGCGAGTTCGCCGCTGTCAATCTGACGAACATAATGCGGCGTTCGCAGGACACCATGCGAGTCGTGTCCGGCAAGATTGGCATCCACCAGATGGCGGGAGACCCATTCGGCATATTCCTCCAGCGCTCCCGCCGCCTCCAAAATGCCCGCCGTGATGATTTGCAAGGCGTCCGCTTGTATGATTGGCATTCGCTTTCCCCTCTGCTGGTCGTATCAAAATAAGTTGCGCGGCTTTCAATCCTGTCGGATGCTGTATTCATTGCGCTCCCACATCCGAACGACCGCCCCCACATCATCCAGTTCGAAGCGCAGGGTCTCGTTGGATTGTCCCGCCTGTTTGAGGACAAAGACATGCTCCTCGTCGGTGGGTTCGAGCAGGGTGGGCGGCTCATCAATCCAATCGAGCATAACAAGCTGTAGCTGCCCGTTGCGGATAACTACTTTTTGCCGCGCCCACTCGCTTTCATAATCCCCGACATACATCTGCCAGACAGGTTTCGCTTCCGCTTTGGGTTTTTCGGTCGCTTTGATAATCTCTGGCAGGACGAGCTTGTAGGCCTTGCTCACCGTTTCATGGGGGTCGCTGCCGAGGGCGTTGGTCAGCGCAATCACACCGGTATGGTGTTCGCGGCAGACAGTAAAAGCCGTCAGATAACCCGGATAGCCGCCCCCATGCCCACTGATGACCCAATCCTCGATTTTGTACAGCCCCACGCCCAAGCCATAACCGCCATTCCAGCGCTCATTCAGCCAGTGGACGCGGTGCATATCCAGCAGGGTATAAGGCGACAGCACCTTGCCGGCGCCCTTGCCCAGATGAAAGCCGGCATACTTGACCAAATCCCTGACCGAGGAGGCAAAATTGGCGGATGCCTCGAAGCCATTCATCAGCCAGAAGGGGAAGGCATCGCGCTGATAGCCCGTTTTTTCGCGGGTATAGCCAGTCGCCAGCTGCGGGTCATCGGCGCTCGGTATTGGATGGGTTTCCGCCATGCCCAGTGGATTCAGGATGTTTTCCTGCAAATAATCCGCCCAGGTCTGACCGGATACCTGGGCGATAATCCCGCCCAGCAGCGAATATCCCAGATTGCTGTAGGCGAATTTTTCGTAAGGCGGGCGCGTTGGCTGACGCTGCTTGGTGTCAGCGATAAAATCATCCCATGCCGGCGCCGCGCAATCCGTCCACATCGCATTCTTCGAATCGCGCGGCAAGCCGGAAGAGTGCGTCAGCAGATTGCGGATGGTGATTGGCGGGGCATCTTCATAGCGCAAATCGAACCAGTCGAGATGCCGCGAGACGGGGTCGTCCAGCGCGAGCCGGCCGGCATCGCGCAGCTGGAGGATGCCGGCAGCCGTGAAGGTCTTGGTGATGCTGGCGATGCGGAAGCGCGTATCCAGCGTGACCGGCCGGCCGCCCTGAATGTCCGCCACGCCGTATCCCTTGCCCCACAGCAATTCCCCATCATAAACCAGCCCCACAGCCAAGCCCGGCTGATGCTGCCTTTTCATGCTGTTGGCAATCCACTTGTCGAGAATATCTACAGCCGTCGCCAGATCGGCATGTTCCTTCAGCAGTTCGTGTGTCATCTTGTTCTCCGTCGGTCATGTCTTGTCCTCGCTGTTTTGTCCTGCCAGATGATTGCCCAGACGAAACAGCGCCTCAGTTGCGCCGAAGACAATCCGGTCACCATCCTGGAGTATATGCGCCGCGCCGCCCGTTATCGGCTGGCTGTTGACGGCTGTTCCGTTGCTGCTGCCCAGGTCGCTGAGGCTGAAGCGCCCCTCGTGACAGCTGATGAGCGCATGCTGGCGGGATACGCGCATTTCGGGAATGAGGACATCGCTGGCCGCCGCCCGCCCAATGGTCGCGCTGAGGCCTTCCCGCAAGACAAACTCACGGGTGACACCGCTGCGCGGGTCTGACCACAGCAATTTGGCGAGTGGGGTATTGTGTCCATCGTCCATCAGATGACCTCCTGTTTTGCGCTGTGCTTCATCTGGTTCATTATAACATTAAACAGGGGCGGCGCCCGTCCATCTCGATTGAATATAAGCCGGGCATAATTCATAAATCGTGAAACCCTGCTGCTTCAGCCCCTCCGCTTCTTTTGCCCAATCCGTATCGGTGGCATTATAGATTGGCGCATAGGGATTGGACGTCATGGCCAAGGCGATAAATTTATGATCCGCAGGATCCTCAAAATCAATCCCCTCTGGCAAAATTGCGTAACCATCCTCATCAAATTCAATCTGTCTTTCCACGAGTCGATAAAAAAGGCGCCCCGTCAGTTGATTCAATAAACTTTCAGCTATCCCTCCTTTTTTGACATTGCGCCGATATTCCGAAATAACCTTGTACGTTACCAGCGAGTCAACAACAAGCCTGTCATCGCTCTCGATAAATCCCTGAAGCCAATCCGCACAGGCGATAATACAATCCTTTTCCGCCTCTGTATTTACTTCACTAATCGGCTTGTCAACCATTACCCATACATTGGTATCTACGACAATATCAGCCACTCACTAACTCCCGATGGCGGCGGCCAAGTGCGGCTTTGAGCATCTCATGCAAGTCATCACTGATATATCCCATAAAGTTTTGGGGCCAATTAGTGATTTGCCCATACCTGTCCACTTCGACCTCACAAATCGTCGAACCCGCTTTCCCTGGCGCACAAAAATACAGCTTGATATTGTCGGGGCTGGCAAACTCCGGTTCCACCTCGGCAATCCGACGCTGCAAGCGCCGCAGCAGATGTTCGCTGTGGCTCTCGACAATCAGCTGCAATTTCCGCTTTTCGGCAGCATACAGCATCAAATCCGCCAGGGCGCTCTGGGACTTGGGATGCAGATGCAATTCCGGCTGTTCGAGCAGGACAGTTGAACCTGCCGGCGCCGACAGCAGCATCGCAACCACCGGCAAGACCTGCGACACGCCAAAGCCTGCATCCACCAGCGCACTTTCTATACCGCCAATTTCCACAGCGACTTCGTAGAATCGTTCTTTTGCATCAGCCGCTTTTACATTGAGGGCATCGACAAGCTCTAATTTTTTCAGCCAATTTGCTACATCTT
>DAOUKA010000104.1:0-4797 GCA_034421915.1 Anaerolineae bacterium
TCACTGGCTTGGCAGTCCCGTTTTCAAGCCGCTGTGTCTTCCAATAGCGAATGATGTTATCAATTTCAGCGTCCGAAACGAAAACCCCCTGCAAGCGCAGCGGCGCTGGCGAATTGCCCGAAAGATACAGCATATCCCCCTTGCCCAGCAGACGTTCCGCGCCCGGCTGATCCAGAATCACGCGGCTGTCAACGCCGCCAGCCACCGCAAAGGCAATCCGTGCCGGGAAGTTCGCCTTAATCAAACCGGTCACCACATTCACCGAGGGGCGCTGCGTGGCGATAACCAGATGGATGCCAGTTGCCCGCGCCAGCGCGGCAATCCGGGTGATGGCAAGCTCGGTTTCCTCGGGCGCCTTCATCATCAAGTCAGCCAACTCATCAATAATCACCACAATATAAGGCATGGATTCAAGATGGGCATCTTGATGGCTGTTGTAGTCGATAATGTTCCGCGCCGCGACCTTGCTGAACTTCTTGTAGCGTTCATCCATCTCACGCGTGACCCACTTCAAGACACCGACAATCCGCTCCATCTCAACCACCACCGGCGCCATCAGATGCGGCAGACCATTATATCCCGTCAATTCCACCCGCTTGGGATCCACCATAATAAACTTGACAGTTTCGGGTGAGTTGGTCGCCACGATGCTGTTGATAATCGCATTGACACAGACCGACTTGCCGGCGCCGGTCGCCCCCGCAATCAGCAAATGCGGCATCTGGGTCAAATCGGCCGAAACCGCAGTCCCATCGACCGCCTTGCCCAGCGCGACAGCCAATGGCGATTTGACCCTCTGGAAATCCTCGGACTCCATCACATCCCGCAGGCTCACCACCGCAGCCATCGGATTCGGCACTTCAATGCCGACATAACCTTTGCCCGGCACCGGCGCCTCAACGCGAATCGACTTCGCCCCCAAAGCCAACTGCAAATCTTTATCCAACTGCGCAATCGCGCTGACTTTCACCCGACTCTTTTTGCCCGAACGCGATGTCAGATACCCTGGCTCGACGCCAAATTGCGTAATCGCCGGCCCGACCCTGATGCTGACAACCTTCCCCGGCGCGCCAAAACTTGCCAGCGTCTCTTCAATCGTCGCAGCTTGACCCAAGTGCTGTTCATGGTCAATCTCTTCTTCCGCTCCACTGGCAAGCAGCTGGCGAAAATCAGGCAAGTTCCAGTCCATGCGCGGCTGTGAAGGCGGGGCAGGTTCCGATGAGACCGACTTCTGTACCGCCTGCGATTGTGGCACAGGCGATTCCTCGATTTCATGGCTGGGGATGTCTTCGGGCCGACCCAAGGCCTGGTCATCCATTCCATCCTCGTCACGCTTTGGCGGGCGGGCAGCGGGGGCTGGCTTCGCAGGCAGTTCATCAGGGATGACTTTCGGTGGCTTCAGCAGCACTCGCTTGACAGCCGGCGGCGCTGCCACTGCATCAGAATCCGTTCCGGGCTGCGCTTGTGCTGGGGGCGCCTGTTTGCTGTCGTCGCGCTTCAGAATGCGCCTCATTAACCCGCTGCCCGTTGATGCCGCCGACTCGGAGACAGCATCGGGCTCTTGATTCGGCGCGACAGGCGGCGGGGCTGCTTTGCTTTTGCTGCGACCCAACAGACGCCCGAACACACCCGGATTTTGCTGATTGGCAGCTGGAATCGATTCCTGATTCAACTCGGCTGAAGGGAATGCCTGACTGCTGCTCGGCCTGGATGGTATGGGCATATTCAAATCGGCTGCGGGTTCGGGCAATGCCCTGGCGGAATAAGCAGCCCCAGGCAACTTCGGCGGCGGTGGCTTGGAAACGCGCAGCGATGTCGTCTGCTGTTCCGCCTGCAATTGCTGCGCCCGTCGTTTAGCGGCGTTCTGTGCCATACGGCTGCGAAAGCCGCGCCTGATGCTCACAGCTGCCACCGCGATTTCCGCCATGCTTGAGCGCGTCATCAGCATCATGCTGAAGGTCAGCATCATCACCACGATAACAAAACCGCCAACTTCGGTGAGATTATTGACCAATGTCAGATAGAACCACGCGCCAATATAACCGCCCCCCTGCCCCCTTTGATAAGAATACTGCGCCAGTTCTTGCAGACAGCCCGAAGTCACTGCCATTCGGCACTCGGCAAGACGTTCAAGCTCCTGCCAGCAAGCCACCTGACCGGTCGTTCGCGCCGCGCATTCGGCTTGCTGCGCCTGTACCGCCTGTGGCACCGCGGCCGCATAGCTAAAAGAATCCAGATATTGAAAGAGTGTCAGCACAGCGACCAAGGCCATCACCAGGCCCGTCAGGCGAACAGCGTCAATCGTCGGCGGCCGCTCGCCAAAGTGTCGGACAATCAGCCACATGCCGGCCGCAAACATGGCCAGCGGCACGGCCATGGCGCCCCAGCCAAAAAGCTGACCGATGAAATGATGCACCGCGCTGATGGCGGCGTGTTCCTGCGACAAGGTGCTGAAAAACAGCACGATAGCCCCAAAAACCAAGCCAACACCCGCCAGATCCAGCTTGCGGTCCAAATCCAGCCAATCATTCGCCGCCCGTTCAGGCGCTTTGCCAGCAGCCCTTCGGCCAGGCGCCTCTGCCGCTTGACCGCTGCCTGCTCCACGCGCAAAGCGCGTCTTGTCACGCTTGGAAGCGGCCGCTCGGCTTGCACCAAAAGCGGGCTGTTTGGATGGTTTGGAGTAGGCGGCGTTTTTACTGCGGAAACGGCTGTCAGTCTGGCTGTCCTGCCTTCCCCGCGCCGCGTCATCATCTCCGGTCTTGTCGCGGCGATGGCGCAGTCTGCCTCCAATGCCGCGAACTGTGACGGCCGCTTGAGTCAAGACACCGCCGCCGCGCGAGGCGGATTGCCTGTCAGCCTGTTTTTTGCCACGGGTAAAACGTTCCCGCAAACCACCAAGGTGACCGCTACGGTCGGGCTTCTCATCCCCTCGCTGCCTGTCGGACGGGTCTCGAGGGCGGCGGCTTTCGCGCTTCTTGCCAGAGCCTGATAATCGAGCAGATCGGTCATTCGCAGCCGAAGAGTTCGCCGGATTCCGCCGCGCTCTGCTATCACCATCAGAGGGGCGGCCGACGCCTTTGCGAACCGAACCGCGCGAGACCGGGCGGCCAGCGCTAAAAGGCTTTTTGCTTCGCGGTTTGGGAGCGCCGCCCGCCTGCCGGTAACCCGAACCGCTTGACCCCAAAACATTCGAGCGCCTGCGCCCGGACGCGCGGGAAGAGCGCCGGTCATGCGGCTTTCTGTCATCACCGTATTCATCAGGGTCATCGTATTCATCATCGTCAATATATTCAGGCTCATCATCGCCGCGATATGTCATGATGCGACCTCTGATTCTCTCATCAATAAACTTGCAGTCGGTTGTATTGGGAGGATGCAGTTTTAACTGTTACTCAAAAGAGAAGCTGAATTCATCTGTTAAAAGCTCCACTATACATTTATTCACAATAGCTCCGGTTGAAATACACCTTCTGACTCTATGCGTCTACGCGCCAGATTTGCATATTCTCGGCTCGTTTCGTAGCCAATCCACAGCCTGTTTGCGCGTTCAGCCGCGACTGCTGTTGTACCGCTGCCCATGAAAGGGTCTAATATCACGTCATTCTCGAAGGTATATAAATCCATGACCCTTCTCGGAAGTTCAACTGGGAATGGTGCGGGATGCCCAACCCGCTTTGCGGACTCCGCCGGAAAACTCCATACACTTTTTGTCCACTCAAGAAAATCATCCCGTTCAATGGTTGATTTGCTGCCCGGCGCTTTTTTACGCGAGAAACTGCCCTTGCTATAAACCAATATGTATTCATGAACATCGCGTAAAACAGGATTGGATGCCGACATCCAACTTCCCCAGGCACAAGACGTTCCCGCACTTGCCGCCTTGTTCCAGATAATCTCGCCGCGCATTAAAAATCCAATATCAAGCATATCTGCTGTAATCAACGCGTTTAAGGGGATGTACGGTTTGCGACCGATATTGGCGACATTGATGCAGGCTCTGCCGCCGTTCACCAATACACGAAAGGTTTCCCGCCACACATTACGAAGCAAAGTTCTGTATTCATCCGCCGTCAAATCATCATCATATTCCTTGCCGACGTTGTAAGGGGGTGATGTAACCATCAAATGAACACTGTTATCAGGCAGTTCGTGCATATTTTCGCTGGAATGCACATATATTCTGTTGCATTCATTTCGCGCCAGTTTATTTTCCACAGAACCCGTCGCGCTGACCTCTTTATTTTTAGACTCAGCAAAAAACTTTCTGCTATAAAAGGCATCGGAATCGTGATTCACCCTTTCCCCGACCCCAAAGGGCTTCATTTCACTTCTCATATCACCCTCGTTTCCTTCAGGCTGCTTTGGTCAAATGCTGCACCAGTCGGCATCCATTCAAGGCCTGCGCGAATACCATCATAGCTAACATACCATAAAATCAAGGTTGATGCAATAAAATTTAGAACAGATATTCTTTTACAAGCTGTTGCTGGGGGTTATCAGAACCTTGCCCATCACCCGACGCTCCGTGATTTCCCGAATCGCCGCCGCCGCATCTTCCAGCGAAAATATCTTGTGAACATGAGGTTCCAGTTGACCGGCAGCATACCAAGACAGCAGCTGGCGGAAAGACTTCTTGATGACCGAGGGGCTGTTCATCAGGTACGCGCCCCAAAACACGCCTACAATCGATATATTCTTGAGCAGGGGGATGTTCGCGGGCAAATCAGGAATGCGACCGCTGGCGAACCCAATCACCAGATAACGCCCTTCCCAGGCCGTTCGCCGCACCGCCAAATC
>DAOUKA010000105.1:0-7011 GCA_034421915.1 Anaerolineae bacterium
CCCCCAGGGCCGCCCCCGCGCCCGCGCCGATAATAGCTGTAACAACTGCAAGTATAATCGCTTCCATAGTCGCTTGACGGTATCCACAGGATACATTCGTCCTCGCTCCTTTCTTGATCTAATCCGGATAATATCCACCGATGCTAAGCCTCATCCTCACAGGCAAAGTAATCCGGATCCGATTCCTCAAGCTCTTCTTGCAGTCGCAGAATAACATCGCTGATGACACTCTCATAAAAGCCGCGCCGCTGAAGCATGCCGCCCAGCTTGTGCTTGAACTGCCGCCGTGTTTTCCCTCTGTACCGCCATATCTGCTTCGCCGCGGCACGATAAGCGGAGTCCTCCACGTCCAGTTCCGCCAGCAGCGCATTGAAAATATCGGCATCGACGCCTTTTTGATACAATTCATAACGAAGCGCCCGCGGCGCCCGCGGCTTGAAGGCATTGCGATTCTCGATCCAAAATCGGGCAAAGGCAGCATCATCCAAATAGCCCTGACGATGCAAACGGTCGATAACAACTGCAATTACAGAATCGGTTAATCCTTTTTTGACAAGATGCAGGCGGACTTCTTCGGTGCTGCGGGGCCGCGAGGACAAAAAATACATGGCGCGGTCCAGTGCGCCCTGAACCTCGTCTTCACGTATCAGCGCTTCGATGTCGGCTTCGCTGAGGCATTGCCCAAGACGCAGTTTCGCCGCCTCCATCACTGGCAGTGCAAAAGCAAATTCATCATCAAGATAAAGACTGACGCGCTCTTTGTTTCGCCTTTGAACTTCCAAAGCAGTAATGATCGGCATGATGACCCAAAACAAAAGCCACAGTTTATCCGAATCGACGATGATACCGGGACAGATTACCGCATGTATCTGTCAGTTCAAGGGTTTCAAACCGACTTGTCTTGAGTCAGTCTTTCAGGCAACGCGAACCCTGCCGCGTGATGAACACACAGCCCAAGCGCAGATTTCAGCTTGAGAATCTTGTGCCAATGTCATTTTATCCGACAGCGAGACAGAACACTTGCTGTAATTTTCCCAGTACGCTCCGCAGCCGCAAACAGGGCATCTCCTTTCCTGCCGTTTGCCCTGCCTGCGATTGAGCCTCTAAACCCACCCTGTCTTGTCGTGACTGCTCTCCCAGCAAATCCAAGATAGCAAAGGTGGTCTTGAATTGACTTGATTCCGGGATGAATGACCCATATCTTTGCCAGCCATCCCTTATTTGATTATACCCTAAAAAACATTTTGGCAAGGCTTGCGTTGTCGAATCACCCCCAACTTGTTACAATTTGCTCAAATGCAGCCCAAGGACAGGCAACATTTAACAGACACATCCGTTGAATCGATGACGCGAACCCATCGGGGCATCCTGGTAACAGGTGGTGGAACGTTTCTGGGCGACAGCCTCGCCGCGGCCCTGCTGGCGGAAGGCGCCGAGGTCAGCCTGCTCGTGCGGCCAGGCGCAGAAGAGCGGCTCGGTCCACTGGCAGAGCATACCCGCTGGTCAACAGCCGATGTCTGGAATCCCGCCAGCCTGCGCGGCAAGGCCCGCAGTCACGCCGCCGTCATTCATACCGTCGGCAGCCTGAATGCCGACCCGGCGCAGGGCTTGTCCTATCATCGTCTCAACTTCCTTTCGGCGCGCAACGTCGCCAATATGTGCGTCAGCGACGGGGTCGGACACATGATCCTGATGAGCGCGGTGCAAACGCCCTGGATCAGCCGCGCTTACATTCGCTCCAAACGCGAAGCCGAAAGTTACCTGCGCCGCGTCGGCCTGCGAATCAGCATTATTCGGGCGCCGCTGGTCTATGCGCGGGGAAGCCCGCGGCCCCTGTTCTACCGCCTGATGACCCTGCTCGGCAGCATCCCGCCCCTCTCGTGGCTGATCTTCGGGCGCATCGCCCCCATGCCGATTGAACTGCTCGCCCGCGGCGTTGCCCGCATTGCCCTGTCCGACGATGATGCCAAGCCTGTCTATTATCCACGCGATTTGCGCCAGCGCGGCCAAGATGGCGAAATTCGTCAGTCCTCCGATACGCTTGAGTATTATTTACCGCAGGAATCGCCGCCGCCAAACCCGTTCAAGACTTTGGATGAAGACCAGCCCTTTGGCTGGACGCCCACCGACAGACGGCAATAAATCGACCTTGAAAACAGCAGGCTGGCTGGTATAATGGTTCTTCATTCAGGCGACGTAGCCAAGTGGTAAGGCAGAGGTTTGCAAAACCTTTATTCGTGGGTTCGAATCCCACCGTCGCCTCAATAGGCATCAAGGAAACAGGATGCGCGAGAAACACCGCACAGCCAAACCACAGCCGCGCGATTCGAGCCATATCATTTATGACCGGCCGCCAAAGCCCCTGCCCAACTACAGCTTGAGTTCGGTCTGCCCGGCCTGCAGCAGCCGCACTTTCAGACTCGCCTGCAAGGTGCGCTGCCCCAAATGCGGTTTTATGTGGGATTGCAGCGAACTCTAAGGCGCCATTTTCCAGAAGCGCTCAACATAATCGCCCGTCCGCGGATGGGTCGAGGATTGGCGCACATCGGCTTGCATGGCATCCAGACTTTTCCAAAAGGTGCTGATTTGCGATGAGTAACAGGCGATGGCATTCACCTTTGCCCGAATGTCACGCTCGCTCAAGATGACATTTTCCGCAATAAGGGAAATCCCAAGCGCTGACAGGGCATCATCAATCGCCTTTTCGGCATTCAAATACGGATATTCCGCATAAAACCGAATGGATAGCCGGTCAGGTTGATTCCCCGACAAACGCAAGCCCCAGTCACGGACAATCTGGTGATCCACATGATGCCCCACAGCAAGCGGTATGTACACCACAGTCGGTGCATCCGCGCGGGGAATCGAGACGCGGCTTAAAAACGCAGGGGCATAATCATCAGGATGCACCTCCCCGAATAAGGACTCCTCCGAGGGGTAAAGCGCCCTGTCATTCACCACGCGGTAAACGCAGTCGGTGAGCGGAATATGCCGGCAGTCAGCGCCGATGGTGCGCAGCGCCCGGACATCCTCCAGCTGCCGCGTGAGCAGTGGATTGCCGCCCGCCTGCCAGCGCTGATGCAGGTCAGCAAGAATCGGTGTATTCGGCAGGATGCCGGCGAACAATCCGCCCATCATGGTCATCACAGTCACCGCATGGCCCGCCGTCGCCAACTGGTTCAGCGTGCCGCCGCAGCTCAAGATGCCATCATCGAAATGTGGCGAGACAAACAGATGCGAACCGCTTTTTTCAGTTTTTGCCGCTTGCATCAGGCGTTACGGAGATTTGAAAATAATCACAATCCGCCATCAAAGGACAGCGTTCGCAAGCTGGCTTGCGTGCGTGGCAGGTATCGCGCCCGTGCTGAATAAGATGGATATGAAACTGATAATAATCGTCTGGCGGGACGATTGCCTCCATCACCGGATGGGCATCATTGGCCGAGATTTTCTCTGGCAGGAAGCCAATCCGCTTCCCGGTGCGATAAACATGAGTATCCACCGGAAACGCCGGCCGGCCATAAGCAAAACACAAGACGATGGCCGCCGTCTTGGGGCCAACCCCCTTCAGCGCGGTGAGCCAGTCTCTTGCCGCCTCAATAGGCATATCATTGAGAAAATCAATGTTATAATCCCCCGCTTTCTCATAGATTTTCTGGAGCGCATTCTGAATGCGCGGGGCTTTTTGCCTGGACAGACCTGCGGGGCGGATGGCATCCATCAGTTCATCCGTATCGGCAAAATGCACCGCCTCCCATGTCTCGAAGCGCCCCTTCAAACGCGCAAAACCGCGGTCACGATTGATGTCGCTCGTGTTTTGGCTCAGGATGCAGCTAATCAGTTCGTCCATGCCATCCTGATGGCGCGACCAATCCAAACAGCCATAAACATCCATCAATGCAGCCGACACCGGCGCATATTTTGATTGGCGCTTGGCGAAGCTGTCAACTTTTGTGAGCGGATCCCGTTTTCTTGCCATAAGCTCATTGTACAATCTTACCGAAACCGCGCCAGCGGCAAAATAGAAGCAATCAGAAAAGGAATGTGATCGACCTTGTCCATCGTTTTAAGGGCATCTTAATCACCACTGGCAGCGCTTAATGACATGGCAAGACCTTGCCGCCTGGATTTGGGCAGGCATTGCCAGCTAATCACGAGGATAACCAGATAATAAACCGCCACCGCCGCAAAGACCGCTCGCAGCCCCAAGACCGCGGCAATTATGGAGCCGGTCAAGGGCGCCATGCCGTTGGCCAATGACGACAGAGACGCATCCAGCCCATAAACCGAGCCTTCGTCTCCCAAATTGGTATAGTTTGCCAACAGGGCCGCCGGGGCAGCCAAGACTCCTCCAGCAGCAAACCCCGCCAGGCCTTGAAAAAGCAATAGCTGTGCGATATCGGTGACAAATGCCTGCGGGATGTAAAATATCATCGCCACCAGAGCAGCGCCCAGCAGGATATTGCGATAGCCCCATTTGTCACTCAGCCAGCCCAAAAGGAGCGAGCCGACAGTTGTGGTGACAGACGACACCGTTAGCACCAGCCCGGCATAGCTGCTGGCGCCCGCTGCCGCCACAGTGGGCATCAAAGCCAATACAAACAGCGGCGCGATAGGCATAAGCGTTCGCTGTGCGAATCCATTCAAAAAACGCAGCGCATAGACTGTCTTGACACCCCTTGCCTTGATGATGTCTCCCCATGCCCGCAGCATCTTGCGCGGATTCAAGTCCAAAGTTTTGTTCTTGTGGGGGATATAGGTCTCTTTGACCCCGAAGGTCACCAGCAGACCCGCCAGCACCAGCATGATGGCTGTGAACAAAAAGGGAACCTGAAAGCCAAAGTTTTCCGCCAGGACACCGCCAAATATCGGGCCGACAGCGACGCCGCCAAACAAACCGACCTGCAAAGCTCCGAGCGCAAATCCAATCCGTCCGCGCGGACACTCGCCGGCAACCAGCGCCATATTCGCCGCGATAATCCCACTGGTTAATCCCTGCAGGCCGCGCAAAACAACCAGCACCAGCGCGGTTTGGGCAAAGCCCATCAAAAACAGGATAACTGACGCGGTGAACGTAGCTCGCATCACCATTTTCTTGCGCCCGTACTGGTCAGCCAGCCGTCCCCAAAAGGGCGTCGAGAGCGTCGCCATCAGGGGCGGGGCAGCAATGACCAAGCCCGCCAGCAGTTCCGTGTTGATGAACTGGGCGCCATCGAGTGTTTGAACATAAAGCGGTAAAAACGGGTAGACCAGCGTAACGCCGCAGGCGCTGAAAGCCTGTGCGAGGGCGACTACAGCCAATGTTGCCATCCAGCGATTGGAAGGCGACTGTGGATGAGATGCGTCTTCATCCTGCATAACCAGAAGAGCCCGGCAACTTTCCTTGCAAATTGTTTCAGTATAATCAACTTCTGTATAATTACAAATATGAATCGAGGATCATAGCAGGTCAATCAAAGGGGCAGGTGCAATTTGTCCACCATGGATTCAACCTGTATTTTCGGGCTCTTTTATAATACGCTGTACCTATTCCATCCCCAAAACCTCATCAGGAGCGGGCGCAGCCCCGCTTTCATTTTGCCGGCAAGAACTTACAGGAGATTGACCCTTATATGTGGCAACCGAACAAACTCGAAATCGAACGGCTGGAAAAAGTGGCGCGGCTCGAAGCAAAGGGGGTTGCGCTCTATCCAGCCCGCGTCACGCGCAGCCATACGATTGCCGCTGCCATCCAGGCCTATCAGCAAAAAGAAGGCGCGGAAGCGAACCTAAGCCGCGACCTGTCCGTTACCGTAACCGGCCGCATACGCCGCTTGAATGCCAAAGGCAGGGTCTCCTTTATCCATATTGAAGATGAAACCGGCCGCATCCAGCTGTTCCTGCGCGTGAATATATTGGGCGAAGACCAGTATGAGTTGGTCAGGCGCAAGCTGATTGATGTCGATGACTTCGTGCAGGCCAGCGGCCTGATGATGCGGACGCGCACTGGCGAGTTGAGCGTCGATACGCGGGACCTGCGGCTCATCAGCAAGGCGCTCAGCCCCTTGCCGGTGATTAAGGAGCAGGCGCTTGCTGACGGTTCGCGGGTCGAATATGGCGAGTTCAAGGATACCGAGACGCGCTACCGCCAGCGCTATGCCGACCTGGCTGTCAATAAATCCGTTCGCCATGTCTTTGTGAAACGCGCCAAAACCATCAAGGCGCTGCGCGATTTTCTTGACAGTGAAGGCATGCTGGAAGTCGAGACGCCCATCTTGCAGCCGCTCTATGGCGGCGCGGCTGCCCGCCCTTTCACGACCCATCACAATCAGCTGCATCAAGACCTGTACCTGCGCATTAGCTTCGAACTCTATCTGAAGCGCCTGCTGGTGGGCGGCTTTGATGCCGTCTATGAGATTGGGCGCGATTTCCGCAACGAAGGCGTGAGCTACAAGCACAATACCGAATTCACGATGCTGGAATTTTATAAAGCCTATATCGACTATGAAGGCGTGATGGACATCACCGAACGGCTGTTTGCTTACACCGCCGAACAGGTTACGGGTTCGACGGATGTGGTTTATCAGGGCAGGGTCTTGCACCTGGCGCCCCCGTGGCGGCGCATCAGCATCCGCGAGGCCGTGCAGGAACGGCTCGATTTTGATTATATGGATTATCCCGACAGCCAATCGCTTTATGCTTATCTGAAGGCGCACAGCCTGGCGGAGAATCTTCATCCTGATGATACCTGGGGACGTATGATTGTCGAGCATTTATTGGGGGTTTATATCGAACCGACCCTGATTCAGCCGACAATTATCAAGGATTATCCCCGCGATATGTCGCCCTTTGCCAAACGCATCCAAAGCGACCTATCCGTCACCGATGAAAAAGAACGGCTGTATATCGACACGCATACCGAACGATTTGAATTTTTCATCCACGGCATGGAAATGGGCAACGCTTTCACCGAATTAAACGACCCGCGCGACCAGCAGGAACGTTTTGTCGAAACGAAACGTCTGTATGCCG
>DAOUKA010000106.1:0-2475 GCA_034421915.1 Anaerolineae bacterium
GACCGACTTGATGCTGTGCTAAGACAGTATGCGCTTAGCGGTTTGTGCATTCGCGGCGCGGTGGATTCGCCGCTGATTGGCAAAACGATTGAGAATGTGCTGGCGGCGCGTGTCAAACAGGTGCTTGACCCCGAAAACAAGTTTGTGTAAGGCAAAACCCATGCGACATCAGATTCAGAGTGATGACCTGCGTGCCGCGGAGATGGCTGGGGCGATTGAGAATTGCGTTCATTGCGGTTTCTGTTTGCCAGCTTGCCCGACCTATGCTCTGCTGGGCGAGGAGATGGATTCGCCGCGAGGGCGCATTTATCTGATGAAAAATGTGCTGGAAGATAATCTGGATGCCAGCGAAGCACAGCCTTATATCGACCGCTGTCTGGGCTGTATGGCTTGTGTGCCTGCCTGCCCTTCGGGTGTGGCTTATGGGGATTTGCTGGTGAGCTATCGCGCATTGAACGAAAAAGAGCGGGTACGGCCGCCGATGGACGCGCTTGCTCGCCGCCTTGTTTGTGAGACGCTGCCCTTCCCCAAGCGCTTCAAAATAGCGGTGCAGACTGGCGGAATCAGCAAGGCGCTGCAACCCTTTTTGCCAGAGGCATTTGCCTCGATGTTGAGCCTGCTGCCCGACCAGATCCCGCCCGCCCTGCCCCTGCCAGAAGTCTTGCCCGCCGTAGGCGAAAGGCGGGGCAAGGCTGCGCTTTTGCTCGGCTGCGTGCAACAGGTGCTTGCGCCCGAAATCAGTTATGCGGCGGCGCATGTGCTGGCGGCGAATGGGGTCGAGGTGCTTGTCCCAAGGGGGCAGGGCTGCTGTGGCTCGATTCTGCTGCATATTGGCGCAGAAAAAGAGGCACAGCAAATCGCCCGCAAAAATTTTGCCCGTATTCCGGATGATGTCGATGCAATTATTACAACGGCAGCCGGCTGTGGCTCTGGAGTGAAGGATTATAAGCTGCTATTTAAGAATCAGGCGGATGTCCGACGCGCAGCCGACTTCGCATGCAAGGTCATGGATTTCAGTGTCTATCTGGCAAAGCTGGGCTTGCGGGAGCCGCCAGGTTTTGAATCGGAGCAGGTCGCTGTTTATCAGGATGCCTGCCATTTGCTTCATGCGCAGGGGCATTATGATGAGCCACGCACACTCCTGCATCAAATTCCGAATTTGCGACTGGTGAGCGTTGAGGATGAGGGCATGTGCTGCGGCTCGGCGGGAACTTATAATATCGACCAGCCGACTATCGCGCATGAACTGGGACAGCGCAAAATTGCACACCTTCTGGATGCTGAACCTGATATGATTGTTTCGGGCAATATCGGCTGCATCACCCAACTGCGGCGACACCTAGAGCTTCGGCAAAGGTCGCTGCCGGTGATGCACACTGCCGAATTGCTGCATCAGGCTTACGAATGAGCGCCTTATCCGCAATGCCCCTCTGCTTGAACATACCTCGCGCCAATCCAGCCTAGCTTGCCCCCATAATCGACCTGGACCCAAGACCATGTGCGCGAGATGATGTCCAGGGTTGCGCCACGGGGAACATGCCCAATGATATTGTCACCCATAGCAGGCGTGGCACGCAGATTGAGGTTGGCCGTGGTGGTGACGCAATCCTGTTCTGCTGTGTCCGTGGCAGCTTCGGCTGGCACAGATGGCAAAGGCACGAGCACCACCGTACCTGGGCGGTCAAGCGAAACACAGGTCATGTTCCCAACGCGGTGAGACGGGAGCGGCATCACGCTGCGGGGCATCGTTGCCGCATCCAAAAAGGTAATCGCACCCGCTTGCGGGAAGCAGATTTCCACACCCTGCTCGACATAACCCCAAACATCAACCGCATCAATAAAACCAGCCTCAATCACAGACTGAATCCCGATGCCACCCGCATCCACCTGCTGACACTGAACCCCACTGTGGAGACCCATCTCTGCTGAAACCGCAGCCGTGGCGCCGGGCAATGTTTCGCAGGTATTTGGGTGCGGCACCGTGATTTCAACGGAACCTGTGTATGACCCCGATAATAGCTTGTCGGCCGGCAGGTCGCAGATGATGGTCTCGCCCAGAATGTTGGCGACACTGTTATTCAATACGATACCAACCTCACAATTCCGTATTTGGCTGTCAATGACGGTCAGTTTGCTATCCCAGACAGCGATTACCCTGTCCCTGCGGGTGCCTCTGTAGGTCACCGTCAGATTCTTAATGGTCAACTCGCCGCTTCTGATATCAAAAACAACATAGTCATTGTCCAAAGAGATGCTATGGTTGTTGCCTTCAAAAATTATTTTTGAGGTTATGATAGGGATTCCGCGGCTCGGTCTGGCATTTCTTGTCAGAATAATGGTGTCCTGTTCACCATCGCCAGCCTCGCATTCGCCTTCGGATTCATTCTTGTTGGCAGACTGGATCGCATCCCCCAAACTGCAATCCCTGTCCACCCTGATAGTAGCAGCATGAATCCTTTGCGCTGGCATGAACAG
>DAOUKA010000107.1:0-2346 GCA_034421915.1 Anaerolineae bacterium
GACATCCATGAGCGTCTGAGTCCGATTCATGCGGTGCAGTTTGCCAAGGATGTCGAGCCCCTCAAGCTGTTTTTTCTGGAAGATGCGCTGGCGCCAGAGGACATTCACTGGTTCAGGATGATGCGCCAGCAGTGCGCGACGCCGCTGGCGATGGGCGAATTGTTCAACAATCCTCACGAATGGCAGCTTTTGATTCAAGAACGTCTGATTGATTTCATTCGCATGCACATCAGCCAGATGGGGGGGATTACGCCAGCCCGCAATGTCGCCATTTTTGCCAATATGTACGGGGTTCGCACCGCCTGGCATGGCCCGAGCGATACTTCGCCGGTGGGTCATGCGGCGAATTTGCATCTCGACCTGTGGCATCCCAATTTTGGCATTCAGGAGTGGTATCGCCCGAAGGAATTGGATTATGAGATGTTCCCCGGCCTGCCGGTGGTTGAGGCGGGCTATCTTTATCCCAACGACAAGCCGGGGCTGGGCATTGATATAGATGAGACGCTGGCGGCGAAATATCCCTGTCGGGACATCATCGAGGATTGGACGCAGGCCCGCCTGCCTGATGGCAGTCCGGCGCGTCCCTGACGTCTGCTACGCAAGAACGGTGGCTTAGGTCAAGCTGTCGGGATTGCAGACATTGGCGGCTTTGCCATGCAGCAGGTAGTCGATGATGAGATGCGCCGCTTCGATGGCGACGGCGACTTGAGCATCGGATGTGCTGGCGGCGAGGTGCGGGGTATGGATCACATTGGGCAGACCGAGTAAGGGATGGTCGGCTGGCGGCGGCTCGACCTCGTAGACATCCAGGGCCGCGCCGGCCACTTTGCCCGTGTGGAGCGCTTGTGCCAAGTCGTATGAGTTGATGAGCGCCCCGCGGGCGGTATTGATAATCCGAATGCCGTCTTTCATCAGGGCGATGGCGCCGCTGTGAATGATATGGCGGGTTTCATCGGTGATGAGCGGGTGCAGCGACAGATAATCGGAACGGGCGCAGACTTCTTCGAGGCTGATGAGCGGCACCTTGACGGCATCAGCGGCATCTGGCGGAAGATAGGGGTCATAAGCGACCACGGTCATGCCGAAGGCCCGGGCGCGGAGGGCAAGCGCCTGCCCGATGCGACCCAGGCCGATAATCCCCAGCGTCTTGCCGTTCAGTTCCAGGCCGACGAACCGCTTGCGTTCCCAACGGCCGGCGGCCAGCGATTGATGCCCCTGCGGGATATGCCGTGCTAGGGACAGCATCAGCCCGAAGGCATATTCGGCAGTCGAGATCGCATTGCCGCCGGGGGTGTTCATCACGACGATGCCCTTTTGGCTGGCTTTGGACAAATCCACATTGTCGACGCCGACCCCAGCGCGGGCAATCGCTTTGAGGCTGGGCGCCCTTTCGATGAGTTCGGCATCGGCGGCGACGGCGCTGCGGATAATCAGCGCGTGGACATCGGACAGGCTGTTCAGCAGGGCGCCGCGTTCCATTTTGCCGGGGGCGGCGACGCGAATCCCCGGGTTCTTTTTGAGGATGTCGATGGCTTTCTGGTTCACGTTATCGGGGACAAGCACATGAAAGGTCATGGTGATTTCTCTCGAATGAGCGGTCGGGCTGTTATTAAGATGATGACTGCGCGATGAATGCCGCGATGCCGTTTAGCACTTCCGCCAGCGTTTCCATTTGCATATCGCCCATGTGTGGCAGGCGGAAGGTGAGGCCTTTGATTTTTCCATAGCCTTGGTCGATGGCGAAGCCCCTGCTGTCTCGCATGAAGCTGGCGAGTTGGGCGACATCGATGCCCAGCGTGTTTTCGACTGTGGTCACGGTATCGCTGCGATAGCCTTGCTGGGCATACAGGCCGAAGCCCTGCTGGAGCGCCCATTGGTGGGTGATATCGCGCAGGCGGCGGTGCCGCGCCCAGCGCGCCTCAATCCCTTCGGTCAGGATGTCATCCAGTTGGACATCAGCGGCGTACATGAGTGAAATTGGCGGGGTGGAGGGGGTGTTGTTCTTGAGCAGGGATTTTTCCAGCGTCAAGAAGTCGAAATAATAGCCGCGCGCCTTGATGGTTTGGGCGCGTTCCAGGACGCGGTCGCTGACGGCGGCGAAGGCGATGCCCGGCGGCAGCGCGAATGCCTTTTGCCCGGAGGTCAGCGCGATGTCGATGCCCCAATCATCCACCCGCAGTTCTGTGCCGAGGAAGCCGCTGACGGTATCGACAAAAAAGAGCGTATCCGGGTATTGGCTGATGACCTTGCCAATGGCTTGCAGGGGATTGGTCACACCGGTGCTGGTTTCGTTGTGGACGGCGCAAACGGCATCGTAGGATTGCCCTTCGAGGGCGGCGGCGACCC
>DAOUKA010000108.1:0-2034 GCA_034421915.1 Anaerolineae bacterium
TCAAGTATGGATGACAGCTGCCATGTCAATACAGCCAGGAGTACGTGGACGCTCGTGAACAGATAGACGGCTGCGCGATAGTCGATATTCCTTATTTGCGGTATGAAAAACAGCAGCGCGAAAAGGCAAGGAAAGGCCATGATGCACCCGGCCATCAGCCAGCCGCGCTGCCGCTTCTGTAAATAGGCATGGATGCGCCCGCGCTGCCAAAGCATAACCAGAAAACCCAATATCGATATTATATTGAGCATGATAATGACCATATATCGGATACTGAAGCGCCCCAACAGCTGCGGATTATCGCTCGTGTGACTCCACAGCAGCGGAATGAACAGCAATTGGAAAATCAAGCCAAGCCACAGGGGCGGCAAGGCGAGAGGAGCAGGTTTTTTGGATGCCGCGGCCGGTGCTGACGGTCGGTATGCGATGAGCATGACCAGCAAGCCCACTCCCATAAGCATCATAAATCCGACAAAGACTTCTGGATGTCGAGCAAGACCAAATGTCTGCTCCAAGGTGTCAAACAGCAAGTGCGATGCCGAACGATCCGGTGGACCGTGACGATTCACAATAACTTCCGCGCGAATCGCGCCCCCGGGCGAACTCAACTGTACCAGCAGGCTCGCCAAGGTCCCCAGCCAGCCCGCTCCAATGACCGGGGCATAACGCGAGCGAACCGAACTCCCCAGGAACGCCAAACTCATCAGCAGGCAGAACGTGAACAGGGTCAGTTGGAATATCAGATACATCTCGGAGAAGCCAGCCACCAGAAAACCAATCACCCCTGCCCCCAATAATGAGGGGATATTCTTTCGCCATCGCCGCGCCATCCGGATTGCCAGCGCCATATAAATCGTGAGCAGGGCAAGCGGCAGGGCGTAAGGGATGCTGGCGGTGTACCAGTAAAACGACTGGGGCGAATAAAAGGCATAGATGGCGGCAGCGACACTCAGAGCGGACATCGAGAGAGCCAGCGGCCGACGCAAGCGGCTTATCCCCAAATAAGCCAGCCCTTGACTCACAAGCCAATAGGTCCCGCCCAGCCACAGCAGGATAATCAGCGCAGGCATGAGCCTGGGTGCCAGGGAATCCAGCGGCGCCAGCGCACTGACGAGGAAGGTGCGGGTATAAGTCCCGGTCCAGGTGTTATACCACCAGAGCATCCCCTCCCAGGCGCCCATCTCCTGACCAACAAGCATGAGTCCATAGTCGTCATCGTGTATCATTCGGCTGAATGACCCCAAATAGGCATAGAGAATCGGCGGCACAAGGGCAAGCAGCGCCATGAGCCATAGGACTCGTTTGGAGGTTGTCATCATGCGGTCCTCTGCCAGTTAAGGCGGCGATTTTGTAGATATGTCAAGCATCAAGCTGCGTCTCCCGCCATTTTTAACACAGGATTGGATTCCCTTCAAGTTTTGATGAACCTATAAAGCGGCTTAGCTTAAGGGCGGCTGATTCGCCCATTCGTCAAGCAGCCGCTCCAATTCAGCTTGGCTATCGACAAATCGGACAAAGCCGTCGGCCGTGGGCAGGGTCTTGTCAGCGAGCGGCGGCAGCGTTTCCAAGGCGGCCGCCGGCAAACCGATGACCGCCGCCCGGCCGCTCAGGCAGGCCTGATTTTTGCGGCCAAATGAGCGCAGATGCGCCCATAATCCGGCGGGCAGGCTCGGGCGGGCGCTTGCCCGCAGGTCAATCACGCTGTCCACCGGATGCTCGATGCCCGTCAGCGAGAAGGCTGATGCGCGCACCGCCTGATGATAATCTTTCCAATTCCAGTCGCCTTCGATAATGTAGACTATGGCGCGTTGACGGTCGTCTTTCCATGCAAAGCGAGCGGGCATCATTTGTCTCCTTGGGCTTGTGAGTATAGGTAAAATGATAGCTTACCGCGCGAGCCGGCGGGAACAGGCGCTTGTCGGGATGCGCTGGCTGTGCCACAATTCGCTGGGATGATGGAGGCTGCCGGCGATGGATTTGCGAATTCGATTACTGCTCATCACTTCAGTTGCCCTGATTGCCGCCGCCGTCTGG
>DAOUKA010000109.1:0-8732 GCA_034421915.1 Anaerolineae bacterium
GGCCGCGCAGCAGTTCGGCTGTCTGCTGTTCAAGCTCCCAGAGAGCCAGTTTTTCCTGCGCCTGAATCAAGCTGCTTAGCCGCGGATAGCCATCTTCGTATTCACGCGCCCATTCCTGCGAGAAATCGCCACTTCGGATTTCGTCCAGCGCGTCTTCCATCAGACCTTCCAGCTTGCGTTCCTGAAAACGTTCCAGACGGCTGAAGATGCCGTATTGTCCGGTCAGAGACGACAGGCGCAAGGCGTGCAGCAGGCCGCGCTGCGCCGCCCGCGACAGATAATCCGTGAATTCGCCCGAAATATAGAGTTCCATCAGCGCAGCTTCGGGCGGATACCCCCTGTTTAACAAGACCTTGGCGGCGGTGGTCATAATGTGATGATAAGCGGGCAGAACCGCCTGCTGGACAAACAAATCGAGTTGAGCTTCCTGTGCCATCGTGATTTCGATAGCGCCAGCACGCAGCGAACCCATCGCCTTTGCCAATGCCAGCAAAGAATCCTGGGTGGTGCCGGTCGCATCCTGATGGACGCCGACAAAGCTGTAAAATCCGCGCCCGTCCAGATAGCGGGAACGAACCGCCGCGCCAATCGTCCGCGGCGCAATCATGCCGACATCGACAAAAGGCGGAGGCTCGATGTAGCCAAAGGCGATGTTGTAGCCACTGGCGAACACCAATAAATGCCCGCGCTGCAAAGCAGGGGAGACCGTCTCCAAATACACTTCGGGCAAGACCTCATCGGGCAGCATAAACATCAAAATATGGCATTTGGGAATCATATCCGCGATGTTTTCTGGCTCAAAGCCATCTTGGCTGGCCTGCTCGCGGGTTTCATCGTGGCGGACGCCAATCAGCAGCTTGACGCCGCTGTCGCGCAGGTTATTGGCGACCGACCGTCCCAGATTGCCATAACCGATGATGCCAACAGCCTTGCCATTCAGCATATTCAGGCTGGCATCATCTTCATGATATATGGTTGTCATACTCCACCTCACAAGCCAGCCCTGCGCTTATTATGGCAGGCTTTTGTGCCAGACCTCAAGGTCAAAGCCGTTGCGGAAGAAGCCGTAATGCTGGTACAAGTGCTGGGACGAACGATTGCTCAACTGGGTGTTGACAGTCACTGAGTGGATGCCCCTGTGATTGAACTCGCGCAAGAGTTCAGCCAGCAGCGCCGAGCCAATCTGCTTGCCCTGATGGGCGGGAGTCACCGCCAGTCTGGCGAGATGCCCGGCTTCCTGATGTCGGGTGCTAATTTGATACCCGACTATGTTATCCGCCAGTATGGCGATGGTCGCGCTGGCAGAGATGCGAAAGGCTCGCCACAGGTCGCCGGGTGACATCTGCCAGGGCGGATAAAAAGCCAGATGGTCGATTTGAGCAATGCGCGGCAGGTCTTCGGCGCGGGCAGGGACGACTTCAACGGGCGCAAGCGGCGGCGCAGGCGGCTTGTCCCCGATGTGATTCAGGGTGATGATGTCTTCGAGCCAGGCAAATCCAAGCTGGCGAACATAAGCAGAGAGCCAGTTGTTCGCCAGCAATATCATCACGCTGGAAATGCCAAGCTGAAGGCACTGCGCCGCGGCGCTCTGCCATAATTCCTGAATGACGGGCGCGGGGATGACCCCATCCCCTACGCCGAGCAGACGGATCCAGGAAGAGGCGTTCAGGGCGGCGGACAAACCCATGTAGCCCACCAAATGCCGCCCCTGCCAGGCCAGAAAGAGCAGCGCCGCTTCATCATCAATCCACTGACGCATCTTGTACCAATCCAGATGTTGATGTGTCCAGCGGCTGTAATAGGACAGGTTGAGCAGTTCGTCGCGGTGCTTTCGCTCGTAAGGGGTGATATGCAGTCGAGTGCGCAGCATTACCGTTTTTTCTTGTCGCGCTTGCGTTTGATGTCGGGGTTGCGTTTGACATAACTGGGGACCTCCAAGGCAAAGACGAGGCAGACGCGATGGTCTCCGAGGCGAGTGGCAAGGCGCGGGTCGGTCTCATCCATCGTTTCCGATGAAGTGATGACGGTCGGCATTTTCGATAGGTAGCGATAATCAATAATCTGAAACAATTTTTCCTTTGCCCAAGCGGTGGCGCTTGCCAGACGCAAATCATCCAGAATCAGAATGGGGGCATTCATAATCTCGTGGAAACGTTTGTCGAAGCGAACATGCGATTTGGGGTCAAAGGTGAGGCGCAAATAATCCAGCAATTCCGGGATAGTCGTGAATATCACTTCCTGCTTGCGGTCATGCAAATCGTTGGCAATGGCGGCGGCAAGGTGGGTCTTGCCAGAGCCGAAATCACCTATGAAACAGAGCCACCGCGCCGGTTTCGCAGCCCAGCTTCGGGCGAGTTCAAGGGCGCCTTGCAGGTTACGGGCTTCCTCGAGGATGGGCCTGTCGGTCAAAAAGGTCTCGAAGCGCATGCGATGATAGAGACGCAGATTGGAAATGTGTTGGTACTCGTCATGGCTGCTGGTGAGTTTGCGATAGTCGGGCGCTTTGATTTTGATGTGTATGACGACCCGGCCCACCATCATGCGGCTGCTGATGCGCGGGTCAAGCTCATCAAGCGGGGTGTTGGTGGTAATCACCGTCGGCAGTTCGTTGACATAACGATAATTGAGCAGCTGAAACAGCTTTTCCTTGGCCCAGGCGCTCGGATTCTCCACCCCCAAATCGTCGAGGACAAGCAGGGGGATATTGCGGAGTTGGTCCAAGGATTCGCTGTAGGGGATTTGGGCATCTGGTCGAAAGCTGGTGCGCAGGTAATCGAGCAGGTCGGGGGCGGTGATAAACAAGACCTGCTCGCCAAATTGCTCCAGGCGGGCATTGGCGATGGCAACGGCCAGATGAGTTTTGCCACAGCCATAGGGGCCTTCGTAGACAAGCCAGCCCTGAGCTTCTTGCGCGAACTTGACGGCCGCCTGCCGTGCGCCGTTCAATGAGGTTACGGCCTCAGCGGTCAGTCCTTTGTGATAGGTGTTAAAGTTCTCGAAAGTCTTGCCCTTGTAGGCTTGCAGGTTGCCAAAGCGGCGCAGGCGCTCGTGTCTGTCGAAGTCGCTTTCGATGGGATGATTGGGGCAGCGCTGGAATTTGCCATAACGCGGGTCATCGACCGGCACATCCAGCATAATGACGCCTTTGCCATCACAGATGGGGCAGGGCGCATCGCGGTTCTGCGGGTCGTGACAGATGAATTTCAGCGGGATTTCGTCATCCGCCTCACGATTCGATGTAATCTTTCCATTCGCCTTGGGCATATTGTTTGTGCCGTTCAGAATGTCCCCGAAATGTTTCACGGCTTCGTCCTTCCTGCTGCCATCGCTTCAGTATGGCATCAATATAGCTCCATTTGCGGACGTTTTGTTCAACCGCGCCTTGAATGGCGTCTTCAATCCAATCGTGAGGATAGCTTTTTGCCGCATCTGTGAGTATCTCCGATAGCATAGGCGTCAAGGGCCCGATATTTTTCTCATAGAGCGCGTGGATGTTCGGGCGGACTGGCAGCACTTCGATTTCATCCGCCCCGACCGGATGCCACTCGCCGCTTTCAATCTGGCTGTGGACGGTCCGTCCATGCTCACTGTTGATGACATAATAACACAGCTTCCGAGCGTTCAGGATAATTTCCCCCGCGAGCAGTGTTCCGCGCGCTTGCGCCCTGTCCAGGGCCGCATCGAGAATCTCGGCAGGTTTCATGGACTCGTCGATGACCGCCAGACCCGTCATCAGAGCCTCATCGGCAAGAAATTCATCGTAACGCAGATAACGATAATTGCCTTCCTTCTGCTGCAACGCCCACATGCAAAAGAGCGTCACCTTGAGTTCGGCCAGGTCGTCAATTTGGGGCAGGAGTTCGCTAAAGAATTGCGCCGGTATGGCTATGATTTGCGCCTTGCCCTTGGTGAAGCCCTCAAATTTTAAGTTCATGCGCTGTATTCCAGGTCGTCCAAAGCCAGTCATGGATGCTGTGGCTCGTTCCAGCTGCTACAGATCTGCCTCATTCCAGTTGGATTTCTGTTTTCCATTATGGTTTCGATGGGTTTTCATGGGCGCGTCCATATCGCTAAGATCGACCTGCTGCATATTCACATCCATGAACTTGGTAATCGTCTTTTCAAAGTAGAGTTGGATAGTGCCAGTGGGTCCGTGCCGATGCTTGGACAGCAGCACATCAGCCTGATTGGGGAACTCGGTTGTCTCCGGGTTGTAGACCTCATCGCGGTACAGGAACATCACGGCGTCGGCGTCCTGCTCGATGCTGCCGCTTTCACGCAGGTCGGATAGCTGCGGCCGTTTGTCCTGCCGCTGTTCGACAGCACGCGAAAGCTGCGCGGTGGACAGCATGGTCACATTGAGTTCGCGCGCCAGTTCCTTGAGCGAGCGGCTGATGTAGCTGATTTCCTGTACGCGATTGTTTTCATAGGCTCTGCCAGCCGACATCAACTGCATATAATCCACCATAACGACATCCAGCCCGTATTCGTGCTGCAGGCGGCGGCATTTGGTGCGCATCTCCATGGGCGTAATGGCCGGTGTATCATCGATGAACAGGGGCAAATTGGCGATGCGTCCGATGGCTTCCGTAAAACGGGTATGTTGGCGCGGTGTGATGTCTGCCGTGCGCAGCTGCTGAATCCTGATGCCGGTCTCCATTGAAATCAGGCGCTGCACCATTTGTTCGATGCCCATTTCCATCGTGAACAGGGCGACCCGGGCTCCCCGCCTGGCGACGCTTAAGGCCACCGTCAGCAGCCAACTGGTCTTGCCCATCCCGGGTCTGCCGGCAAATACAATCAAGTCCGACTTTTGAAACCCGCCCAGCAGGCCATCCAGCGCCTTGAAGCCGGTCGGCAGGCCCACCATGCCGCGCCCGGCAGCCAGCAGCTTTTCCATTTCGTCATAATAATCGCTGACGGCTTCCCAGATAGGCACAAATTCGCGGTTGGTTTGACCGCTGCTGACTGAAAAAAGCCTTTGCTCCGCTTCACTGATCATTTTGTCAATCGGCATCTCTTCATCCAGCGCCAGCTTGCGGATTTCATCCGTCGCCACCAGCATTTTTCGCCTAATCGAAGCCCGCTCGACCAGACGGCCATAAACTTCGGCATGGACTGACGAAGGGGTATTGTTGACGAGGCCCGTCAGATATGCCTGCCCGCCGATTTCTTCCAGGATGCGCATATCCTGCAATTCGCGCGACAGCGTGACATAATCAATGGTGTCGCTGCGCTCATGCAAGCGGCTGAGCGCCGTCCAGATATACTCATGGCGCTTGAGGTAAAAATCATCCCCGTTCAGGAAGGTGGCAATGTGCAGGAATGCCGCGGGTTCCAGCAGAATAGCCCCCAGCAGCGCTTGTTCGGCTTCAAGGCTCGCTGGGACTTGCAACTGCGGTTGGGGTACTGGATTCGTCATGGCTCAAGTTTCCGCCAGCTTAAAGTCTCGAATAGAAACGGCGACCTGGCAATCGTCCGATTTCTGCATGCTCCGATGTCGGGTTACTGATTGTTACTGATGATAGTACAGCGCTTCAATTCGTGCTCGCTGCCCTGCAAAATCGCTATTTTCCATCTTCGAGATCATCGAGATTGAGGGTATCCACAAAATCGGCAAAGGCGCTGAGCTTGCTTTCGTCCTCGGCCGAAAGGTTGTCTTCCAGCCCGAGGATTTCCCCCTCCACATCTTTGTCGGGGCAAATGCCGGCCTTTTCAATCACCTTTTCATCCACAAAAATGGGCGCTTTCAAACGAACGGCCAAGGCAATGGCATCGCTTGGACGGGCATCGACATCAATGGATTTGCCGTTGACATGGATATTGATGTGAGCATAAAAAATATCTCTGTTCAGGTTGTTGATGAAAATGTAGCGCACCCTGCCGCCCATCTCAGTAATCATTGACTTCAGCAAATCGTGGGTCAAAGGCCGTTCATGCAGCGTGTTCTGCAATTCAGATATGATGGCTTCGGCTTCGAACGGGCCAATCCAGATTGGCAAATAGCGGTCTTCCTGCTTTTCGCGCAAGACCACCAAACGATGCTGCGACATCAAACTTATCTGAATGCGGTCAACGATTACTTCAATCATGTCATTCTTCACTTTACTAAAGATTGGCTTAACTAGATTATACACCTATGTTTTGTTTTTCTCCAACATCTTTGGCCCCTTTTTATGATAAATGCACCCGACAAATTCGAGGCAGCCGCCTCTACATTTTATGGCTGAGCTTGGTTACACTGGAGTTCCCTTTATCGAGGTCATTGGCGTGCGCATCCTTTTATATGCGGTACTCATCCTGCTTGCTTCCGCCTGTCTGAATATCCGCGAACATGCGAAGCCTGGCGGATTGCCATCGCTGGGCTACCGCTACCTTGACCTGGCGGCCCATGAGACCTTTGACCAGCTTGGGGATTGGCGCAGCTATCAGGATGGCGACAGCTTGTATATGAATGCTGAGGCCGGGGTTTATCGCATGGATTTGCGCGGCCGCCAGTATGTCTGGACACAGACCACAAGGCCGTACCGGGATGTCATCATCGAAGCCACGGTCAAACAAATTTCAGCTTACAATGACAATGCCTTTGGGATTGCCTGCCATCTTGATTTGGCGAACAGCGGGCGCGGCTATTTTTTCCTGATAAGCGGCGATGGCTATTACAGCATTCGCTGGAGCAGCGGCCGCTCGCTGGAAGGCATCGTCCGCGCCGCGCCCTCCGACCGCATCCGTCGGGGCAAAGCGGCAAACCGAATTCGTGCGATATGTATTGACGATTATCTGGCATTGTGGGTCAACGACCAATTCGTCGCCGAAGCGCGCGACCGCCGCGCGGCGCAAGGGACTGTCGGCTTGGCCGGGGTGATGAATGCCGAAGGGCGGCGGCTGGCGGTAGAGTTCGATGACCTCAAGATATGGCAGGCGGCTTTCGCTGATTAGGGCAGGCGCAACGGCCGCCGCCAATTTGCGTATAAGATAAAAGAGAGATTCTTGACAAGCTACAGGGGCAGAACATGGGACTGGAAGACACCCTGGCGGAAGCCATTATCATGGCGATGGACGAACTGGCCGGCGACCCGCAGAAGGCGGTCGAGGCAGCGCGGGACTGCCAATCTGTGACGCAGTGGATTAACCAAGAAACCACCAAGCTCGCGCTGGCTGGCGGGGCCGAGATGGTGATTCCAGGATTGCACGCCCTGACAATTCCGAGCGGAGTCAGTTACCTGCTGCATAAAATGGGGAGCATTAGCTGGGGGATTGGCGCGCTGAAAGGGGCCTATATCATTGAGACCGAGTCTTATTCCGATTTGCGCAATATCCTGGCATTATGGGCGAACGATTCCCATTTTGATGCCAGCATCATCGAACATCTTGCCATATCGGTTGAGGCTTTGAATTGGGCGATGACGGCCGAGGGGCAAAAAATGATGCCCAAGCTGCTGGCAGCGCCAAGCGACCCGACCACCCGGCGCAGCTTTCACCTCTTGCAGGCGCTGGCGGAAAATTATGTGGCCGGGGATGAGCGCGGCTTTTTGGTGGTGGAATCCATCGCTGGCAGAGAAACTGCCCAAGAGATGCTGATGCGGGGAAAGGCAAATGTCAGGCAGTTGGGCGGCGAGGTCGTCCTGACGCGCCCTCTGGGGCGCAAAATCAGCAGACGTCTGGCGGGCAGGCTGGCATCGCGGCTCGGCACGCGCATCCCGGTGCGCTTTATCGTTGGTTTTGTGCCTTTGGCTGGCGCGGTTGTCAACGCTTTTCTCAATGCACAAACCTTGCAAAGCATGGCCGAAACTGCCGAAAAGTATTACGACAGACGTTTGCAGCGCGAACATCTGGAAGCGGCGGTTTCTTGATGCTTATGCTTCGGGCAAGAGAATATGGCTGTAGCCCGTATCGGTTCTGCCGCGCACATTGGGCGTCATAAAACGTGCGCCGTTCAAGATTTCCGATACCGTCAGCATTTGCACTCTGGGATAGGGTTCGCCATTGATTTTGACTGTGCCGGCCCCGTCCATTTCACGCTGGAAGTTGCGCCGCTTTCTTTCGCCCAATTCTTCCATCACAATCAGGCCCGCCATCTTGGCATCGCTGATTCCCAAGGTGCCGATGAGAGCGAGCAAATTGGCGACGGGTACATGACTCCCGCCCTTGACCTCCAGTATCATATTTTGCAGTTTCTTGACGTCATTCATCTCAAAATAGATGCGGCCGTCAATGCCGCCGTCAGCCGTGCGCCGATTGGTGACAAAGCCATTGACCTCCTCGACGCACCACTGCTGGAAGTGATAGGGGTCGCGCCGCCACAAATCGCGTGCGCCTTCGTAATTATAAGGTATGCCTCTGACGAGAAAGTGTCTGTTTTCAACCAGACCCAGCCGCTCTTCGAGCCGCACCTTGGCCACCCGCTTGATAGCATGGATGGCGATGTCAATGCCAATCCACTGTCTGCCGAGCCGATGGGCGGCTTCGATGGTGGTGGCGCAGCCGCAGAAAGGGTCAAAGACCACATCGCCCTCATTGGATGAGGCCTTGATGATGCGCTCCAATAATTTCAGGGGCTTTTGCGTGGGGTAGCCCAGGCGTTCTTTGGCCATGTTGTTGATAGTTGGAATATCAGTCCAAACATCAAGCATACCTTTCATCTTGCCTTTCATTCTGATGCTTGTTGCGGGCATTTGCGGCTTAGAGAAGAAGTAGTTATTTGATTTTGAGTAAAATAGGATAATATCGTG
>DAOUKA010000110.1:0-2168 GCA_034421915.1 Anaerolineae bacterium
CCAGCACTTGTCACGGGGCAAGCGCAAATCGCCCAGAAAATCAATGCCTTCGCCGTTTAACAGATAGTCAATACCATAAGGCGCATAAGTGAGCCGATCCTGGGTGGTGAAGCCATAAAAATCGGTCGGGAAATCCGGGCGCAGATACTCAAATCGCAGAAATTCGTAAGTCATTACCAGACGAATGCTGCCGATTGTCAGCAGCAGCGGCACCGCCAGCGCAAAAAACAGTCGGAGCATCGCTTTCAGCAGGGGTTTATGATTCATCAGCCAGCCGAAACTCCTCTGCGCGACCGGATAACAGGAAGTTAAGCACAATCGAATCCACCAGCGTTTCGACCGGGGCGCGGTCATCGGTGAACAGGATGTCGCTCTCGCCTGGCGGCACCAGGGCAGCTGCTCCGATGGACAGAATCTCATACAAGACCGAATTCACATCATCAACCGCGTAGCTGATATTTTGGCGCAGGTTGTCGGGTTCGGTCGCCTGAACGGTCGCTGTCAGAATCGTATTGAAGGAGTTGGGCACATCCATGGCATGAATGCTTGGATAGACGAAGGACAGGGTATGAGTCAGGGCATCCACCAGACGGCGGTCGGTATCAGTACGCCCGACGTTAATCATCAGAACGCCATCCTCCGTCAAGCGTTCTTTGGTTTCGGCAAAAAACTCCATTGTCGTCAGATGCCAGGGGATATAGGGGGGACGATAGGCGTCAATCGCAATGACGCTGTATCGGCGGTCAAGCTGGTTGAGCAGGTAACGCCCATCGCCGGTGTAGACGTTCAGATTGGGCAGGGTGTTTGGGTTCATCTCGAAGAATTGAGCGCCAGCTTCGATAATGGCCGGGTCTAGCTCGATGCCGTCTATGGGGATGTCGCCATAGACCGCAGTATATTGTCGCGGTATGGTGCCGGCGGCAAGCCCAATAACCAGCAGCGTTCCAACCTGGTCGGCGGTAAATGGCGGCTGGTTAAAATAGGGACCGGTGAGAAAAAAATCCCAGGTGCCCCCGTAGAAAACCTGCGTCGGATGCCATTGACTGTGGATTCCCTGACCTTCGTTCAGATATAAATAACGAAAACCGTCTTCGTCTTCCTGAACCTGGATGTAATTGTAAGCGCTTTCGCGGTCATATCGCAGGCTGGCACGGGCTGCGGGAGGGCGCAGCGGGCCATCGAGAAGAGACAGCGCCAGCAGCGTCGTCAGGAGGGGCATCCAAAGGTAGCGAAGCGCGAGTTGGCGGTCAAGGCGGGCCAGACCTGCCCATGCAATCGCGAACAAGATGCCAGCGAACAGCAGAAAGGTGCGCATTGTTCCAAGTTCGGGGATAATCAGCAATACAGGCAGAAAAGTGCCAATCAGACTGCCGAGCGTGCTTATAGCATAAATCTGGCCGGCGACTTTGCCGGTGTTCTCGATATGCGTGACGGCCAATCGAATGACAAAGGGCGAAACCGTTCCCAGCAGTGTGACCGGCACTGAAAACAAAATCAGCACCGAGATAAATGAGCCGAGCGCCAGCGCCGCTTCTGCCCCGAAGACAGCCTGGGCCGCCCGCGACAGTATCGGGCGCGAGACCATCGGGATGAGTGCGCAGAGGAAGGCTGCCCAGAGGACAATCTGAAGCAGTACGGTGGCTTTTGGGCTGCGGTCTGCCCAGCGGCCGCCGATAAAATAGCCCAAGGTCAGGTAGAGCAGCATCAGCCCGATGACATTTGCCCACACCAGATTGCTGCTGCCGAAGACATTGCCGAGCAATCGGGAAGCCGACAATTCGACCGCCAGGGTGGTCATGCCGCTGGCGAAGGCAATGATATACAGGAATGTCCTGCCGAGGTTTTGCAAAGCCTGTCCCGCCTCAAGTGATGCCGATGAAAAACAGTGCAAGGATAATTATGTACTCGGAGAAGGAATAAATCAATGAGCATCGAAATCCGCCGCGCCCGGCCTGATGACGTCGATGCCATTGCGACCATTGCGCAGTTAAGTTTCGGCACGGCGGTAGATGAAACACATATCAGGCATCTGCTGCTGCTGAACCGCAACTTTACCTGTGCTGCGACCTTATCGAACCGTGTGGTTGGCTTTGCCGACTGTTTTCTGACGGTCTCCGGAGAGGATGAAATTCGGCTGGAACTGGATTTGCTGGGGGTGCATCCGTCTG
>DAOUKA010000111.1:0-1699 GCA_034421915.1 Anaerolineae bacterium
TGACCTGATGAGGCGCTGGGTCGGGCGGCTGGGCAATAGCGCGCAGTTCAACCTGTTTGTCCTCGCGTCCAAATTTTATGAGTGCATCCATCAAGTTGTTTTCTCCTGGCTCAGTTAAAATACTTGTCGCGCATGGTCTTGAGGAAGTCGATGGAGGCTTGCATCTCCTCCATCCCGTTCATGCCATCCTCAATGCTGACCCAGCCATTGTAATCGGCTTGGCGCAGAATTTGAAAAATCGCATCGTAATCATTCAAGCCTCTGCCAGTGACGCCATGCTGCAATGCGGCTGAATATCCCAGGCTGCCATCACTTTGACGCAAATCATCTAGTGTAAAGCCAGCAGACAAATAACGGTCACTGGCGTGCATGCTCACCACGCGGTCAGCCACCGCCCGCAGCAATTCAATCGGGTCATCGCCAGCGACGATGGCGTTGGACGGGTCATATTGTACGCCGAAGTATTCCTGTTCCGGGATGGCATTCAAGACATCGAGGAAGACATCCATCTTCTGCGCAAATTCGGGATATTGCCAGAAGCCGTCCTTATAATGATTTTCCAGGCCGAGAATGATGTTATGTTCCCGCGCTATCGGTATCAATTGCTCAATGCACTCGACCACCCATTCCAGACCTTGTTCACGGCTAACCTGCGGGTAGCGCTGGCCACTTAGTACCCGACAAACAGCTTTGTCGCCGCCCAGCAATTTTGTGATGTGGATCATCTGCGCCTCGCGCTCAACGGCTTTTTTGCGGTTGTCCGCGTCAGGGTCGGTAAAGTTGGGCGAGCAGCACAGCATCGGCATCTCGAAGCCAGCGGCAGAAATGGCATCGCCCACCTGCCGAATGTAAGCATCATCAAGACTGCTGAAGAAGCCCTCATACATTTCCAGGCCATCGGCATCCAGCGATTTTGCCATTTCAATCCAATCAAAGACAGTCATCGTGCCAGCGCCAGCGATGTCATCCAGATAACATTTGGGGAAAGCGGCTATTTTCATCATGCAAGCTCGATTTGCCATTAGGTGCCACAGGCGCTTACGAGGATGATGCGGCTGCTGCTGCCGTCTTCAAGCGGCTGAACGAAGGACTCTGCCCATGCCAAACCGCGTGTGCGTTCTGAATTCAATACTTCCAGGCGCTTGTCGCGGTAAAATTGCTTGACAGTTTCGACATCATCCGGCGATTCCATAATCCACCGCGTCTCGCCTAAAGCGCGTGGGCGAAACAGATCATATTCCATCGAGACGGTTTCTGCATTGGGGTAGGGCGGCGCCCACCAGCCTTCAATATCCGCATGGCATTTCAAATCGGCAACCAGGAGCACCGAGCCGATGCAGATAAAGGATGCGAGCAAGAGAATAACGAAGAGCCGAAGTAGACTGACAGGACGGCGATTGGGTTCCATGCTGGTTTGTCTTTCTTCTATGCAATCACGATGAGATGGATTTCCATCGAGAATCATATCATAAAACGGCGCATAATATGTCTCAATTTGTTCAGATTATCCAAACATCAATCCGAAAATGACAGGGAGAGGATGAACGTCGAGAGGGGCTTGCGGGATGCAGCGGTTTTCGGTGTCCGCACAATGCACCCTTTTGATAGGGTATATTAGGGGTGTAATATAAGGAATGGATAGTGAGAGTGCCGATTCAAGCCTCGCAAGCCCAGGAGGAATGTCATGTTTAGCAAAAGG
>DAOUKA010000112.1:0-1903 GCA_034421915.1 Anaerolineae bacterium
TCGGCAATGGAAAGGCCCAACTGCTTGGCAACTTCGAGGGTCGGGCCTGGCACCGAGCCGGACAGCGCCGCGCCTCCAGCCGTCTGCGTTATCCTTAGAAATGAATTATAACGTTTCTTTTGCAGGTCTTCTGCATCAATCATCATTCACCTCGCCGCCTGGCGTATATTTTTCGATAGCCGTCCGTTATGCTAGGCTTTATAATTATCTTATTCGATTGGACGGCGAGATGCAAATCACAATTTATACCGATGGCGCTTGCGATATTCATGCTGAAAATCGACCGGGCGGCTGGGCGGCGATTCTCCGCGCGGCCGATGAGCGCGGCAATGTACTCGAGAAAACGGTCATCAGCGGCGGCCAGGAGATGACCACCAATAACCAGATGGAACTCACTGCCGTTATCGCAGGCTTGAAGCAGCTGCAAAGACCATCAGATATTACCATTGTTACGGATTCGCAATATGTCATCGACATTGCCAAAGGAACAAAGCGGGCAGCGAAGAACAGGGCGCTTTGGCGCGAATACTTTGAGGTCGCCAAAATACATGATGTAACCTGGAAATATATCGCGGGACATTCCGGCAATGCCTATAACGAACATTGTGACAAACTGGCGGTCGCCGAACGCCGCAAGTACGCCTTATACAGAAGCAAGAAGCGAACGCGCCCAGCATCACGTCAAGCGGTTGATAAGAGATAGCAATTAAGCCAGCTTGTATGGCGACATACTTAGAACCCTATATTGCATAAGGAAGCCCGCTCTCTTGAACGGGCTTTATGGCGGCTCAATCACGGGGTTTTGCGATTGAATGAAAATAAACAAACATCACGATTGGACCTAGAATAGGGATTAGGAATATAATTCCACCCCAAAAAATGAGTTCGCGTACTTCCGAACCTCTCCTGTATAGATATATCCAAGCAACTGCCGCAAGCGCAATCTCAACTACTGGCACAATTATTGGTAAGTTCACAAAGATTTCGCGCATTTGAAGATACCTCAGACATCATACACGGCAAGACAACTATCACTCCAGCTATTCGAGACAGGTACACTTATTATTATACGGCAAATCAAATGATTGTTCTGCATTATTTATTGGGGGCGTCTTTTCATCTGAACATCTATGCGACAGAACAATTCAATGATAAAATCGCTGTCCGACACGGCTTCACGCCTTACTTTATTTGTTATTGGAAATAAATACTTGAACAGGATATGACTCATGCCATCATTTGCCAATCGCGTCGCCGACTTCGGGACAACGATATTTACCGAAATCAACCAACTCGCCAACCAGCATCAAGCCGTCAACCTGGGACAGGGGCGCCCTGATTTTGATGGGCCTAATGACATCGTTGCGGCAGCGATTCAGGCGCTAAACAGTGACACCGCCAACCAATACGCACCCAGTCCGGGGCTGCCGAGCTTGCGTGAGGGCGTTGCCAAACACGCTGGCATCTTCTATAACCTCGATGTTGACCCCAACGCTGGCGTGATTATCACCGCAGGCGCCACCCAAGGAGTATTTAGCTCGATTATGGGCCTGGTCGACCCCGGCGACGAGGTGATTGTCATCGAACCCTATTATGACAGCTATGTCCCTGGCGTGCTGATGGCTGGCGGGACGCCGGTGTTTGTGTCGATGCACCCGCCCAACTGGACTTTCGTCGAAGACGAACTGCGCGATGCCTTCAACCCGAACACACGCGCCCTCATCCTGAACACGCCCAATAACCCCACCGGACGGGTTTATACCCGTGCGGAATTGCAGCTTATCGCCAAGCTCTGCATCGAATATGATGTCATCGTCATTTCGGATGAAGTCTATGAACATCTGATTTTTGAGGGGCATCAGCATATTGCCATCGCCTCGCTGGATGGCATGTTCGAGCGCAC
>DAOUKA010000113.1:0-4012 GCA_034421915.1 Anaerolineae bacterium
TTACAACGAGGACAACGGGTACAGCGTGCTGAAAATCAAGCCGCAGCAGAGCTACCCGCGCGCCCAGGCGCGGGACGGGACCGTGACGGTTGTGGGCGTGGTGCCGGAGCCGAAAGAGGGCGAAACAGTGCAGTTCAGCGGCGAATGGGTCAATGACCCGCGTTATGGGCTTCAGTTTCGGGCGCGGCAGGCGATTCCCGTGCCACCCGCGACCGAAGCGGGCATCATCGATTATTTGAGCAGCGCTGTGCGCGGCATCGGCCCGGTCACCGCCAAAAAAATCGTGCGTCATCTGGGCAGTGAAACCATCGACATCCTTGATGCCGAGCCGCAGCGCGTGCGCGGGGTGCCCGGCTTGACGGCCGCGGTGGCGGACAGGCTGATTGAGGCGTGGTCGAAGGACCGCGTGATGCGCAATACCCTGATTTATCTGCAGGGTTTGGGCATCAGCGCCAAAATCGCCCAGCGCATCTATAAGGAATACGGGACGCAGACGCGGGCGATTATCGAAAGCAACCCCTATCAACTGGCGGATGATGTTTTTTTGATTGGCTTCAAGAAAGCCGACCAAATCGCCAGAAATATGGGCGTCCAAGCGGATGACAGGTATCGCCTGCGGGCCGGGCTGGGTTATGCGCTCAATGAACTGACGCGCGAAGGGCATACGTATGCGCCGGCGGCGGAACTGCTTGACAAGGCGGCCGCGCTGCTGGGGGTTGATGATGGGATGTCCTTGAACGCGGCCTTGCAGGGACAGCTGATGGCGGGCAAGCTGATGGAAGACAGCCTGCACCTTCAAGGGCAAAGCGAGCCCATCCGAGCCATTTATCTGCCGCGCTTCTTTTATGCCGAAACCGCCGTGACCCGAAAATTGCGGGGCATTGCCGATAGCTCCAGCAAAATTGTCAACAGCCATCGGGAGACCGATTGGCGTCAATTTCTCAAAGAGCTTAGCCAGCAGAACGATGTCGATTTGTCTCAGCAGCAGCAGGGCGCGGTTCGGGCGGCGCTCACGGGGAAGCTCAGTGTCTTGACGGGCGGCCCGGGCACGGGCAAGACGACCACGCTGCAAATGGTCATCCATGCGCTGCATCGGGGGCGGTACAAGTTTGCGCTGGCATCGCCCACTGGCCGGGCGGCCAAACGTCTCAGCGAAGCCACCGGTGAGGCGGCAAGCACGATTCATCGCCTGCTGGGGTATTCGGCCGAGCGGGGCGGCTTTGAATATGACGAGGAGCATCCACTGCCGGTGGATATGGTGGTCATTGACGAGGCCTCCATGCTCGATTTGCTGCTGTTCCACAGTCTGCTCAAGGCGCTGAAGCCGACCGCGCATCTGCTGCTGGTGGGCGATGCTGACCAGCTGCCATCGGTGGGGGCCGGCAATGTGCTGCGCGATGTCATCGACAGCGGCCTGGCTTCGGTGACGCGCCTCGACCAGATTTTCCGCCAGGATGATGACAGCTATATCGTCAGGAATGCCCATCGCATCAATCAGGGACAGCAGCCTTACACCGCCAACGACAGCCGCGACTTTTATTTCTTCGAAATCAGCGACCCCGAAAGCGTGGCGGCGATGGTGGTGGATATTGTCAAGCGGCGCGTGCCGCAGCGCTGGGACTTTGACCCGGTGCGGGATATTCAGGTCATTGCCCCGATGTACCGCGGCGCGGCCGGCGTCAGCAATCTCAACGCGCGGCTGCAAAGCGAACTGAACGGGAGCATGCGCCTGGCGGATGTCAAAATTGGCGGGCGGGTTTTCCGCGTGGGCGACAAGGTGATGCAAACCCGCAACAACTATGAAAAGGATGTCTTTAATGGCGATATTGGCTTTATTGACAGCATTGATGCGGATGACAATTCGCTGACGATGGTGATGGATGGCGTCTATGTCGATTATGATTTTTCGGAGATGGACGACCTGATGCACGCCTATTGCATCAGCACGCATCGGTCGCAGGGCTCGGAGTATCCGGTGGTGGTCATGCCGGTGATGACGCAGCACTATATGATGCTCCAGCGCAACCTGCTGTACACGGCTATTACGCGCGCCAAGCAGCTGGTGGTGCTGGTGGGCACGCGGCGCGCCCTGTGGCTGGCGGTTGACAATAACAAGGTTGCCGAGCGGCACAGCGGCCTGCTTCAGCGGCTGAAGCGCCAGGTGCGGCTGTCGAGCATACGCAAAAAGATCAGACGTAACCGCCCTCAACCTGAGTGACGAGAATGGGGTCATCGCCGTTGATGATGACTGTATGTTCATATTGAGCCGAGAGGCCGCCGTCTGATGTGCGCAGCGTCCAGCCATCGGCGTCGGTGATGATGCGCCCGCGGCCGGTGGTGAAGAAAGGTTCGAGGGTGATGACCAGGCCGTCGCGCAGGACATCGCGGTTGCGCTTGCTGTAATAATTGGGGATGGAGGGCTTTTCGTGGATGTGGCGTCCGACGCCGTGTCCGCCCAGTTCGCGCAGGGTGCGATAGCCGCGCCGCTTGGCGAACTTTTCCACCGCGCGGCCGATGTCCCTTGCCTTTTGACCGGGGCGCGCCATATCAATCGACAGATACAGGGCCTGTCGGGTGGCCGCGCAGAGTTTTTCCAGCGCGGGCTGCGTCGGTGGCATGATGATGGTCGCGCCGGTATCGCCCCAATAGCCTTCCAGCACGGCCGAGACATCCACATTGAGCAGGTCGCCCGGCTGGATGATGCGGTCGGCGCGCGGGATGCCGTGGGCGGCTTCGTCATTCAGGCTGATGCAGGTATAGCCGGGGAATTTGTAGGCGCTGACTGGCGCGGAGGCGGCGCCCATTTTTTGCAGGAAACGCCGCCCGATGTCATCCAGCGCCTGGGTGCTCATGCCGGGTTCGGCCTGGTCTAACATCCATTTGAGCGCCAGGCCGCAGATTTCCCCGATGCGGCGCATGCCCTGCAAGTCTTTTTCGGTGGTGATTCGCATGGATGACCTTATGGGGACGCCCGTTCGCCCAGACGGCGTTCGGTGCCGGCCAGCAGGCGCTGCATATTGCCGCGGAAGCGCAGCAGCAGCATCAGGCTCAAAGCCACCACATAGAGCAGGATAATCGGCGGCTGAAAGTCCGCGCCGACCAGCAGCAGCAGCCAGATGTTGGCTACCGCGAACCCGGTCAGGACGCCCAGCGAGACATAACGGGTGCGGGCGATGATGGCGATGGCGATGGCGGCGGCAATCAGGCTTTGGAAGGGCTGAATCATCATCATCGCGCCGAAGGCGGTCGCCGCGCCTTTGCCGCCGCGGATGATGAGCTTCAGGCGGCCTCCCTTGAAGGAGGCGGTCAGCAGGGTGGCAAAGAGCGACCAGTTATGCCCGACGACAACGCTGGTTGCCGCGATGGAGGTTGCCACCCCGATTTGCTGCGTCAGAATCACATCGCGCGCCAGCCAGACGGCGAAGATTCCCTTGGCGGCGTCAATCAGGCCGGTCAGCAGCGCCCAGCCATTGCCCACCGCGCGGGCGACATTCGTCCCGCCCATATTGCCGCTGCCGACCTCGAAGATGTTGATGTTTTGGGCTTTGGCAACCAGATAGGCGGTCGGGAACGAGCCGATGAGATAACTGGCGGCGATGCACAAAATCACCTGGGCGGCATTATCGGCTGTGAACATCTGGCGCACCTGTCTGGCTGACGATGATGATTAACATATCCATCTGCCCTGTATGATACAGCATATCCTGCCCCAAGATATTATACGAGTTGGCGTCATTTGACAAGAAGCTGGACAGATGCCAGCCCGTTCTTAGGATGAATAGGTTTGGATGCGGCGGGCGCTGTCGCGGCGGCGCAGGCGTTCCATGCGCGGCAGGATGTTCGCCATAATTTCGCCTTTATCGAGCGTTTTGTGCTGGCCTTCGTGCATGATAAGCTGCCCGTCGCAGACCACCGTCCGCACGTCGGTGGCGCGGGTGCTGTAGACCAGGCTGGCGGGGATATTGTTGAGGGGCAGGTGGTGGCTGCCGCTCAAATCGACCAGAATGATGTC
>DAOUKA010000114.1:0-8185 GCA_034421915.1 Anaerolineae bacterium
GATGTTCTCCGATGGTTCAGCCGCCAGCAATTCTTCCGCTTCCGCCGCTGTCAGCCATTCGGCATTTTCGGGCGCGCCGGCAAAGGCGCAGGTCAGGCTGTCTTCCGCCAGCAGTGCGCGTTCCGGCTTGCCGGTACGGGTGATGATGAGATGATAGCGCAGGCGCAGCAGGAGCAGGGTCTGGCGGCGCGAGACAGCTTGGGTGCGGATGGCGCCGGCGCGGTGGGCGGCGGCTTGTTTATCTCCGTCCAGCGCCGTATTCATCACATAAGCCGCCACCGCTTCCACCAGCGGATGGGTGCGGGTCAGGTAAAGCTGCCCTTCTTTCAGCGGCGGCTCAAAGCGGGCGGTGAAACGGATCTGTTCAGGCGTCAGCATATCGCGCAGGCCGCGCGGGCATTCGCTCAAATCGAAATCAACGGTGTCCCCGCCGGCGGCGATGCCCTTGTGCATGCGAACGGCATCGCGCATAAACGCTTCCACATCCACCCCGGAACCCACGGCCGCCTTGGCGGCAGCCAGTTCGCGGGTGACTTCATCGACATGAATCGCCCTTTGGGCAAACATGGTGCGGGAACGTTTCTCGCGCTGCGCCGCCGCTTCCCAGTGCAATTCAAGTTTCTCCTGGTGCGGTTTGATGTGCGCCTCAAAGCCGGGCAGGGTCTTTTGGGAGAAGTTTGCCTTTTCGCGCAGCAGCAAACCTTCAAAGATGGCTTCGATGAGAGCTTCGGTATTGCCCGGCACCGGCACGGATATGCCCAGTGAGTTGCGGATGCTGCGATGCTTGCGCAGCAGCACATCCAGCACAATGCCGTCAATGCGGTTGTCAATGCCATAATAGGTCACCACCTTGATGCGCTGGCGGGGCTGTCCATAACGGTCAACGCGGCCCTCGCGCTGTTCATGGCGGGTTGGATTCCAGGACAAATCATAATGGACAGCGGCATCGAAGCCCTGCTGCAGGTTGATGCCTTCGCTGAGGCAATCGGTGCAGACCAGCACCCGTCGGCGAGCCTGCGCCAGCTGCTCGACCCGTTTTTCGCGCTCGGCAGGTGGCAGCCTGCCCGTTACCCCTTCAATCTCCGCTTGCAGTTTGGCGTCGCGCAGCGCCGCGGTGACATACTCTACCGTCGGGATAAAACGGCAAAACACAATCGGATGATGCCCCTCGCTGACCAATTTTTTCACGATACCCACCAAACCCTCGAGCTTGGTATCGGCTTTGCCTTGCAGCTTTTCCGCTGCCCGCGCCATATCAAGCAGGCGGCGCTGATGCCGCTCGGCATCCCCTGTTAGTTCGCTAATATCGCTGCCAGCGACGACATCAATCCCTTCAGCCGTTTCATCGTTCATCAAATCAAGCACTGTTCGCCGTCCAATTTCATCGGCTTCAGCTTCGGTTTCTGCGGCTGTGGTTGCCGCCCGGCTGCGCAAGGTGGCGGCGGCTGCGGCTGGGCTGGATGCCAGCGAGCGCAGCAATGCCAGCGCCGACCACCAGCGCACTCGCTGGCGATAGCTCTCATCGGGCTGTAAAACGATTTCGCGGGCATATTTCAAAACGCGGTCAAACAAACGCCGATAGCCAGCGGACAGCTTGTAGGTCTGTTCGGCTTCATCGCGCTGCGGGAAAGGGGTTTTGGCCGCCAGATAATCTTGAATGTCGCCGCGCCGCCGCTGGACAAAATAGCGCGCCAGTTCGCGGCGGAGAGGCGCATTCCCGGCACCGCTGAGGTCATCTGGCAAGTCTTCAAAGTCGGGATTCAGCAAAGACAGCAAGGAACGGAAGGCTGCTTCCTTGCCACTGTGCGGTGTTGCCGTGACCAGTATCAGATGACGCCCCCGCTTTTTCGCCAGTTCGACAGCCAGGTTATGACGCTGATGCCGGCTGTGGCTGTCGGTGGCATGAGCGACCGTATGCGCCTCATCGATGATAATGAAATCGGGGGCTGCCCGCAGGAAGTCCTCACGGCGGCGTTCGGACTTGATGAAGTCGGTCGAAACAACGGTAAAATGATGACGTTCAAACAGGGACTCTCCCATTCGCAGATGACGCTCCAGCCCGGTGGCGGTGCTGCTTAGCACCAATTCGGCATCGATATGAAACTTCTCGTGCAATTCACGATGCCACTGTTCCGCCAGTTGTGGCGGACACAGAATCGCCATGCCATCAATCTCGCCGCGATCCAGCAGTTCGCGTGCAATCAGCAGCGCCTCAATCGTCTTGCCAATCCCGACATCATCTGCAATCAGCAGCCTGACAGGATCCTGCTTGAGCGCCATCAGCAATGGAACCAACTGATAGGGACGCGGTTCAACATGGATGCTGGCAAATGAACGAAAGGGCCCGGCGCTGGAACGGAAACCGAGCCGCACGGCTGCCCTTAACAAACGCGCCAAGCGATAATCACCAATTTGCCCCGGCTCAGGCAAAGTGAAAAACGCCGGCTCGATCATTTCCAAATCCCTGAACACTGCCGTGACTTCATCCTCCGTTCCGTTCAAGGGACGCACGTGCAGCCATTCAGCATCTGAACCCGGCAATACAACCCATTCCCGTCCGCGAACCGAAACCAATGACCCGACTGTAAAGCTCATACTTTGCCTCCAAAAATGTGTTTGCATTGCTGGAAAATGGTATCCCAATCGTCTCGATAGCCAAAGCGAATGACCTGATACCCCACATCTTCCATACAGGCGGTCTGCTGGCGGTCGCGGGTCTGTCGGTTGGGATAATCATGATGTCGGCCATCAACATAGATGGCAGCATAGACCCCGCGGCTGTCATACACAAAGTCAGGGCGCGTCTGGCAGTCTTCGATATACATCTGGGCGGCATCAGGCAGTTGCAAACCGGCCTGCGACAGAGTCTTCAGCCAGTCGCGTTCCAGTTTGGATTCGCATTGGACAATCAATTTTGCAAGGTAATCGTCGCGGTTTATGCTATCGAGGCTTGTCTCGACCTCTGCTGATGTTAAATCCAGCAGCCGGGCTTTGATAAGCTGGCGATCCAGCAGCGCGTGTTCACTCTGATTGCCATAGCTCAAGAGGCAGTCATAACAGGCGGCTTCACAATCCTCATTCGCACGGGGAGCGCGTTTGCAATCCTCACCAGTGTCGGGATTAAAATGACAAATCTCAAGCGCCCGATGCGCCACGCGGCGCAGCGCTTCGGGTTCATCGACAAGCTGCTGCAAGACACCTGCCCCACCCTCGGCGGCTTCATAGAACAAGATCATCCGACGGTGATTGACATCAGGCAGGGGTTCTGCTGCCAGTTCATTGCTTTCAAGCTGGAATTCTGTTTCGATTGCCCGTTTCAGCGCCGCTTGCAGGGAAGCCATCTCTGCCGCTTCCATGCAAGCCAGCGGCTCCAGCAAGAGACAGTTGCGGCTGTCTTCAACATAGGGAATGACCCGCTTTGTCCGTTGCGACATAGGGTCATCCCAGTCGTCCTCGTTTTGTTCATTGCGTGCCCAGTAGCCATTCTCAATATCCAGAACAAAGCCATGCTGATGTTGGTTCCTGCGGCGCTTCCAACCGAGGTTAATCCGCCAGAGTGTTGCTGTCTGGGCATAGGTCAGATGCGCGGCGTCCTTGCCATCGACCCTAATGAGGGCATTGCGAACATCTCTATCCCCGTCACTGCCGCTGAAACGCACACCGGTGAGAATCTCATAACCTTGCCGTACTCGTTCTTCCTCGTCGGCGCTGATGCGGTCCTGTCGCCTGGTGACCACATTTTGCAAACGCAAGAGTGAGGATAACGTCCAATCCAGCGGGTTTCCGCATCGCTGGCACAAATCGACAGTGCCATTCGATTTTAGCGGATGGACGTAACCACACTGACCGCAGAGCTTCACCTGGGCAGTCGGGAGTCCGTCCTCGCTGGCAGTCACCGGCATACTGACTCGGTTAATGCGATAACGTGAGCCTTCGTGGTAGATAATGGCACGCGGTCCGAACTCGGAAATCGCCAGGAAACGGGGACGGGACAAATAATTGTCGCGCTGGGCAGCCCGCCGTGCCGGAATATAGGCGGACAAGGGCAAACGCGGGAAACTGTAACCCGGCAGGAAGCCTTCAGTCGCAAAGTAACGATAGCTGTAAAAATCCGATTGCACTGTATTGCGATCCATGAGCAGTTCTATTTGTGACAGCGCCTGCGTGCGGAGACTGTCTGCCAGTTTTTTATCACCCTGTGAACGGGTGTGATCAAGGCGAATTTTTTCTTGCAGCTTAACCTGTCTGTGCGCTGACCCGTACAGTTCGCGCCAGCGATTGCAGCTTTGGTCAAAGGCCAGCGCCACATTCCGAATCGTCAGGTCAAGCCATTCCTCGTCATCGGGCAGATCCGGGATAGTTCGCAGGACTTGCGCTGCTCGCTGTCGTGCCGCCTGCTGTGCAGGAATAGACTTAATCTGTTGACAAATTTCCGGCAGCAGTTTCAGCGAAGGCGGCTCGCCTTCCATATCCAGGATTTCCGTGAGTGTATCTCCAAGGTCGATGCCGGTTTCTGCCAGCCAGATGGCATGGATATGGGCGCGTAACAGGTCTTTGTTGCTCAAATCGAGGCGGGCTGGTGCAACGGCTCCCGCCACCATCTGCTGTGGACGCTTGAAAAAGTATTGGTCATGCGGGCTGCCGGAGGAACAGTAGGTGAACACCAGTGCCGGCTGCCCGCTGCGTCCGGCCCGACCGCTGCGCTGGGCGTAGTTAGCAGGGGTTGGCGGCGCATTGCGCATATTGACGGCATTGAGTCTGGCGATATCAACCCCCAATTCCATCGTTGGCGAACAATACAGGACGGGCAGATCGCCCTTTTTGAAGCGCTCCTCACGATCCTGGCGTTCCTCATTGGGAACCTGGGCAGTATGTTCACGCGCTTCAAAACCCGATAACAAGGTGGCAAGGTTCTGATAAAAGTCGACGAAGAATTGGTTGGGAGGATGGCTCTCTTTCGGTTCATTAGGCACGCGAATCGGATCCCGAAAGGCGTGTTTTCCCTTATCAGCAACCCAGCGCATCGCCGCCGCCAGCAACTGATAACCGGGCGCATCAACTTCGGATTGCGGTTGACGGACGATTTCGACCAGCCCAGCAACCCGCAGCCCCTCCAGCAACTCGCGGATAATCTGTCCGGTTTCATCCACCTTGATGCCATCGCAGTCGCCAAAGGTATCCCGACGGCGAAGATAGCTGCCAAAACCACTTCTGGAAGAGACGTGGATATAATTGCTGCCCTTTTCTTCATGGGTTGATGAACGGGGAATCAGGATGGAAGCGTATTCCAGGCGCCCCCGTTCATTTTCGTCGATTGCCCAAGGATCAATCAGGCGCTGGTCGCTCAATCGCTCGATGCGACCCTGGTGATTCCGTTCCAGATAATCGACCTTGATTGCCAGCCCGCGCCGCATGAAATCAAGCAGGGTGCGGGCGACCTTGATGCGGGTTGCGGCTGAAGCGGTGCGCAGTGCCGGATGACAGGCTTGCCAGACATCTTCGTCCTTACAGACATCATCAAGATAAGCATAGTCAATTTTAAGCAAACCACATTGCTCCAGATTCGGCAGGATAATCCGCCAGCCGCGCCGCAAATCCCGATAAATCCGATAACCGAGCACCTCTTTCAGCGCCTTCTGTGTTTCATGGAGCCCTCCAAAGCGCACACCAGGATCGGCTGCATAGAGCCTTAGCGGCAAATTCAGCGCTGCGAATACCTTCTCGGCGATGACTTCGTGAGTGAGGCCCGCTGCGCCGGCTTGTTTGACTGCCCTATAGATGGCGCCGCGCAGCAAGCTGACTTCAATGAAATCGTTGAAATGCCCGGCTTGCAGGGAAGCATCCTGACGGTTATCGGTGAAGCTCAGCAGCTTTTGAGCTTCTTTGGGCAAATTGCTGTCATCGCCTTTGAGTGCGCGGACGACAGCCAGACTCAGGAGCGTCGTAGCGCTGCTGCGTCCTTCGGAATTGAGCGTCGCCAGCTTGACAAAATCGTTTCGCTGGCGAGCATAGGAAACACCACAATTCAGGCAGAACGGGAAGGGATGCGAGATAAAAACGCATTCCTGTCCTGCCGCATCCACTTTGCCAGAGGGAAGAATCCGTAGATGCCGCGGCAGCCGCTTGCGGCGATGCGAGCGCAGCCGCAGCGTTCCATTGCGCTCTTCCAGCCAATCGCCCGGCAGCCGTCGCAGCTGCTCGTCCGGGTCATGCGACCAAGGCTGCTCTGTGCTCAGGTACAAGTATCCCGCTTCGCTGTCTTTATCTTGCAGGCGGTCACGAAAATCGCGCGCGATGATTTCACGATTGCTTTCATCATTCGTCATTCGTACTGTGTAGTATTCCTGACCGCACTCGCGGCAGAAACAGAGCGGGAACAGGAGCTTGTCACGGTCGCCGGGCTGATAACGCTGTCCGTTCAAGGTGACATAACGCCCCTGTTCCGCTTCCACAGTGGCATAGACCGTATCGCCGGGGCTGATGAATTGATGCAATTTGAAAGCAAAGGGGGTATTAGCTGTATCGGGGCTGGGTTGACAGCGATAGCCTGCCAGCAGCCAATCCTGAATGATGCCGGCGCAATCCTGTTCAGCCGCACCCGTCAATGCGCTCAAATCTTCGGCAGCCGCCTGGATGCTGCGGGGTCCCTGTCGAGTAAGCCGACTATCTTTTTCCTGCAAACCAAAGTTATCTTCTATCCAGACTGAAAGCGGATGCTGGACAAATTCTTCATAAGCTGTGGGGGGCTTCAACTCCCTTGTCTGGCCCAGGAGAGCGCGGAGTTCCCCGTCAACAGGTTTGGCCGGCGTGGTTCGGCGCAAGGTCTCGCCAATGACATGATCTGGCTCTACCAGCGAGCCAAAAATCTGACTGCCGACTTTGGCGACCTGCGCCTGCTGCTCGGCAAAGCTGCCTTCGCTGGCGAGCGTTGCCGATGTACCCACGAACAGTATCTTCTGTTCAGGTGTCTCCAGCCGATTTCGCACACGTCTGACCAGAAGGGCAACATCCGCCCCCTGCCGTCCGCGATAGGTATGCAGTTCATCCAGGACCAAAAAACGCAGTCCTTTTGCCCGCTCGATGAGTCGGCGTTCATGCGGTCGGGTCATAATGAGTTCCAGCATGACATAGTTTGTCAGCAGGATGTCGGGTGGATTTTGTATGATTTCTTGACGTTCGGTTTTGTCGGTCTGTCCAGTGTAACGCGCAAAACGCAGGGGAGCGGCATCTTCAGGATAGCCATCATAGAGGAACTTCTTCAATTCGTCTGCCTGACTGTTGGCTAAGGCGTTCATCGGATAGACGATAATTGCCTGAATCCCCCGGCCGCTGCCACGGCGCAGGACATGATCGACAATAGGGACAATGTAAGCTAGGCTTTTGCCGGAACCGGTGCCGGTTGTCAGAATATAATGATGACCTTGCGCTGCGATTTCGATGGCTTGCTGCTGATGACGGTAAAGCGTAAGGGCTGCCCCGCCTTCATCCTTATTCTGTACGAAAATTCGTTCACATTCCTGGTGCAGCAAACCATTGGCGACGGCTTGACTCACTGTTCCCCCCTCCTCAAAGCGAGGATTCAATTGAATTAAGGGATCGGGCCAGAACAGCCCTTTTTCTAGGCTGTCATCAACGTGTTCGCGGATTTGCGCATCCCGGATTTGAATAAAACTGCTGGCATAAGCCTTATATGCGCGGATCAGTTGCTCTCTTATTCCAAAAACATCCATATTTAAGCCTTTCGCACATCAACGTTTATGGCAACATACTTTAGTTCCCGATAAAAATCCAGATTCGACAAGCCGGCGGCACGGCTTAATCGCTGCGATGACCCCCAACCTATCCACAGTTTGCAAAAAGGACATCAGTTGGTTTATAATCTCACTAATTAAGTTGTGGGAGGAGCGCGTATAGACAGCTGGCAATATCTGTTTCCGAGTGATTTGAATTGGGTTGACTTATTTGGGGAGAAATAGATGATGAAAATTTTCAAATGTGGAATCATCCTGCTGCTTTTGGTGTTTATGTTGAGTATGGGTTTGGGTGTCCAGGCGCAGGATACAACCATCTCATTCCTGGCACCGCCATGGGGCGTCCCGCCCAGCGAAGAGGCAATGCAGGCATTTATGGACGAGAGCGGCATCACCGTTGAGATTCAATCGGTACAAACGGCAGACCTCTTCAG
>DAOUKA010000115.1:0-9517 GCA_034421915.1 Anaerolineae bacterium
CCAGTTGTCCAATCGGTCTTGGGAGTTGTCCAAGCCATGAAATCGTCTCCTTCACTAGACTTTTAGCTGTTTCTTGCGTATAATCGGACTATCCTGCTAAATATCGAGCAGGTTTGTGAATGTGTCGTGTGCAATTTGCCCTGTCACCAGCCGATTCACACGACACAACCGCCTTGTTATGTACCCCGAAATAGGTCTCTTGTTATCGTCTGTTATTCTTATCCCTTCTTCATTCCATTTAACGATGCTTGTACCCTAGCACACTTTTGTCCCCAAAGGGCGACTATTTGGTCACGCATTTTCAAATTGGATCAAAATGCTATGTTGTTCGCCTGCTGGTCTACACTGGCTTGCGTAATCTTTTGGAATATAGTGGACACATCAAGCTGGCTGTGTATTTACTCTATAGGCTCAAGCGGGGTGCAAGGTGTTTCTCAGGTGTCTCCACATCCTGAAGCCATTGCAAAAATCGCCGATGCAACCGCCGAATGACTTCGGGATTGGCACTGCTGACATCCTTCAGATGACCGGGGTCTTCCTTAGTGCGATATAATTTGATAGCTTGACTCTCGACGCTATACAGTAGGTCCCATTCGCCATCAGTGATGCTGCTAGGGGAGACTTCAACAACGACTCGATTCCGGTCATCGACTGTTCTGGATAGCTGTCCAACTTCTTCAAAAGGGGCGGCAGTTACAATCAGGTCATGGAGTGCATCAGTTTTATTTTGCATCAGAGGGAGAATGGATTTTGCCTGCACGCGCTCAGGGATTTCAACATCCAGCCATTCAAGTATTGTCGGCATCAGGTCTGGCAGGGTAATCAGTCCGGGTATCCGTTTGCTTTCGTATCCCGGCACATAAACCAGCAATGGAACTTGAATAGCTTCGTTGTGCAGGGGCGACCGATGTACGGTTCGCTGTCCGACCGTCAGCCCTTTCGCAAATCCGTCTTCAAAGCCGCTGCTGTCTGGCCAGCGGAAACGCCGCTTGCCAAACAGTCCATGCTCTCCAAAATAGAAACCGTGGTCGGATACAAAAATAATGGCAGTGTCTTCCAGCAAATTGAGGACGCGAACTCGTTCCATTAGATAGCCAAACCAGTGATCGACCATCGAAATCTCGCCCTTGTAACAGGCGCGAGCTATTTCGAGGTCGCGCTCGGTGATGCCATCTTCTTCATAATCCCAATAACAGGGCGAGACAACTTCGCCATCATAATCTGACAAATAGGGCTTCACATAATAAGATGGCGGATCCCAGGGTTCGTGTGGATCCCAAGTATCCAGGTAAAGAAAAAAAGGCTGCTGGTGATGCCGCTCCAGCCAATCGGCGGTTTCCTTGAACGTTTTTGGAGCGCAGTAGCCCTCGATTTCGGACACATGGCGGTTTAGATGGCGATATGCCTGCTCGGTCCCGTGCAGCTGTCCGCGCACATAAATAAATTCCTGGAATCCGCGGTCATGTCCATACCCTCTGCGCCCCAGAAAAGGCGTATCCGCAATCGCCGCTGTTGCGTAGCCAGCTCTGCTGAGCAGGTCGGCTAATGTGATTTCGGATTGTGGCAAAGGTCCCCAAGGCAGGTAAGTAAAGGTATAACGCCCGGTCATTAGATCGGCACGAGCCGGGACGGTGGGAAATGAGGACGGATAACAATCTTCAAATATCAATGCTCCTTGGGCGAATCTGTCAAGATTGGGCGTGATGACATCCTGATTGCCATAACAGGGCAGGTAATCGCGGCGAAGCGTGTCCGATACAATGAGAATGACATTCATCTAAAATGACCTTTCTTATTTAAGACCCGAGCGGACAAATCCCTGCACGTAATATCGCTGCAAGAAGATAAAGATGAGAATCACAGGAACCGTTGCCACAAATGAGCCGGCAAAGACCAGTTCCCAGAGAATGGTTTCATCACTGAAGAGTTTCGCCAGCGCCACCGTGATGACGGTTTTGGATTCATCAGTGATGACGATGGAGGGCCAAATGAATGAATCCCAGGAAAAGATGAACTTGATGAATGCTGCACTGACTAGGGCCGGGATGATATTAGGCAGCATGACATTCCAGTACATCCGAAAATACGGACATCCGTCGATAATGGCAGCATCGAACAAATCTTCAGGCAGTTCGGCAAAATGCTGCCGCAGCAGAAAGATAATGAAGGCATCTGTGATCCACGGCAAAAAGATAGCCGGGAGCGTATTATCGATATGAAGCTGCTGCATTGTCAGAAAAAGCGGGATTAACTTTGCCTCGAAAGCAATAGTCAATGTTGCCAAAATAACAACAAACAGGATGCTTCGTCCAGGGAATTTTAGCCAGGCAAGCACAAAAGCGATCATGCTGTTGATGGCAACAGCGAAAGTGACTGACATGGAAGCAACGAGTACGCTATTCAGGAATGCTTGTGCGAAATTCGTCTTTGTAAAGAGATTGGTTAGGTTCTCCAATGTCGGCTTAACTGGAAAAAAGGTCTGTATCGTGACCGGGTAGATATCGGCAAACAAGTCCTGCCGAGTCTTGAATGTCGAGCCGAGAATCCAAAGATATGGGGTTGCGAAGATGATAACGATGATAACAAAAACAAGCACACGCAGCAGCGATGTATAAGGGACAGGGGGGCTGACGCGGCTGGAGGATTTGGACTTGGCGCGATGGTTTTTAACCATAGTCGCTGTCCCGCGTTATCCGAAGTTGGAAGATGCTGATGGCAATGAGAATGACTGCCAGGATGACGGAAAGAGCAGTCGCATAGCTGAAGCGATTGAATCGAAAGGCGAGATTGAAGATGTAATACACAATGACACGGGTCGCATTCGAAGGACCGCCATCGGTTAGCACTTCAATCGGCACAAATACCTTGAAAGCGGCGATGGTGCTGGTGACCAAAACGAAGACATGGGTACGGTTGAGCAGCGGTAGGGTGAGATAGCGAAACAGCTGCCAGCGCCCGGCGCCGTCAATACGCCCGGCTTCATAATAGACTGATGGAATGGCAACCAGTCCGGCAAGATAAAAAATCATGCTGAGTCCGACTTCTTTCCAGACCGTGATTAGAGCCAATAAGGGCAGTGCCTGGTTCTTATCCTTCAAAAATCCCTGCTGTGGCAGCCCGAATGCTTCCAGAACACTGTTAATAATGCCGATGTCGGAATGAAACATCATGCCCCAGACGATGGAAGCAACAACCATCGAGGTCACGGTTGGAAACAGAATGAGTGTTCGCAGCAGAGTAGATTCTTTGCCGGGCTTGCTAATCAGCAGAGCCAGACATAATCCCAAAATCATCTGTAAAGGCACTTTGATTAAAAAGAAAAGCACTGTATTTCTCAGCGATTGAGCGAAGACGGGGTCATGGAGTGCAATATCGTAATTTTTCAGACCCGTCCAGGTAAATTCACCGGTGAAGACACGATAATCGGTGAAACTCAGCCGAAATGTATCTGCAATGGGCCAATAATGAAACAAAATTAACCCAACTAAGGCCGGTAAAGAGAGAATAAACGCCGCCCGATAACGTTGCGCATTCAAATCATTAGAGAACAATTGCTTCATCTTCGGATGCCGTTCTTTCCCGATAATCTATTGATATTATCGGGAAAGTAACTCTATGCCAATGGATTGGATTATCTGAATTGCATGAGTTGGGCTTCGGCTTCTTGAATGGCGTTGTTCAACTCTTCTTCGATATCGCCGCCCAAGGCGATATTGACCATCATATCAATGGATATAATCTGGTCGAAAATGGTATGTGCCGGCCCACCAGGACGCGAGTAACCCCATTCCACCATCTCCTCAAAGACCAGCGCCAGGTATCCCGTCTGGAATTCCGGCAGTTCTGCCTGCAAGGATACACGTCCGGGGATTAGTTTGGTGACGTTATGATAGGTGACATACCCGTCGACACTGGTAAAATAGGCAACAAACTGTTTTGCCTCTTCAGGATTATCGCTCTTGACTGAAACGCCGGGGGCAAATGAACCTGTGTGCGTTAGCGGGGTCTTGAGATAAGGCATAGGCATCACATCCCAGTTCAAATCCGGGAAGTCACGGGCCAAAACCGTCCCTGTTGGCGGAATCGCAAAATAGGTTGCGACTAATCCATTGCCAAAAGCATCGGGGATGTTATCAATTGGCAGGAATCCCTCGTTATACATACCTTGATAAAATTCATAGGCTTCGATAGCTTCAGGCGTGTCGATGTACCCGGTCAAGGTTGTGAAGTCCGGGGACATGGATTCCCAAAGGGGTTCGCCGGGGCTGCTGTTGCTGCGAATGATTGTCCAGGTAAAGAAGCTGCCTTGCAAGGGACTGTTGAAACCCATCATGCCCCAGATTTCATTGCCTTGTTCTGCTTGATGCGTCCGCACAAGATTGACATTTTCGACAAATTCGGGCCAAGTCCAGGCTTCGTCCAAGGTTTTGGGTGCTTCCACACCCGCCGCTTCAAACATATCGACATTGTAGTACATGACATCGGCGGCATTCGCCCAAGGCGCTCCGTACATGCTGCCGTCAAGTGTTACCATTTCGACCAGGTCGGTCATAAAGTCTGCCATATCCTCTTCGCTGAACAGGTCGTCAATCGGAAGCAAGGCGCCATTATAAGCCAAATTCTGGATAGCGGTGCCGTTGATTAAAGCAGCATCGGGTGGATTATTACCCGCATAAGCGACTTGTAGGGCATCAAAGAATTCCCCGAACGGAATCGCGGTCACTTCGACATTAATATGGGGATTGTCGGCTTCAAATGCGGCGACGACAGCAGCTGTGCCTTCGTCTCTGCCTCGCCCAGCCGGAATCCAAAAATCAATCGTGACTTGATCCTGGGCAAACACAGGCACAGAAAACAAAGGGACAAATAATATTAGTAACGAAATACATAAACCGATTTTGCGTATCATCTCAATCTCTCCTAAACTCATTTCTATACATTTATTTGACAATAGCTTCGATGAAAAGTCTATCATATTTCATCAATTTTTGCAAAATTTGCAAAAAGCAAAATAATGTGCAAAAATTGTAAGCAGGTTAAACAGGCTTTACAGAGGGAGTTATGCCAAGAAAATCTGTGACAATGACCGATGTCGCCTGCCAAGCGGGTGTATCTATTTCCACCGTATCTCGGGTCATCAATGGCTCGATCAAGGTCAGTCCTCACCTTAGAAATCAGGTTGAAGCAGCCATTGAAGTATTAGGTTATCAGCGGATTCACATCGAGACAGGTTATAGTTCGGCATCGAGCATTGCGGTGATGATACCGAATATCAACAGCCCCTTCTTCCATAGTCTCATACACGGGATACAGCTGACCTGTTTTGAGAACGGTCATACGCTTCAAATCTACAGCTCAGGTGACGATCCGGAAAAAGAGATGATACATGCCAGTGAGCTTTTGTTGAGGTCGGACATTCGAGGCGTCATCTTTGCCGGCGCCTGGACATGGGAACATCAGGAACCCGTTCTCAGGCTGGAAGAAAGCAGGCTGCCAATTTGCCTGATTAACCGTTTCGCGCCGACCCTTTCTGCGGATGTCTTGGAAGTTGAAAGAGAACAGGGTACGTATGAGGCGACAACCCATTTGCTTCAGTTAGGGCATACCCATATTGGCTGCGTCACCGGGATCCCGAACGCCGATACGATTTCGGATAAAGTGACCGGTTTTCGGCGGGCGTTGCATGATTACAGCATCAAAATTGATGAAGACCTGATTCTTGAGACCAATCTAAGCGCCGAAGGCGGGTATCGGGCTGGATTGGACTTGCTGACCCATGAGCATCGCCCGACTGCTATTTTTGCCAGAACAGACCGGCTGGCAATTGGTGTGATGCGAGCCGCCTGGGAACTATCGATTGCCATTCCCGATGATTTGTCGATTGTTGGGTATGACGATGAACCTGACGCTAAGTTCCTGCGCCCGGCATTGACAACTGTCCGTCAGCCACAATACGAGATGGGAGTAAGGGCGGCATTGCTGCTTTTTGAGCGTATCCGCAACCAAGATTTGCCGCCGCGACAAGTCATCATTCAGCCAAAGCTGATTGTGCGTGAAACCACCGCGCCCTCAAAAACCATTTTACAGACATGGTTGAAACGTCAGGATGCCCGCCATGAATAGCCGTCCCAATATCGTTGTCATTGTGAATGACCATCAGGCATATTATCGTCACGGCTGGGACGGGGGATCCCGACCCAGCACTCCCTATTTTGACCGCTTGGCAGCGCAAGGCATCCGCTTTGAACGGTCTTACTGTGCGATACCCTTATGCGGACCGTCGCGGCGGACACTATTGACTGGCTTGTATCCCCATAATCATCGCAACTACTATAATTATTCACATTCGCCTTATAACCACGAGATTTATTTGAGCAGCCTCGCCAGGAACGGCTATCGCTGTTTTTATTATGGCAAATGGCATGCAGGGGCGGGGACTGCTCTTGACTTTGGCTGTGAAGGGTTTTCGCTGGAGGATTACGGCAATCCTTACATCACCCCCGAATATCACGATTATCTGGAACGGAACGGATTGCCGCCGGCAGAACATCATATCGAGCATGTGTTTGACAGCCTGGTAATGGCACGTGAATTTCCGGAGTTGGTGGTTGGAAAATCCTATCGCAGCAATCGTTATTGGGCTGGTGAACATGCAATCGGGATAACGACCACTCCAAAAGAAACCCATGAGGCTTTTTTCTTGGCGGATATGGCTTGCCGCCAGTTGGAAACGCTTGCTGATTCAGATGACTGCGAACCCTTTCACCTGCGAGTCGATTTTTGGGGACCTCATCAGCCATTTTTCCCGACACAGGAATTTGCAGATATGTATGACCCCGAAGACATCCCTGAATACGGCAGTTTTGCGGATACACTTGACGGAAAGCCGGAGTTCTTTTGGCACGATCCGCATCATCAGCTGACCGATGGGGGGGGGCGCCTTGTAATTCCCAGCAAGCTGAACTGGGGAGAGTGGCAAAGGATCATTTCCCGCGCCTATGCGCATATTACGATGGTTGATGTCGCTGGTGGCTTAATTTTGGATAAACTGGATGACTTAGGGCTATCTGATAACACGCTTGTGATTTGGACGGCAGATCATGGCGATGGATTAGCCAGTCATGGCGGACGATTTGATAAAGGATCGTATTTGACAGAAGAGGTCTTGCGTGTGCCGTTGGCAATGCGCTATGCCGAGCATATCAGAGCGGGGCAGGTTTCGGAGGCATTGGTATGTGGCACCGACATTGCCCCGACTATATTAGACGCCGCCGGACTGCGCTTCGAACAGCCGATTGATGGGGAAAGCCTGCTGCCGCTTGCAATCGGCACGGAATCAGTGGGCAGATCCTCGTTATTAGTCGAAACCTATGGACATGGCTTTGGTACGATTGAGCCTGGTCGAGCGATTATCAAAGATGAATTTAAGCTAATTGCTTATCAGAACCACGATGGGGAGTTGTATCAGCTTAATGCTGACCCATACGAATTGAACAATCTCTTCAATCATGCCGATTATCAAGATGTGGTTAACGATTTGCAGGGGGAGCTTCTGGAATGGCTGCGGCAGACGGGTGATACCGAGTTCGCCTGTCCGATTACAGATGAATTTCGGCGGCTGGATGCGATGAGATTCCAGGAATTGCTGGAACGGCGAGCAAGGGGGAACCGCGCCAGTGAGTAATCAACGCAATATTATGCTTATTGTGAATGATGACCTGGCGCAGTGGGCATTGGGCTCTTATGGCAACCATGAGATTCATACCCCTACACTCGATTACCTGGCGCAGACCGGTGTTCAAATGGACAATGCCTTCACGCCGACACCTGTCTGCTCCCCCGCACGCGCCTGCCTGCTGACCGGTCGTCTGGCGTCCCAGCATGGCATCCATGATTATCTCTCTTCAACGGACCTGTCTATTCATCGGCGCCAGTGGCTGCAAGGTGAGGAGACATTAGCGCAACTGCTGTTGCAAGCCGGTTATCAAACAGCGCATTGCGGCAAATGGCACCTGGGAAATGATGACCAGCCCCAAGCCGGGTTTGATTATTGGTTTAGCGGGGTTGGCGATTATCCTGCCGAACACGGCGGCGAGCATCGTTTCAGCCTGAACGGGTCGATTCAGACGATTGCGGGCCACAGAACGCAAGTCATTACGGACAAGGCAATCGAATTTTTGCGCCAGCGCGATGCTCACACGCCTTTTTTTATCCACATCGGTTATTTTGGCACTCATAATCCCTGGCGCGGTCAACCTGAACGCCTAGTGTCTCAATATCGAAACAGCGAGTTTGCCGGCCTGCTTAACCACCCTTCCTATCCATTTGGCAAACAAAATCTGGAATCGACCTTACCGACGCGCTTGAACCCCCGCGAAGCGCTGGCACATTATTTCGCAGCCGTATCCCATATTGATGAGGCGGTGGGTCGTTTGATGGATGAACTGGAAGCGCTCCATTTACGGGAAGAGATGCTGTTTATCTTTACCTCGGACCACGGTCTTTGCTGTGGACATCATGGCTTGTGGGGTAAAGGCAATGCGACCTCGCCGCTCAATATGCTCGAGGAATCAATTCGGATCCCAATGATATTTAACCAGCCGAAACATTTATTTGCACATCAGCGGCGGTCTGAATTTGTCGATCATCTTGACCTGTTTCAGACTGTAGCTGATTATGCCGGTATCTCCGCTAGCCTGGCTGAAGACCGCAATTATCCTGGACGCAGTTTTCTGCCCATGCTGGATAATTCTGAGGGCTTGTCGAACTGGAGACAGGCGCAGTTTGGTGAGTATGGAAACTTGCGCATGATTCGCACGCAGGATTACAAACTTGTGCGCCGCTATGATGAAAATGCCCTCTGCGAGTTGTTTGACCTGTGGTCGGACCCATCTGAAACCCATAATCGCTGGGACGACCCCGATTATCAGCCTGTGGTAAAGCAATTAACAGCCAAAATTGACGCCTACTTTGAGCACTTTCAAGACCCAGTTAAGAGTGGATTGCGAGTCAAGCATTTGCCGCGGCACAATCTGTCCGAAGCATGGCGTAGTGACCGTGCGTGACTGAAGTGTTGGGTTGGTATGCATATTTGGTGTATATAATGTGTAGTTGAAAATGACCGTACTCGTGTACTCAGGGACAGGTTTAATCGCTGCGATGACCCCCACCCTATCCACAATTTGCAAAAAGGACGTCAGTTGGTTTATAATCTCACTAATTAAGTGGTGAGAGGAGTACGTATAGACAGCTGGCAATATCTGTTTCTGAGTGATTTGAATTAGGTTGACTTATTTGGGGAGAAATAGACGATGAAAATTTTCAAATGTGGCATCATCCTGCTGCTTTTGGTGTTTATGTTGAGTATGGGTTTGGGTGTCCAGGCGCAGGATACAACCATCTCATTCCTGGCACCGCCATGGGGCGTCCCGCCCAGCGAAGAGGCAATGCAGGCATTTATGGACGAGAGCGGCATCACCGTTGAGATTCAATCGGTACAAACGGCAGACCTCTTCAG
>DAOUKA010000116.1:0-3713 GCA_034421915.1 Anaerolineae bacterium
GATGTAGAAGCGGTGATTCTCGGTGAAGCGGGCGTGATTCATGGCGCATCCGCCGGAGATTTGGTGATTGACATGAGCACCATCAATCCGGTCAATACGGTCGAAATCGCCAGGCAGCTTCATGCCAAAGGCATTGCCATGCTCGATGCGCCGATTAGCGGTGGCAGCGAAGGCGCGGCAAACGGCACCCTTAGCATTATGATTGGCGGCAGCGAAGCCGATGTCGCCCGCGCCACGCCCTGTTTCGAAGCGATGGGCAGCACCATCACCCATGTGGGTGAACAAGGCGCAGGACAAACGGTCAAGCTCTCCAATCAGATATTGTGTGTGGTTAATATGTTAGCCGCCAGCGAGGCCTTGCTGTTTGCCCAAGCAGGGGGCGTCAATCTCGATAAAATGCTGCAAGCGGTTACCGGGGGCGCGGCGGGCAGCTGGATGCTGGCAAATCGCGGACCGCAGGTCATCCGTGACGACTGGCGGCCAGGCTTTACGATTGATTTGCAGCAAAAAGACCTGCGGCTGGTGCTGGGCGCAGCCGATAAGATGGGCATTCCAGTGATTGCGACCGCCCTCTGCTTCAACCTGTACCGCACCTTGCAGGCGCAGGGTCTCGGGCACGAAGGCAATCACGGCATCGTCAAGGCGCTGGAAGCGATGGCAGGCATTCAGGCACGGCTGGCGGACGAGGGTTAGGCGGCGAATCATTTGAATTTCAATTCCCCATTTTTGGCGGCTGCCACGCAAGTTTCGGTTGTCAATCGCCACCGAAAACGGCATAATGCTCTCAAACTTATTTACAGACGATGGAGAGGACATGATGAACCCAATACGTGTAACCATTTGGCACGAATTTCGGCACGAAAAGCAGAACAAGGAAATCGCCAGCCTGTATCCTGACGGGATGCACATGGCGCTCGCCGCCGGACTTGAACCCTTTGGCTTCGACATCAAAACCGCCACACTCGATGAACCTGAACACGGACTGACACCGGATGTGCTTGACAACACCGATGTTTTGACCTGGTGGGGCCACATGGCGCACGAAGAGGTCGCCGATGAAATTGTGGAGCGCGTGCAAGAGCGCGTCCTGCACGGTATGGGGTTGATTGTGCTGCATTCGGGGCACCTGTCGAAAATTTTCCGCCGCCTGATGGGCACTGGCTGTATGCTAAAATGGCGCGAAGCCGACGAGAAGGAGCGTATTTGGGTGGTTGACCCCTCGCATCCGATTTGCGATGGCTTGCCCGAATGCATCGAAATCCCCAAAGCCGAGATGTATGGCGAACATTTTGATGTGCCACCGCCCGATACCCTGGTCTTTATCAGTTGGTTCGAAGGCGGCGAGGTCTTCCGCAGTGGCTGCTGTTATCAGCGCGGGCAGGGCAAAATTTTTTACTTCCGTCCCGGGCACGAAACTTATCCAATCTACTATCAGGAAGAGGTGCTCAAAGTGATTGGCAATGCCATCCGCTGGGCAAAACCTGTGTCGAATCCACCGATGGTACGGGGCAATATCCCTGAATTTATGACCTGAAACGCCGAGCAAAATCTGCTTCGCGTCTATTATTCACTTCAGCTTTAAGGAGTCTCTGTGGAAACACTGAACGTCGGAATTATTGGAACTGGAAATATCGCTCCAGCTTATATCCGTGGCTGCCAGCCCTTTGATGTAATTAAGATAGCCGCCTGCGCGGATATTCTGACTGACCGCGCCCAGGCATTTGCTGCTGAATACGGTCTGGTCGCCCACAGCATCGATGACCTCCTGGCAGCCGATGACATTGATATGGTGATTAACCTGACGATTCCCGCCGCCCATGCCGAAGTCTCGCTGCAAATCATTGAGGCCGGCAAGCACGCCTACAGCGAGAAACCCCTGGCGCTCAATCGTGCCGATGGTGAGAAGATTATGCAAGCCGCCGCTGCCCAAGGTGTACGGGTGGGCTGTGCGCCCGATACCTTCCTCGGCGGTGGCGGGCAAACGGCTCGCAAAGTCATTGATGACGGGCTAATCGGCAAGTCGGTTGCGGCAACTGCCTTCTTCCTGAGTCATGGACCAGAAAGTTGGCATCCTAATGCCGGTTTTTATTATCTCAAAGGGGGCGGCCCGCTCTTCGATATGGGTCCCTATTACCTGACCACACTGGTGAATCTGATGGGGCCGGTGGCACGGGTTGCGGGTTCGGCACGCATCACCTTTGACGAACGGATCGCGACCAGCGACGCCCTGCGGGGGCAGGTCTTGCCCGTCGAAGTCAACACGCATATTGCCGGCACGCTCGAATTTGAAAATGGCGCTATCGCCACCGTCATCACCAGTTTTGACATCTGGGGACATCATCTGCCCTCTATTGAAATTCATGGTACAGATGGCTCGCTTGGCGTGCCGGATCCGAACCGCTTTGATGGCCTGGTACAAGTCCGACAGAGCGCAGACGGTGGCTGGCGGGATATTCAACTGACCCACACCACCCGGATTGGGCGCGGTGCTGGCGTGGCGGATATGGCATACGCTATTCAGTCGGGACGCCCGCATCGTGCCAGCGGCGCCCTCGCCTTTCATGTGCTGGACATCATGCAGGCGCTGGAAGAATCGGCGGCGCAGGGAGTGCATATTGACATCAACAGCACGCTCGCCCAACCCCTAGCGGTGCCAGCTGGCTTGGCTGATGGTGTGCTGGATGAGTAGATTTCCGTACTGCCCTGAATAGTCTCTCGCCGTAGAAGTTGTGTCTATGCGCCTGTTAAAGAGGCGAGGGATTGATTATATTTCGATAATTTCAAACATGGCATACGAGTTAAAACTTCGGCTGCTCCCACGTTTCGACTGGATTGGCGCCGCGCAGGAAGTCGAAATCGCAGCCAAGCGGCGCCTGAAGCACGTGCTGCAGGAACATCTGTCCATAGCCGCGCTGGAATGATGGGGGCGGCGCACTCCACTTGGCGCGGCGCCGAGCCAGTTCTTGGTCGCTGACATGGAGGTGCAGCCGACGATTGGATACATCAAGCTCGATGTCGTCGCCGTCCTGCACCAGTGCTAGCGGTCCCCCAAGCGCACTTTCTGGCGCGACATGCAAAACAATCGTACCGTAGGAAGTGCCGCTCATGCGGGCATCCGAAATCCGTACCATATCCCGCAGGCCCTGTCGCAGCAATTTACGCGGAATCGGCAAATTGCCAACTTCGGGCATCCCCGGTCCGCCGATAGGACCGGCATTTTGCAGCACCAGCACATGATCTTGGCTGACATCCAGGTCGGGGGCGTTAATACGCGCTCGCAGATCGGCGATGCCCTTGAAGACAATGGCAGGCCCGCGATGCTTCAGCAGGTCGGCGGTCGCGGCGGCATGTTTAATCACAGCGCCATCAGGTGCCAGATTGCCGCGCAGAATGCTCAACCCGCCTTCAGGCTGAATCGGCTGGTCAAGCGAATGAATCACAGACGGATTGGTGACCTCTGCCAATTCCAGGTTAGCTGCCAGAGTTTGACCGGTGACGGTGCGCGCATCGCCATGCAAGCATGGCAGTAGTTGTTTGAGCACTGCGGGAATCCCGCCAGCATAATACAGGTCTTCCATTTGGTACTCCCCGACGGGGCGCATATTGGCGATGAGCGGTGTTGTCCGACTCAGTTCGTCAAACCGTGCCAGCGGCAGTTCCAACCCAAGCCGCCCGGCAATCGCTGGCAGATGGACAATAGCGTTGGTGCTGCC
>DAOUKA010000117.1:0-6851 GCA_034421915.1 Anaerolineae bacterium
CGCCATCGTGGAACTGCTGAACCGCTTTGGCCTTACGCCCTAGCCCCCTGCTCTGGTTTATCCTGCCGAGTTGTTTTATGATGCTGTATCAAACCGTTTGGCTGATTTCATTCGTCAACTAAGGGAGAAAACGTACATGACCCTAAGCCCCAAGCTGGAGCAGCTTCGAGAAAAACGCGCCCAAAGCCAACAGGGGGGCGGCGAGGCGCGGATTCAGCGCCAGCATGACAAAGGCAAAAAAACCGCCCGCGAGCGGCTCGACATCCTGCTTGACCCTGGCACTTTCCACGAGGTGGATGCCTTTGTCCATCATCACAACAGCAAATTCGGGCTCGACCGCAACAAGCCACTGGGCGACAGCGTGGTAACTGGCTGGGGCACCATTGACGGGCGGCTGGTTTATGTCTATTCGCAGGATTTTACCGTGATGGGCGGCAGCCTGAGCGAGGCGCACGCCCATAAAATCATCAAAATTATGAACATGGCGGTGAAAGTCGGTGTGCCGATTATCGGTCTGAACGACAGCGGCGGCGCCCGCATTCAGGAAGGCGTCGAGAGCCTCGGTGGCTATGCCGATATTTTCTTGCAAAATACCCTGGCAAGCGGTGTCATCCCGCAAATCAGCGTGATTATGGGCCCTTGCGCTGGCGGCGCTGTCTATAGCCCGGCATTGACCGACTTTATCATTATGGTCAAAGACAGCAGCTACATGTTCATCACCGGCCCCGAGGTGGTCAAGCAGGTCTTGAATGAAGACGTCACCTTTGAGGGCCTTGGCGGCGCCTCGGTTCATGCCAGCAAGAGCGGCGTCTGTCACTTTGTCGCTGATGACGAGACCCAATCGCTGATGCTGGTGCGCGAACTCCTGAGTTATCTGCCGCAGAACAACATGGAAGACCCGCAGCTGGTCGCTACGACCGATGACCCCCTGCGCACAGAAGCCGCGCTGGATTCGATGGTGCCAGAAAATCCCAACCAGCCCTACGACATCAAGCAGGTCATCGAACTGATCGTTGATGACGGGCATTTCTTTGAGGTGCAGGAAGAATTCGCTGCCAATATCGTGGTCGGCTATGCCCGTCTGGGGGGGAATGCCGTCGGCATTGTCGCCAATCAGCCGATGGTGCTGGCGGGCGTGCTGGACATCAATGCCAGCGAAAAAGCCGCTCGCTTTGTCCGTACCTGTGATGCCTTCAACATCCCCCTGATTACCTTTGTCGATGTCCCCGGCTATCTGCCCGGCACTGACCAGGAACATAACGGCATCATTATGAGCGGCGCAAAACTGCTCTTCGCTTATTGTGAGGCAACGGTGCCCAAGCTGACCGTCACCACGCGCAAGTCTTATGGCGGCGCGTATTGTGTAATGAGCAGCAAGCATATCCGCTCCGACCTGAATATCGCTTGGCCCACGGCCGAAATCGCTGTGATGGGCCCCGAGGGCGCGGTCGAAATCATCTATCGCCGCGAACTGCAGGCGGCCGCCGACCCCGCCGCCCGCAAAAAAGAACTGGCGGACGAATACCGCGCGACCTTCGCCAATCCTTACATTGCCGCCAGCCGCGGTTTCATCGACGACATCATTGAGCCGCATCATACCCGCCCGCGCCTCATCAACGCCTTGCAGGTCTTCCAGAACAAACGCGACGAAAATCCACCCAAGAAACACGGCAACATCCCGCTTTAGGGGGCGCAGATGGCTGAACAAACGACGAGAATCAACAAGATACTGGTTGCCAACCGCGGCGAAATAGCCGTTCGCATTATCCGCGCCGCCCGCGATCTCGGCATTCCGACGGTGGCTGTTTATTCAGATGCCGACCGCGCCGCCCTGCACGTCCGTTATGCCGACGAAGCGGTGCATATCGGCGGGCCGCGCCCGGCGGAGAGTTATCTGAAGATGGATGCGCTGATTGAGGTTGCCCGAAAGACAGGCGCCGATGCCATCCACCCCGGTTATGGTTTCCTGGCGGAAAATGCCGATTTTGCGGGGCAGGTGATGGATGAGGGTCTGACTTGGATTGGCCCCTCGCCCTATGCGATTGCCACTATGGGCGACAAACAGGCCGCCCGAACCGCCGTCACGCGGAATAAGGTGCCGCTCATCCCGGGCACCGACGCCAGCTTGCCCGACGAGGAACTCGCCCATGCCGCCAGTCAAATCGGCTTCCCGGTTCTAATCAAGGCGGTCGCTGGCGGCGGTGGCAAGGGGATGCGCCCGGTACACCAGCTGCAAAATTTCGAGGCCGCGCTGCACACCGCCCGCCGTGAAGCCGAGAGCGCCTTCGGCAACGGGGACGTCTACGTCGAAAAATTGCTGCTGGGAGCGCGGCATATCGAATTTCAGATTCTGGCGGATGCGCATGGCAATACCATCCACCTCGGTGAACGCGAATGTTCGATCCAGCGCCGCCACCAAAAACTGGTGGAAGAAGCGCCAAGCGTCTTCGTTGACGCCCGCCTGCGCGAGAATATGGGCAAGATGGCAATCGCCGCAGCCGAGTCGGTCGGGTATGTGAATGCTGGCACGATTGAATGTCTGGTCGATAGAGACAAGAATTATTACTTCCTGGAGATGAACACCCGCCTGCAAGTCGAGCATCCCGTCACCGAACTGGTCACTGGCGTTGACCTCGCCAAGGAACAGATTCGGATTGCCCGAGGCCGCCGCATGGGCCCGACGAAAAACGTCCTGAAGCCGAAGGGCTGGGCGATAGAATGCCGCATCAATGCCGAAGACCCCTATGCCAACTTCATGCCATCCACCGGGCAAATCAGCACGATGATCATACCCACCGGCCCAGGCGTGCGCGTGGACAGCGGCGTCTATCCCGGCTCGGAAATCACGCCTTATTATGACAGCCTGATTGCCAAACTCATCACCTGGGGCGAAACCCGTTCCGAAGCCATGCTGCGCATGCGGCGGGCATTATCCGAATATCGGATTATGGGCCTGAAGCACAACATCCCCTTCCACATCAACCTGCTGAACAGCATCAGCTTTATCGCCGGCAAAATCGACACCAATTTTGTCGAGCAGCGCTTCAATATGTACACCTATGAACAAGACCCGACGCCAGCCGAGTTGGAAACCGTCGCCATCGCCGCCACCCTCTATGCCCACCGCAAACGGCAGCTGGCATCGCAGGTCGTTGCGCCAGCAAAGCGGGACACCAGCAATTGGAAGTGGATGGCGCGCTTCGAGAGGATGCACCGATGAAATATGTCACCCTTGTCAACGGCGAGCAATACGAAATTGAAATTGATCACGATGGCAGCATTCTGGTCAATGGCGAAACGCACGATGTCGATTTCCTCAACCTTGGCGGGTCACTGTATTCCATCATCACCGAGAACAAATCGCTGGAAGCCGTGATTGACGATGACGATGACAACATCGCTGTGATGATGGATGGGCGGCTCTTCGAGACGCGCGTGCTGGACGAACGCGCGCTTCTGCTGCTTCAGCGGCGCGGCGGCCTAAGCAGTGGCTCGGGCGAGGTTCATGCGCCCATGCCCGGCTTGATTGCCGTCGTCAACATCGCGGCTGGACAGACTGTAGCCCAGGGGGATACGCTGGTCATTCTGGAATCGATGAAAATGCAAAATGAACTGAAATCACCGATTGATGGCATTGTCGCCGCCATTCATGTTGAAGCCGGTCAGGCTGTTGACAAAAACAGCCTGCTGGTCGAGATTGACCCGCCCGCCCAAGCCCGCGACGGCGGGAGCGAATAATCCGCGGCGGCGGAAGCGCATAACCCACGCGACTGGAAGAGAGCCAACATGTCGGGTTCGCATCAACTTCCCCAATGGGCAGATGCCCTGTGGCTGGGATTGCTGGCTGTTTATGTATTGGCGGGCGCGGCGCTCGTCCCCTTCCATGGCGACGAAGCCACGCAAATCTATATGGGACGTGATTATTATTATCTTGCCGAAGCCGACCTCTCCAAGATCTTGTACGACCATAACGAGGCCGGCAGCCCCACCGAGCAGCAGCTGCGGCTGATTAACGGCACTGTCGCCAAAACAATCTATGGCTGGATAGCCGCCAGCCAGGGTTTGCCGCTCGATGAGTTAAACGAACAATGGGATTGGGAGGGCGATTATGCCTATAATCGCGATACCCATCGCATCCCCAACCGCCATCTGCTGCGGCTTGGTCGGCTGGCATCAGCTTTTCAGTTGGCGGTGGCGGTGGCGGCCTTCTTCTGCTTTGTCAAGCCCGCGCTGGGTCGCCCCAGTGCCTATCTCGCTGCTGCGCTGTTGGCCTTGCACCCGGTCATCCTGCTCAATGGACGGCGGGCGATGATGGAAGGCAGCCATCTGCTGGGTATGACGCTGGTTCTCTTGGCCGGCATCTGGCTGATGCGCGCGCGCAAATGGTGGACTTATCCCGCGCTGGGCATGGCCGCCGGGTTCGCCATAGCTGCCAAACATCCCAACGTCATCGTTGCAGCGCTGGTGTTTTTTGCCTGTTTTAGTTATGCCTTGGTGCAGGCCATGCGGGAACGGCGGGGGATTGTCCGAACGCTTGGGGGATTTTTGGCGGCGGGCCTGTCCGCGCTGCTGGTATTTTATGCGCTGAATCCAGCTTGGTGGGAATCGCCGCTGCAAAGCGCATCGCAAGTCTTGTCCCTGCGGCTCGGGCTGTTGCAGGGGCAAACGGACTTCTTCGATGGCTATGCCTCATTGGCGGAACGGATGAACGGATTCTTTCGCTATGGTTTTGTCGGGGAAATCCAGTATTTCGAAGCGCCGAATTGGGCAGGCTACGATGCGATCCGCGCCCAGATTGGCGTTTATGAAAGTTCAGGGCTGGCGGGCATGACAGTCGGCGGCTCAAGCCCGGTCGGATTGCTGTTTTTGCTGCTTACCTTGCTGGGCGGCATTCATTTGATTCGCAGCGGCGACATCCCCTGGGCATATCGCTGGCTGTTCATAGCATGGGGAGTTGGCATCGCCGCGATAACCTTCATAACGACCCCCTTGCCCTGGGCGCGGTATTATCTGGCGGTTTTGCCATTTGTGGCGAGCATGACGGCCTACAGCCTTTGGCTGTTGGCGGTGCGCATCTGGAAAGGCATCAAGGCGCAGGATGATGGCTTCATTATACTGGATTGAAGATGCGCTGGCGGGCCTTCTGCCGACGCTGTGGATGAGTCTCGGTTTGGGTGTGCCTTGGGCATTGGCGCTGCTGCCGACCCGCCAATGGCATTCCCGTGCGATGATTGCCGCGCTGGCTCTGGCTTTGGGTCCAGCCTGCATGACTGCCTGGATGCTTATCTTGGGCCTGGCAGGCGCGCAGCTTGACCTGCGCCTGTTCACAGTCGAATGGATACTGGCGGGCAGCATCGTCATGGCTGTCAGCGGCGGCTTCATCGCCTGGCGCAAAAGGCATCGCCGCCGCCCCAAATCCGCGCCGAGGACGCCCCTGGCTTTCGATGAAAAGCTGATTGTGGCGATGATTGCCATCGCCATCATCCTGCGCTGGATTCATACCGCCTTCTGGACTTTCACCACCTACGATGCCTTATGGGTTTATGGATTTCAGGGGCGTCTGTACTTTCTGGAAGGATTTATTCCCAACTCGATTGATTATTATCCGCAGTTTGTCCAACTGCAATATGCCTGTGTGCAGATCCTAATAGGCGAAATCAATGACCACGCCGCCCGAATGGTCATTCCTATGATGCACATCGGCAGCATTCTGGCTGCTTATCTGCTGGGCGAAGTCATCAATCGGCGGGTTGGCCTGTTCACCGCTGCCTTGTGGGGCTTGCACCCACTGGTCGGACAATGGGCATCCATAGGCGATTTGGAAATACCACTGACATTCACTTTCACGCTGGCGGCCGCCTTCTTTCTGCGAGCTTGGCTGGGTGAAGCGCCGCGCCCGCGGCGGCAGGATGCCATCCTGGCCGGCATGATGCTTGGCCTGGCCATGTTCACCAAACCGACCGCCGGCGCCTTTATCTGGGGCGTCCTGCTGCTGCTTGTCCTGGAACTGTTGCGGGCAAGATTCCGCATCCGAGGGTGGATGCCGCGCTTCAGGGTCGCTTTTTGGACAGGCTTGGCTTCTATCCCGCTTGGTTCTGTCTGGTATCTGCGCAATTTTCTGCTCGGGCATGAGGTGATTACCCTGCCGCCAGATTTATGGCTATCACACGCGCGGCGGAGCGGTGATTATCTCAGTTGGATGGTGTTGGCGCTCATTGTTGGTTTCCTGGTTTGCAGTTCGCGCCGCCGCCTAGCGCCCAGGCGCTTCGTCATCGGCATCATCGGCATCATACTGCTTCTTGTCGGTTTTCTGGCATCCAACCCGCGCCTGTTTCCCGCCCGCATCGACCCGCCCGCAAGCTATATCACGCTGATGGAGGCTTTGTGGATGTTTGCCGGGCTGTGCCTGATTTGCCTGAGCCTGCGCCCGATATTGAAATTGAACTGGCGCCCAAGCGCGGGGACGGCGCGGGAACTCCGCCTGATTGGCTGGGCGCTCTTGCTGGCCCTGCCTTATTTTGCGACCTGGTTCTACTCCTACAGCTATCATTATCGGCTGGGCTTCGCTATCGTCCCCCTCCTGAGCCTGCCGACCGCCATCGCGCTGTCCAAATGGCTGTCATCCGAACGGATACGCGGCTGGCCTCCCATTCAGCGCATGAGCTACTGCGGCATTTTACTGCTGCTCGGCATCCCTGGCATCGTCGCTGTGGCGGTCGATGTTCACTGGTCCTCGGTCTGGCTGCTGCGGGAGCGCCTGGACAGCCCCATCAGCAAGTATCAGGCTTTCAATCCCTCGCTGGTCGAGGTGGTTTTCGGGCTGCGGGATTATATGGCCGAATCGGACAGGC
>DAOUKA010000118.1:0-2204 GCA_034421915.1 Anaerolineae bacterium
GATGAAATGCGCCAGCCAGCGGCCGCAGCGCTCGATATCCTTGAGGTCAAGCGTCTCGACTGGCGAGTGCATATTGCGCAGCGGCAGGCTCAGCAAAGCCGTCGGCACGCCGCCGCGGGCGACCTGAATCGCCCAGGCATCCGTCCCGCTGCGGGCGGGCATAACATCCGACTGCCATGCAATATCATAATACTTGGCGACTTCCTGCAAGCGCTCGACCATTTTGGGGTGGAAATTGGCGCCGATGCCCAGCTGCGGCCCGCCGCCCAGCCTGCCGCCAGGTGAGACGCCCGGCTGTTCGGCAAAGCCCACATCCAGCGCAATGGCGCAATCCGGCTCGATATAATGAGCGGCGGTGGCCGCGCCGCGCAGGCCGACCTCTTCCTGCACCGTCGCCGCGGCATAGACATCCCAGCTATGGTGCATGCCCCGCAAGGCCTGCAGGCAGGTAGTCACCGCGGCAATGCAGGCGCGGTCATCCATCGCTTTGGCGGCCACCTTGCGCCCCTTGAGCTCGATGAGCGGCACATCCACCGTCACCAAATCGCCAATCCGCACCAGCGCCGCGACTTCCTCGGCCGGCAGTCCCACATCCACCACCAGCGCATCGATGGGCGGGTATTTTTTGCGTTCGGCAGCGGTCAGCATGTGCGGCGGCATCGTCGCCACAACCCCAGGCAAGGCGCGGCGCCCATGCACCAGCACCGGCTGCGCCAGCATCACGCGGCTGTCTATGCCGTTGATGCTGTGCAGATAGATAAAGCCGTCTTCGATTTGGCGCACCATCAAGCCGATTTCGTCCATGTGCGCCGCCAGCATGATTTTGCGGGCTGGCTGGCTCGGGCGGGTGGCGCGTTTGATGCCGATTAAGCTGCCGAGGCGGTCACTGTCGAAGGCATCCACCAGCCCCGCCCAATCCTCGCGCAGGATGTCGGCAATCGGGGCTTCGTAGCCGCTGGGGGCGTGTGCCTCCACCAATTTTTTGAGATGGTCTTTGGGATTGTACATGATGGCGACTCCTGATGATGACGATACGCTCTGTCAGGATTTTACCACAGAGGGCGGGGAGTTTGAATCTTGCGCCAAAGGGATTTGTAATTTGCACCCTACCGTGTTAGTTTATTGGCGCTGCCAGAGCATATCATTTGGAGGCTCAATATGAAAAAGTTCATTTTGCTATTCGCGGCGCTGTTTGGTGTTTTGCTGCTGGCATGGCCGGCTTACGCCGCCGACATCGCAGTCAATTCAGATTGCAGTCTGGCGGATGCCATCACAGCGGCGAACAAGGACGAGGCTGTGGGCGGCTGCTCGGCTGGCGATGGCGCGGATACGATTACGCTGTCGGCAGATGTCGTGCTTTCAAGCGCGCTGCCACTGGTCACCTCCGAGATGACGATTGAAGGGGCTGGTTATACGATTCGAGGCAAAGACCGCTTCCATATCATCGGTGTCCACAGCCGCGGCAATCTGACGCTTAACGAAGTGACGATTACTAACGGCCGGTCTGGCTGGGGCGGCGCCATTGGCAACTTTGGCAGCCTGACCATCACCAACAGCACAATCAGCAACAACTTGGCGGATCAAGGCGGTGCAATAGGAAATGAAGGAAGTCTCACCATTAGCGACAGCACAATCAGCGACAACTCGACTGAAGAAGGCACTGGTGAAGGAGGCACTGGAGGTGCCATCTATAACCTGGGAAACTTTACTGTCACGGACAGCATCTTCAATAATAATTCGGCCAGTGGTTTGGGTGGTGGAGGAGCGATTTACATAGAGGATGGAACGGTCAACATCAGCAGCAGCAGCTTCAATAATAATTCGACTGGCGATTATGGTGGTGGAGGAGCGATGATGATAGAGGACGGAACGGTCAACATCAGTAGCAGTAGCTTCAGTGGCAACAAGGCTAGTTACCATGGAGGAGCGATGCATATAGAGGACGGAACGGTCAACATCAGCAGCAGCAGCTTCAAGGACAACGCGACGGATAGCGATGGTGGCGCTATCTCCAACTGGAGGAGTAACTTGACAACCATCAACAGCACATTTAGTGGCAACTCAGCTGCTGAAGGTGGCGGCGCTATCTCCAACTGGGGGAGCTTGACAACCATCAACAGCACATTCCATGGCAACTCAGCTGCTGAAGATGGTGGCGCTATCCTCAACTTGGAGAACTTGACAACCATCAACAGCACATTCCA
>DAOUKA010000119.1:0-11267 GCA_034421915.1 Anaerolineae bacterium
ATCCACGAGTTTTGAACCAATATCGATCAAACTCCGCTTCTGTTCTAAAACAGATTCCACCGGCGCTGATGATATGAGAATATCAACACGTCCGCAGTGCAAGATGATGCACTCCGGCATTCGAGCATTGATAAGGAAATGCCTTGCGACATTTCCTTAATATCGACCAAGCTGTCCCGCTCCCATGCACATCTTGGGGGCAGAAAAAGTGGCTTACCCCAGCGCTGCTTTGATGGCGCGTTTGAGATAAACCCCGGCCATTTGCTGCCGATACGATTCAGGATAGGCAATATCACCCGCCAGCCACTCATCAATATCGGATTTCACAGCGGCGGCAGCGGCATCGAGCGCTGCATCATCCAGGCTGGAGCCAGCCAGAGCGACTTCTGCGCCAGCGCATTTGACTGCTTTGACGGTTGCGCCGCCTACCGCTACACTGGCGCCAGCACAAGTATCGCCATCCATATCCAGGACGACGCAAACCCCCACAATCGCATAACGGGATGCCGGATGCGGGAATTTGGCATAAGCTGTCTTGTGTCCACTCAGGTCGGGCAGGGTCACGCTGGTGATGAGTTCTCCCTCTTCCAGTGCTGTTTCAAAAAGGTCAACAAAGAACGCTTCTGCACCTACCGAACGTTCGCCATCCATCCCTTGGATATGGATGGTCGCGCCCGCCGCCACCAGCACCGTTGGCGGGTCGGAAGCCGGGTCGGCATGAGCGATATTGCCGCCCAGGGTGCCAAAGTTACGCACTGGCTGGTCGCCGATTTGCCCGGCAGCGCTCGCCAGCGCGGCACACATCGCCTGCACATCCGCCGAAGACGCGATTTCGGCATGGGTGGTCGTGGCGCCAATCATCAGCGAGCCATCATCTGCCGAGATGCCTTTCAATGTCGCAATCCGTCCAATATCGACCAGCTGCTCCGGCGCCGACAGGCGCAGTTTCATCACCGGTAGCAGGCTGTGACCGCCAGCGATGAATTTGCCCTCATCGTCAATCATCTCCAGGGCTTGCTCAACGGTTTCTGCCCGTTCATATTCAAAATTATTCGGCCACATCTAGGCACCTCCTCCATTTGCATTAGATTGTTGTATCGCATCCCAGACCTTAAATGATGTCAGCGGCATATCAATTTTGTCGACGCCCAGCGGCGCCAGCGCATCCAGTACCGCGTTGTAGACAGTCGGCGTGCTGGCGATGGTTCCGGTTTCACCGACGCCCTTGACACCAATCGGATGATGGGGTGATGGGGTTACGGTTTCATCAAGTTCAAAGTTCGGGAACATATCGGCGCGAGGCAGGGTGTAATCCATCATCGAGCCGGTCAGTAATTGTCCGTTTTCATCGTAAATCACACCTTCACAAAGCGCCTGCGCCACACCTTGCACAACCCCGCCGTGAATCTGCCCCTGTACAATCTCCGGGTTAATCTGCGGGCCGCAGTCATCGACCGCAATATAACGCTGCAAATCAATATCGCCGGTATCAGGGTCAACTTCAACAATGGCGATATGCGTACCAAAGGGATAAACAAAGTTCGGCGGGTCATAGAATTGGGATTCCTCAAAGCCAGGATCCATGCCCTCTGGCAGATTCCAGGCGAGGTGTGCCATCAAGGCCACATCCTGAATCGTCTGGAATTGGTCGGGCGAGCCTCTGACCGAGAATTTGCCATCCGCATATTCGATGTCTTCAACCGCAGCTTCCATCAGATGGGCAGCCAAAGCTCTTGCCTTTTCCTTTAGCTTGCGCGAGGCTTTTGCCAGCGCAGCCCCGGTCACTGGCGTGGTGCGGCTGCCATAGGTGCCCCATCCCATTGGCGTTTCAGTGGTATCGCCATGAATGACTTCGATATCGTCAACGGGGAAGCCCAGTTCCTCGCCAATGATTTGCGCCAGAGTCGTTTCCGAGCCTTGACCATGCGGAGAAGCGCCAATCAATGCCTGCACTTTGCCGGTGGGTGTCACGCGGACAATCGCACTTTCCCAGAGACCGCCCTGAAAGCCAACCGCGCCCGCAACCTGGCTGGGACCCAAACCGCACATTTCGGTGTAGGCAGTCACGCCAATGCCGAGGTAACGTCCGTTTGCGCGTGCCTCCACCTGCTCTTGGCGGAAGGCCTCATAACCAGCAATGCCCAAGGCTTTCTCGAATGCCGCTGGATAGTCACCGCTGTCATAGATAAGGCTGGTGGCAACTTCGTAGCCGTCCTCAAATTTCGGAATCAGATTTTGTCGTCTCAGTTCGACCGGATCCACATCCAGTTCCCTGGCGACCATATCCACCAATCGCTCCAGCAGGAAGGTCGCTTCGGGTCGTCCGGCGCCCCGATAGGCATCGGTGGGGGTGGCAGTGGTCATCACGCCGATGGATTCGCAGTAGACGTTAGGTATGGTATAGGGCCCCACATACAGCAAGCCATGCAAGATAGTCGGGATGCCAGGGGCAGCGGTCGAAAGGTAGCCGCCCATGCCTGCGTAGACAGTCGCGCGGACGCCGAGGATCTTGCCATTCTGGTCAGCCGCCATCTGGGCATGCTGGACATGGTCGCGCCCGTGAATGGTAATGAGATAATTCTCCGACCGCGTTTCTGTCCATTTAATCGGACGATTCATCTTGATTGCCGCCCAAGACACCAAGGCCTCATCGGGATAGCAGGGAATCTTGCTGCCAAACCCGCCACCGACCTCGGGCGCAATCACGCGAACCCTGTTCTCGGACAGCCCGGTGACAGCGCTGATGATAAAGCGGTGGATATGCGGATTCTGCGAGGTGCACCAAAGCGTGAGTTCTTCGGTGGCGGGGTTGTACTGTGCCATTGCCGCGCGGGGTTCCATCGCCGTCGGCAGCAAACGCTGCTGCAAAATCGTATCCGATACGACCACATCGGCATTCTCAAAAACCGCGTCGCTGGCTTCCTTGTCGCCCATCACCCAACGAAAGGCGATATTGTTCTCCACATCATCAAACAGCTGTGGCGCACCGGCCTGCGTCGCTTTTTCGGGGTCAATCACCGCCGGCAATTCTTCATACTCGACCACCACCGCATCGGCAGCATCCTGCGCCCGATAGCGGTCATCCGCCAGCACCATGGCGACGCCATCACCCACATAGCGCACCTTCCCCTTTGCCAGCGCTGGATGTTCCGGGGTTTTAAGCTCACTGTCCGGAATCAGCCACGCCGTCGGGATGCCTGCCAGGGTAATGTCCTCGCCGGTGAACACCGCCACCACGCCTTCCATCGCTGCTGCCGCCGATGTATCGATGCTGACGATATTGGCATGGGCATAAGGACTGCGGACGACCGCCATGTGCAGCAAACCGGGTAATTTCATGTCGTCGGTATATTTGGCCTCACCCGTAATCAAACGCGGGTCTTCGCGCCGTTTAATGCCAGAGCCAAAAATTCGGGTACTCATGTTTTATCCTCCTGCGGCATCAGCGACCTGCTTGACGGCTTTCACGATATTGTGATAACCCGTGCAGCGGCAGATATTCCCTTCCAGGTTGTGCCGGATTGCCTCTTCGGAAGCTCCCGGGTTGTCATTGACAAATGCGGTGGTCGCCATAATCATGCCAGGCGTACAATAACCGCATTGCAATCCGTGGTTTTCCCAGAACGATGTTTGCATCGGATGATGTTCGCCATCGATTGCCAAACCTTCTATCGTGGTCACATCCGCTCCATCCGCCTGAACGGCGAGCAGCGTGCAGGATTTGAGCGCCTTGCCATCCAGATGAACTGTGCAAGCGCCACATTGGCTGGTATCACAGCCGATTTTTGTGCCGGTCAAATCCAGCGTTTCACGCAAAAAATGAACCAATAAAGTACGAGGTTCGACATCACCTTCACGCACCACTCCGTTGACAGTCATTGAAATTTGCATTAACTTCTCCTTTTGGCTGTGAATATCTTTGAATTAAGCGCTGTTATACTGCGATTTACCCCGCATTATAACTTATCTTGCCTCACATTATAACGCGATTACACAATTTGTACCACAAATCAGGCTTAATGTAACAAGTGACAAAATTGCGCCGCCAGCAGCCCCTTACAAACCGCGTATAAATGATATAACCGCTTGACGAAACAGGGACGGATTCTCCAGATGCACGCGATGTCCGACATTCGGAATAACCTTCATCGCCGCCTGCGGAATCAACTCCGCCATTTCTCGGTTGATTCGCAGAAACTTGCGGTCACGCTCTCCCACAATCAACTGCGTCGGCAGGTTCAGCAGCGGCAGCTGCTCCCACAGGCTTGGCTGTGCGCCGATGCCCATCCCCCGCAGGCTGTTCGCCAGGCCAAGCGGCTCGTTGCCCAGCCGCCGCTGCCTTTGCGCCACCAAAACAGCCAAAGGCAGCACGCCTTGCGAATCCCACAAGGGCAGGCTTTCCCAAAAATCGACAAACCACTCGATTCCATATGCCTCGATTTTGTCCGCCAGTTGATTGTCGCTTTGGGCGCGTTCCTCGCGTTCCTGCTCACCGCGCAAGCCCGGCGAGGCGCTTTCCAAAATCAGGGAGTGGAAGCGCGGAGCGAAACGCAATGCCAAATACAATGCCAGCCGTCCACCCATCGAATAGCCAAGCAGATGCAGTTTTTCCGCTGCTAGCCTGTCCAGCAGAGCGATGATGTCCGCGCCAACCCGCTCCATGCGATAGCATGACGCGCTGGCTGGTTTGTCACTATCGCCATGCCCCAGAATATCCATCGCAATCACACGATGCCCTGGCTCCAGCGCCTGTCGCAGGCTTTGCCAGCCGCGGGAATCGCCAGTAAAGCCATGCAGCAGCAGGATAGGACTGCCCGCGCCGCTGACAACAGTATGGTAATGATGCCCCTTAATCGTCTTCATTAAAGAGCTTCTTCACCGCCTGCCGCTGGATTTTCCCCGAAGCCGTGCGCGGGAATGCCTCCACAAAGCAGAACTTGCGGGGGATTTTGTAACCCGCCATCTTTTCACGGGCAAAGCGCATCACCTCCTGGCGCGACAGGCTTTTCCCGTGTTTGACCTGCACCGCCGCCGCAACCCGCTGTCCCCACTCCGCATCCGCCACCCCGACCACAACCGCTTCCTCGATAGCTGGATGCTCGCGCAAGACATTCTCGACCTCAAGCGGATACACATTCTCGCCGCCAGTGATAATCAAATCGGCACGGCGCTGACAGATGTAAAGGTCGCCATCCTCATCCAGATAGCCCATATCACCGGTATGCAGCCAACCCTCGCGCAAGGCTTCCCTTGTTGCTGCGGGGTCTTTATCATAGCCTCGCATCACGGTGGGTCCCTTGACAAGGACTTCACCGAGGCCCTTCGGCGGCATATCCTGACCCTGCTTGTCAATGATGCGCACCTGCGTGAACAGCAGCGGCTTGCCGACGCTTAGGGGCTTTTGCCGCAGCTGCTGGGGCGTCGCTGTTGCCACCTGTGAGGCGGCTTCGCTGAGTCCATAAGTGGTCGCAATCGGGATGCCCGCGTTAAGGCAACGTACCAGCAATTCGGCTGATGGCGCTTCGCCACCGAGCAGCACCAGCCGCAGCTTGGGATTCCATGCCGCCCGCCGCGCATCCAGCAAGCGCCGCAGCATCGTCGGCACCAGCGACACCAGCGTAATCGGTCGCTGGCTAAGAACCCGATTCAGGACATCCACATCGAATTTGGGGGTCGTCACGAACTCAACCGCCGTCCCGTATAACAGGGAACGCAATACGATGCTCAAGCCGCCCACATGATAGAGTGGCAAAGCACATAACCAGCGGTCATCCGGCAAGACACCCAGCCGATGCGCCGATGCCACCGCGCTTTGATACATATTGTCACGGGTCAATGCCACCGCTTTGGGCCGTCCGCTTGTACCCGAGCTATGAATGATGGCGAAGTCAGCATCCAGGTCAAACGAAGGGGTTCTTGGCTGTAAATGCGGGATTTCTTTTCGTTCCTCCCATGCCAGCTTGTCAAAGGATACAACCGCACAACCACAGTCGGCAATCTCCGCGGCAAGGGCTGCGGTTTCCTGATGGCAGATAACCAGCCGACATTCGGTATGCTTAAGCTGCCATCGGAGTTCGGTCGGGGTCAGCCGCGTATTCAGTGGCACCGCCAGCGCACCCAGTCGCATCAGCGCCAGCAGGCTCAATACATAAGCCCGGCTCGTCGGCATCAAAAGCGCTACGCGGTCGCCAGCTTGGACAGGCACATGACGCTGAATGGCTTGGCAGGCTGCTTCAACGCGACCATTCACCTCCGCAAAGGTCAGGCTAGTCTGGTCAATAATCAGGAAGTCCTTGGTCGCGGTGGCATTTTTACGGGCAATCAGCCAATCGGCTGTCACCGAAGTTCCCGCCCGCCAGTGCTTCTTCATGATGTATCCTCTGCCTGCCGGTTCGGCATCCGCTTTATGCGCGGCGCGGGAATTGACTGAAGTCTGGCGCACGTCCTTCCAGAAAGGCATTTTTGCCTTCGCTGCCCTCTTCGGTCATATAAAAGAGCATGGTTGCGTCCCCTGCCAAGACCTGTACGCCCGTCTGACCATCCAATTCCGCATTCAAACCAGCTTTGATAAAGCGCAGCGCCAAGGGGCTTTTGCTCAAAATCTCGCGCGACCATTGCAAAGCCTCTTTTTCCAGTTCAGCCAAGGGAACGACCCGATTCACCATGCCCATCGCTTCGGCTTGCTCGGCGCTGTACTGACGGCACAGGAACCAGATTTCGCGGGCCTTTTTCTGTCCAACATGCGCCGCCAGAAAGGAAGAGCCAAAGCCGGCATCAAAGCTGCCAACAATCGGTCCTGTCTGACCATAAATCGCATTGTCACTCGAAATCGTCAAATCACAGCAGACATGCAAGACATGCCCGCCGCCAATCGCAAAGCCCGGCACAACTGCTATCACAGGTTTGGGCATGTTGCGAATATAACGCTGCAATTGCAGCACATTCAAGCGCGGCACCCCATCATCACCGACATAACCGGAATGACCGCGAACCTTTTGATCGCCGCCAGCGCAAAATGACCAGATGCCATCTTTGGTGCTGGGACCATTTGCCGTAATCCACAGGACGCCCACTGCGGCATCATGCCAAGCATGCAAGACCGCCTCGGTCATCTCGTCAATCGTCTTGGGACGAAAGGCATTGCGCACATTCGGACGGTCAAAGGCGATGCGGGCGATGCCTTCCGCCTGATGATAACTGATGTCTTCGTAGCTTTTGACCGCTTTCCAATCCGCCAACTGCATCAGGTCCTCGGTTTTGATTTGTGCCTGCTGTTCAGGTGTTGTTGTCATTTTGATTCTCTCCTTCTATTTAATTATGCTGCTTGCTTTGGGCGCGCCGAATGATGAACTGGCTGCGCCCGATGGTCAATCATTCAATAGCCAATGTTTTCAGTTGCGCATGAACCGCTGCAACGATTTCCTGACGGCGCTTCAAATCCGCCTGCGCATCCGTCGTCACTTCAATAATCGTGGATTGCCGCTCCATGACCGATTCGGCAAACGCCTGTCGGAACACATCACGGCCGTCGGCTCGGACATATTCCAAATCGTACAGCCTAGCAGCATGAGAAAAATCCAGCCCATGCGCCGTGACAAAATAATCGCTGAAATGCGGCTCCCAGGCTCGGATGGGCAAGCGCTGGAAAATGCCGCCGCCATGATTGTTCAATAGCACAATCGTCACCGGCACGCCACAGCGCCGCACCGCCAGCAGACCATTCATATCATGGTAAAAAGTAATATCGCCCACAATCGCCACCAAGGGCTGGCTCAGTCGCGCTGCGCCACAGCCCAATGCCGCCGAGATATTGCCGTCAATGCCCGAGGCCCCCCGATTGGCATAGGCAAAGATACGCTTATGGCTTGCCCTGCCGAACTGGTCGAGATGGCGCACTGGCAAACTGTTGCCAGCAAAGAGCGTGCCATCCGCCGGCATCAAATCAACCACATCATAAACCACCCCGCCATCAAAGTAAGCGCCCCTTTCGATTTCGCACGCAATGACCTCCCAGGCTTTAGCCTCAGCCCTTTCCAGTTGACCGCGCCAGTGCGCCTGTGGCTTTGGCGCTTCTTCGGCTTCGGGCATGGCTTCCATCAAATCCCGAAACGGGATGAGGTCAGTGACGCTGTGCGTATCGTCCGCCCATTCCTCGCCCCTGCTTGCATAGATATGAACTTTGAGTTCCAGTTGCGAAAGGAGCGAAAGCATATTTTTTGCCAGCGGCGGCGCGCCAACGCGAAGCAGCACCTCTACCCCCGAAAAGTCAATCGCATCCGATGTCGCATAACTTTCATAAGCCGCCAGTGGCGCATATCCGGCATCCCCTGCTGCAGAAAGGCGTCGCAGATTGGAGGTGTATTCGGCAAAAACAGGATAACCGCTTATCCGCGACAGGTTGGCAGCCCAAGCCACTGCACCTTGACTCTCCTCAAAGGTGCGGCAGGTCCCGTGACCGAAATAAATGATGCCCCTGCGCCCCAAAATCTTCTCCCATAAAACATCCTTGGAGCCCGATGAAGCCCGCCTTTTGTAACGCCAGAAACGAGGAGGCGGCGCTTCGGCTTGATTCATGCCCTGTTCGTCGGCGCTCGGCTCAAGCGGCTTGCGAAAGGGCAGATTGATATGCACCACCCCGCGCATCTCTGTGGCTTTGGCATAGCTGCGTGCCGCCAGTGTCCGCAGATTTCGGAGCGCAATCGGCGGCGGATTCGCTTCTGGCAGCGGCGCATCATAAAACCACTCGACAAAATCGCCAAACATCTTCACCTGGTCGATGGTCTGATTCGCCCCGCTCTGGCGCAATTCATGCGGTCGGTCGGCGGTCAGGACAATCAGAGGCACTCGCGCCTGATGCGCTTCGACAATCGCCGGGAAAAAATTCGCCCCAGCCGACCCCGAAGTACAGGCCAGCGCCACCGCTTCATCCGATGCCAATGCCCAGCCGAGCGCAAAGAAGGCAGCGCTGCGCTCGTCCAGATGCGAATAAATCCTGATGTCATCTCTGTATTGTGCAAACGCCAGAACTAGCGGCGTATGCCGCGAACCCGGCACCAGGCACAGCTGCCTCAAACCCGCGCCAATCAATGCCCCGACTAAACTATTGGCATAATGTGTATTTGGATTTGGCATGGCTTTTCTTCTCACCACAGAGACACAAAGAACACATCAAAAATCACCCGCTTCTCAACATTTTGCCAGCGCATTCCTGCTCGCCTTCGTCTTTGCGCTTAAACCAAAACGCCATGTGCCTGCAACATCGGGCGGAACTTCAGTGCCGTCTCGTCCCATTCTTTCTGCGGCACACTATCCCCCACGATGCCCGCCCCGGCATAAACCCACACCCGCGACTCCTGCGCCACCGCCGAGCGAATCGCCACCGTGAACTGACCATCCAAAGCCGAATCAACCCAGCCCACTGGCGCACCATACCAACCGCGCGGAATCGGCTCTAACTGGCGGATGAGCCCCAGCGCCGTCTCCCGCGGATCACCACCCAATGCCGGTGTCGGATGCAAAATCTCTACCAGCGACAAAACATCGGCATCCCGCTTCAGCCTGCCCTGAATGGGCGTATGAAGATGCTGGATATTGCTTAGTTTGAGCAGTCCCGGCGGCGGGATTTTCAGGGATGTCGTCAACGGCAGCAGGCGCTCCCGAATTTTGTCCACCACAATTTGGTGCTCCAGGCGGTCTTTGGCGCTGCCCAGCAATTCATGGCTCAAACGCTGGTCTGCCGCCGCTGAGTCGCCTCGCCTGATGCTGCCCGCCAAGCCCATCGTTCCGATTTGCCGACCATGCCTCGCCACCAGCAATTCCGGAGAAGCACCATAAAAGGCACAATGCGGGCGCGGTTCAAACAAAAAGCGATAACAGCCAGCATAATGCTCGGCCAGGTGGCGCAAAATCGGCAATAGTTTGACGCGCTCGGCAAACTGCAATTCAGCGGCGCGCGACAAGACAACCTTGTTCAATTCACCAGCGCGAATGCGGCGGGTTGCCGCGTCAATCATCTTTGCCCAGGCGGCGTAAGTCATCGGATAATTCATGCTCGCCAGCCTGTTTTGCTGCCCTTCTGTCCCCTGCCGCTCTCTGGCTTGCAGTTGAGCGATTTTCTGTCGCAGCGCCAGCTTCAACTCGTCAATCAGCGCCGCCGGATTTTCATTTAGTGGAATTTGCGTGTTAATCGTCAGCCACATCTCTCCCGCAATGCTAACCAGTTGATAATGCGGCAGCACAAAATGCGCTGGTGTATAAATCGACCAGGTATTATCTGGCGCAAAATCGCTGCGGAAGGCAAAACCGCCAAACAAACGCGGTGCGACCAGCGGGTTATCGCTCCCCAGAATATGCGCCCGTGCAAATAGCTCACGAATCTGGCTGGTGATTTTGGCAAAGCGCCCTTCGCCCCATGCCATCAATTCAATGGCTGTACCAGCGCCAGCAAAAGCAATCCGGTCGTTCCGATTTTCCCAATAATAACGTGCGCTGCCCTGTGTCTTGGCGGGCTGCCTGGCTGCCGCTTGCAAGAATCCGGCAAAGCTGACCCCGCTGCAAGGGATGCTGTAACTGAGCAAACGCCCGTAACGCTGCTGGAGTCCGTCTTTTTTCAATGGAGTCGGGTTCATTCGCATCCGATGACCTTTGGGAAGTCAATCCTGATAGCTCACACTCTTGAGCAGCAAGGGCAATAAGGCATCCATGATGTCATCCTTGGTCGGCTCGCCGGTGTAGACCCATTGAATCACAACGTTGTAAATCGCCCCCATCCAGGCATGGGATACAATACCCGTATTCACCGGCAGGATAGACCCATCTGCCACCGCCTCATCGAGATAGGTTTTGATGAGCAGGGCAAAGCGGTCGTTCACTTCAATCCGTTTGCGTTCAAAAACCGTGCCCAGCCCGACCGCCTGCACCAGCAGCAATTTTGCCGGACGCCGATACTTGCTGAAGGTCTCCAGCACCGCTTCCAAGGCAGCCTGAACCCGCCTGATGCCCTCTGCTTCCCCAGCAATCGCTTCTTGGGCACGCCGCTCAATCAGGTCAGCAAATTGATCGACCAGGGCAATAAACAGCTTTTCCTTGTTGGGAAAGTGAAAATAGATCGACCCTTTGCTGGTGCTGGCCTCGGCAACAATTTCATCCAGCTTGGTATCATGGAAGCCCTTGGCGCTAAACAGTTCCATCGCCGCATCCAGAATTCGCTCGCGCGTGGGCTTGGCATGACGTTTTCGCTGGCTGGACGGCTCTTTCATCTCGCCTCA
>DAOUKA010000120.1:0-18905 GCA_034421915.1 Anaerolineae bacterium
AGACGTTCCCAATAGCTTGCCATCCATTCCAGCGCGGCGACGATCTTGGGATCGTTTGCCGTGATTTGCTGATTCTCTTCGTCGTAGAAGGTGCCGCCGAAGACTATCCCCCACCAGGCCAGGTTATCGGGCAGGAGACCGACGCGCTCGATATTGCCAGCGTCATCCACAATTTCAAGCGCCTGCGACACCTCGTCCAGTTCGTTAATGGTGGTTGGTGGCGCGTCAAAGCCAAGCTCTGCCAAAACCGGTGGCGAATAGGCTAACATACGGGCGTTGGATGTACACATCAGACCCCAAAGCTCGCCATTCCAATGCCAGTTCTTCCAAAGTTGCGGGAAGTAAGCCGAGCCATCAATGCCGGCCTCCTCGGCAAAGGCGGTAATCGGGGTGAGTGCGCCCTGTGAGGCAATCTGCACCAGTTGGCGCAGCCAGACTGCCGACACTACATCGGGTGGATTGCCGCCGGCAATGGCTGTCAGCACCTTTTCATATTGACCAAAGACAGTCGTCATCGTGACGGATATATCCGGGTGTTCGCTGTTGAATTGATCGACCAAAGCCTGAAGCGCATCAAACTCAAAGCCACTCCAACCCGTCCAATAGGTTAAGGATGTTTGCGCCAGGCTGGTACTCATCAAACCGGCTGGCAATGCCGACATCCCCGCAAACGTACCTGCCGCCATGCTGGCACGGAGGAAATCACGACGTGAAAGTTTTCTGTTTTTCATAATGGTTCGCTCCTTATTAAATGATTCATTAAACATAACAGTCACCAAAAAGTCTTTATTATTATGACTTGCCTTTGTGGTTTTGTCAAAATCTGGTCGATATTGTCATCTCGCTGCTGCCTTAGAGGTGCCTTTCTTTGTGTCCTTCGCGCCTTTGAAAAATTTGTAAATTACCAAGTAAGCGTCTATCATTGGGAGCAGATTAGAGACTGTGGAGCAACAAACAAATGCGTATCACAAAAATCAGCATTAAAGAACTATTTGGAAATCCTTCCTTTAATTATCAAATTGAACTCAAGACTGACCCGCAAATTACAATCATTCATGGTGTAAATGGGTCAGGCAAGACTATAATTTTCAAGATGATTTACGGGTTGTTCAATTTCAACTATTTTATTTTCGAAAAGTATCCATTCAGAGAATTTCGGGTGGACTTTGATGATAGCGAATATGTGCTTGTTATTCGTGACTTTAATAAAGAGAAAGCTGAATATCAATCTCCGACGATAATATATTCCAAAAGCATTCACAAACCACTTAAACTGAATTTCACTGATGATATACTTCGGGGGCTACTACCGCTTCCAAGGCGATGGGACGTTCCAACTAGCGAATTACTGGACTCTGTAATAGACCTTTTTGCAGATCGAGCTATTATTGCTGAGGAACCATTAGAGGAACGGAATCGACGCATGAAACGTTTGGATGAGTCTATAGAATCGCCTGAATGGTTACATGAATTACACATGAAATTAAAGGTTAATTTCATTGATATAAACCGAGAATCAATCGAGGATGATTCAAAGAATTTATCACATCGTATTCAAGAGGTTATTTTGAGGGCAGACGCACAAGCAAAAGCGCTGGATAGTACATTTCCAGGTAGAGTTGTTAAAAATATAGTTGCGGGTAACGAGAAGATCTTGAAATATGATGAAATCCAAAAGATTTTAGCAGCACTTGAAGAAGAAAGAAAAAGATTAGTAGAAGATGGCTTACTGGTTGAACAGGAAACCGGATTCCAGATTCCAGAAGGACGTGATTATTATGACAATGACCTGACACTTGCAAATGTGTTGCAGATGCATATTAAAGATACTAAGGAAAAACTAAATGTATATCACGAACTGGCTGATAAAATCACAGCTTTCAAAGATATTATTGAAGGAATGCTAATCGACAAAAAACTCTCAATTAGTAAGGAGGGCTTTGAGATTAAAAGAGACGACGGTCTGATTATACCATTGAACGAATTATCTTCCGGTGAACAGCACATAATTGTACTGATATATACTTTGCTTTTTCATAACACGCCCAATGAGCATGAACTTATTCTAATTGACGAACCCGAACTCTCATTACATATTGTCTGGCAGAAGCGTTTTATCGCTGATTTAGAGAAAATAATGAAGCATTTGAATTTTGACGTGATGATTGCCACCCACTCTCCTGCAATTATAAATGGACGCTGGGACCTGGAAGTAGGGCTTCAAGGCGAATCTGCCGGAGATGAGTAGTTATGTCTTCTAGTCTCCGCTTTCATACCGACTGCTATTATATTGCCAGTCAAGTGCTGTTGATAAAAGATTATCGTGCATATCGTGCAGGCCTCAGAAAGTCGATGGATATAACCAGTTTTTTGTTGGTCGAGGGAACGGACGATAAAAGAGTTTACTCTCAGTTTGTTAGTGCAGCTTACTGTGAAATAATGGTCTGCGATGGAAAATCTAACCTTAAGGGCGTTATTAAATGCCTTGAGCAGTGGGATAAGAATTTCAACGGATATTTGGGGATCACAGATTCGGATTTTGACATTCTCGAAGGTAATCGAATACGCTCAAACCAGATATTGACAGATGGACACGACCTAGAAGTTATGATATTAAATACAACTGCTTTGGATGATCTACTTGATGAGCATCTTAAAGATAAGAATACGAGGTCGGTCAATAAGTTCAAAGGCTTAATTAGAAAAAGGCTGTTTGCTCTAGGTTCAAAGATAGGGTATTTGCGCATGAAATTATATGATTACGGAATGAGGGATGCTGCAACATTCAATAGTTTGACATTCAGGTATTTGAAGCACCTAGATTCTAACTGCGAACTTTCTCTAACCGATGCAATCAGCGTAATCAGAGCCAGTTTCCCAAAATTTGATGAATCACAAATCGCTAAAAGAAAGTTGAAAAAACTGCGAAAGACACACACGCCTCACCTGTGTCACGGTAAAGATATGATTGAGATACTAAGCGCAATATTCCCCATAATGACAGAAAAGTATTTTGGCAAGAAGATCCACCTTAAAAGTGGTTTCGATAAACAGCTTCGCAGGACATTTGACCAGTCGGTTTTCAAAAAGACACAGCTTTACAAACAAATTAAAGAATGGGAAGCAAACCACCAACCTTATCGAGTGCTGAAAGGATAGAGGTCCTATTCTCTCCTAACGTGTCCTTCGCGCTTTTGAAAAATTTGTAAATCACAGGGCATCCGCCTATCATTAATCTTAAATGACACCTACACAGGAGGCGCCCCGTATGTCCCTCGATGTCCTGACCATCGGTGAAGCGCTGGTCGAAGTGATGCGCACCGACGTTGACCAGCCGCTTGACCGCCCCGGATCCTTTGTCGGGCCTTATCCCAGTGGTGCGCCCTTTATCTTTGCCGTTCAGTGTGCTCGGCTAGGCATGAGAGCCGCTGCCATCGGCTCGGTCGGTCGGGATGCCTTTGGCGCATGCCTGCTGGGACAGCTGCAAGCCGACGGTGTCGAGACAAGCGGTTTGCGACAGTTGGACGATTATACAACCGGGGTTGCCTTTGTCGCCTATCAGGCGGATGGGTCGCGCAGCTTTGTCTTTAGTTTGGGCGCGGGCGGGCAGTTATCCCCGGAAATGCTCCAGGCAGAATTATTCGAGCACTTGCGCTGTTTCCATGTTATGGGTTCTACCCTGTCTATGAGCCAAGCCGCGCTGGAGGTCTGCCTGTTGGCTTTGTCACTGGCATTGCAACAAGGCGCGTTAATCAGCTTTGACCCCAATTTGCGCCCCGAACTCCTGCCGCCCGCTCAAGCCAGAGTTGTCTTCCAGCCCTTTATCGAAGCCGCCGATATTCTGCTTCCGACCGAAGCCGAACTGCTTTTGCTGACCGATGAACCCTCCCTTGAGCGGGCGGTGTCCCAACTGCTCAGTCAGCAACCGAAGCGCATGATTGTTGTGACTCGTGGCGACGCGGGTTGCAGCGTCTTCACAGCGGCGGGGCGCGTCGATGTGGCTGGATATGCGGTTGCGGAAGTGGATCCGACCGGCGCTGGCGATTGCTTTGACGCCGGTTTTCTCGCTGCCATTCTCAAGGGCAGAACAGCGGTCGACGCAGCCCGATTTGCCAATGCCTGCGGTGCGCTGGCAGTCAGCGAAAAAGGTCCTATGGCTGGCGCCAAGGGACAAAGCGAAATTGAGCGCTTTATGCAGACTAAGGCGGGATAGCTCAGTCATACTTTGGATTGTCGATGATCTGTGGCTGCTTGTCACGCATGACAATCAGCTTGCGGAAACCATCGCGTTCAATCGTGGCATAATCATGTCCGGCTTCGCCAGCCCAAGCCGCAAAGAAGACAAAATCTTCGTCGCCGATATTGACACTGCGATGCGCCCAATTCGGCGGAACATAAGCTGCTGTGCCGGCTTTCATGTCGAGGACATGGCTCGCGCCGCTTTCATCTTGCATCACCAGACATCCCTGTCCGAACAGGCACAGATAGACTTCGCCCTGTTCTCGGCGGGCGTGATAATGTCCCTTGGTCATGTGGTATTCTGCGCCGACACGCCCCGGATAAATCCTGGTCGTGCCATGCAGGATTTGACCCTCTTCTTCCGGTAGCGGGGCGGCATGTACCTCATAAATGAGACGGTCGCCTTCATCAGCCAGGATGCGGGCAGCTTCCGCAGTATCGGCGTACATCATTTTCATATCGCTGAGTCGGCGCTGAATGATATGATGACCCAGCGAAAACCTGCCTGATTGAAAGTCGATTTCAGTCTTGAAGGGTTGCATGATTGTCATAGATGCCCTGTTCTACGCGGGACGAAGGGCCGCAGCTGCTTCATCCAGCCGATTAAATGCTTCACTGGTCAATTTAATCTGAAAAATTTCGGCGATTGCCTGTGTCCAGCCATGCAAAAAATAAACCCAGCCATCCTCGATTGTCAAACGCCGCGCTCTTGCCTGTGCCTTTGCCTGCCGCATGAACTTGCGTTCACCGCGATAATTAAGCTCCCAAACCAGCCCGTTTTGCGGAAAATGAGCGCCGTCTGTCAGGGGCGAGCCAGGTCGGTCCTTGCCGAGGCCGGTAGCGTTGATCACCATTGACCCCTCTGGCAAATCCCGCAGGCAGGCATCGTTTGCGGCAGTATTCTGCGTCAGATGATAATCGAATTGAATCGCTGTATCCAATTTGTGGTGGATTTTTCGGATAGCATTCAGCCGTTCGGGCAGGATGTCTGCCAGAATAAACCTGCGCGGACAGCCACGAACTTTCGACTGCTCTCCCAGACAGGTGCTAATGGCGATGGCAGCACCGCCCGCCCCCAGGCAGAGGACATCGCGGTCGCCCGCCTGCCAATATCCAGCCGGGACAAAATGATCCAGCGCCAAACCGGATGAAATCGGGTCTTTGGCAAAACCCTTCAAGCGCCCATCTACCTTGGCAATACAGGAGACTTCATCACATATCCGGGCGTAAGGGTCGAGCTCATCAAACATATCGCGGCAAGCGTGAAGCAAGTCGATTTTGTGGGTGGTCACCAGCGCTCCCATTGATCCCGGATCATCTTTGATGTGCTGGACAACCCGGCGGTAGGTTGCGAGCGGGGCATGAATCGGTACATCCCAGCCCAGAATTTGTGCATCCAGTCCGAGAAGATCCGACCATTTCGGAAAAATCTGCATGATGGAGGATTGTCGGGTAGTGACACCGATGAAATAGATTTTTGCGGCTCTGTCAGCTGTCATCTGTTTGGGTCTCTTGCTGGCGGGATTATAAATCGGCAATATCCTCATATATCGGGACAAGCGCTGTATAGATTTTGTTAAAAATGGGATACATCCTGTCGTAAATCGCCTGTGCCTTCGGGTCAGGCAAGACTGTGCCAGCGATATGGTTCATAGTTTCAATCATCGAGAAATCGGGATACAAGCCGACACCTACCCCGCCGACCAGCGCCGCCCCCATGGAGGTCGCTTCTTCCAAAATAGCGAGGCGATGAACCGGCATACCGTAGACATCCGCCATAATCTGATTCCAAATGCGCCCGCTTGCTCCGCCGCCGATGACGCGCATGGCATCAATTCGAGTGCCTTGCTGACGAAATGCGTCCAGAATCACCCGCAGGTTCATTGTGATGCCTTCCAGCACCGCGCGATACAGATGCGCCCGCGAATGCCGAATAGTCAGCCCAACAAATGCGCCGCGTGCGTGGGGATTCCAGCGCGGGCTGCGCTCACCCATTAAATATGGCAGATAAAACAGCCCCTCGGCGCCAGGAGCGACCTGGGCGATTTCCAGATTGATAAGCTCATAAACGCTAATGCCCAGAGCCTCGGCGGCTTGCTGCTCGACGAGCGCCAGTTGGTCGCGCGTCCATTGATAGGATGCGCCGGCAGCTTGCATGGTGCCAGTTGGCATGACCATGTTGGGAATCACATGTCCGAAGGTGAAGGTGCGGTAATCGGGGTCATAAATGGGCTTTGGGGTCGAAATGGCAATCCATGACGATGAACCGACATAGTTATAAGCAGCCCCTTCCTGTATCACCCCGGCACCAGCAGCAGCACAAGCGCCATCGCCGCCCCCGATGACGACCTTGGTCCCAGCCGCCACCCCGATTTCATCGGCGACCGCAGCCCGCACCTCGCCGACAACATCCACCGACTGTCGAATCTGCGGCAGTTTGTCCGCCGGCAAATCGACCGCATCAAGAATTTTGCCCGACCACGCTCCCTTTTCCAGGTCATACAGGTTCATGCTGGAAGCATCGGAGGGGTCGGTCACAAAATTGCCAGTCAGTCGGGCAACAATGGAATCTTTGGCATGAACGAACTTGTGTGTGGCCTCATAAAGTTCGGGCTGATGGTCGCGTATCCAGAGAATTTTCGCCAGCGAATACGGGCAGCTGAGCCGATGCCCTGTGATTTGATACACCTCCGCAAATGACAGCCGCTCCGCAATCCACAACTCTTGTTCCAGCGCCCGCTGGTCAGCCCAGATGATAGCATTACGCAGCGGCCGCGCCTCTTTGTCGAGCGGCACTGCCCCCATCATCTGCCCGCTGAAAGTGATGCAGGCGATGTCGTTTTTGCTGATGCGGGTTTCCTCCAGCAAGCGCCTCGTCGATTGACAGACGGCCTGCCACCAGTCGCGCGGATCCTGCTCCGCCCAGCCAGTGTGAGCGTATTCGGTGTTATAAGCATAAAATGAGGCGCCGACAAGCCGACCCTCGCGGTCATAAAGCGTTGCCTTGTTGCCCGTCGTCCCCAAATCATGCGCGATAATATGATTTTCCACGCTTAATCCCCGAAAATGAAAGCTGTGATATATAATACCCATCAGCATATTCAATTTATGCTGGAATTACAAGCAGCAACAGGATACAGTGCCCTGTTTTAGTCAGGCGCATCCGAGTATAATCAGCTTGGCATCAACAGTAGCAATGACGCAGATGTGAGGGATTATGCCTTGGTCATTGTGACGCTGCTATCCGAGAGTCTGCCGTAAACAACTGGGAAAGGAGTGTTGTATCGAAAATCGAAACAGGAAAGCCTAGCCTAAACCATTTATCGATTTAATGTATATGGAGTGTAAAATGCGTAAGCTATCTTTGCTGGTTATACTTCTGACCCTGTGCATGGCAGCCTCGGTCAGCGCACAGGATTTCTCCGGTCAGACCGTCGTCGTTGTGACCCAAACAGGCTCGGCAATCGGGGGTCCCGTCCTGGATAAAGGGCCAATCTGGGAAGAAATGACCGGTGGCAATATCGAACTTCAGACCTTTGCCTTCGGGGAATTGTTCGAGAAAATCTCTACCGCACTGGCAACCGGCTCTGGCGATTATGATGTCATCATTTATGCCGCCGACTGGGCGGGTGACATTATGGCGCCCGGTTATGTGCTGGAAATCTCTGAGGAAATTCTTGAGCAGATTGACGTTGATGATGTCATTCCGTTATATGCAGACCGCATCACCACCTGGGGCGGTGTGCCTTATGCGCTTCCATACGATGGCGATGCCCACATGCTGTATTATCGTAAAGACCTGTTTGCCAACGAAGATTATCAAGCAGGCTTTGAAGCTGAATATGGTTATCCACTGGCTGAACCTGCCACCTGGTCCCAATATGCCGATATTGCAGCCTTCTTCAATGGCAAGGAAGTCGAAACAGCTGGCGATACTGCGCCGATTTTTGGTGCTTTGGAAGCACAGCGCCGTAACGCACAATCTTACTGGGTCTATCTGTCCCGTGCCACCGGTTATGGCAAAGTCCCCGGCAACCCCTGCTTTTTCTTTAGCTGCGACAATATGACCCCACAGGTCAACAATCCGGGCTGGGTTCGCGCTCTGGAAGAATATGTCGCTATTCGTGACGTTGGGGATCCGGAAATGATTAACTACGATGTGGCGGACACCCGCACCCTGTTCACGACCGGTACAGCCGTTCTCAACCTCGACTGGGGGGATGTTGGCACGATTTCCGTTGACCCGAATACGTCCATTGTTCAGGGGGATGTCGGCTTTGGTGTTTTGCCGGGTGGCGACTCCTACTGGGATTATGAAGCGGGCGAATGGGTCATGGAAACCAATCCAGCGCCCTTTATCGCTTTTGGTGGCTGGATTATCTCGGTAACTGCCGATAGTGATGTAACTGAAGCCGCCCTTGATTTTGCTGCCTTCCTGGCAAGCCGCGAGATGGTCAACGAATTGGCTGTTACCGGCGGTACGGGCATCAACCCTTCACGCTTCAGTCAGTTGGAAGATACCGCACCTTGGGTTGCCGCTGGCTTTGATGAAGAAAGCGCTGCCGATTATCTGGATGCCATTCAGAATACCATCAACCATCCCAATGCGGTTCTTGACATTCGGATTACGGGTTCGGCTGAATACCTCTCGACGCTGGATGCAGAAATCGCACGCGCTGTCGCTGGGGAAATCAGCGCACAGGAAGCCCTCGATAATGTTGCCGTCTTGTGGGACGCTATCACCGACCGTCTGGGACGCGATGCTCAACTCGCTCAATACAAAGCTGCCGTTGGCTTTGACGGTTAGCTGACTTCGGGCAGGGGCGAGATTTCTCTCGCCCTTGCTTCACAGTTTAGAGGCTTGACGGGGAGTATTTGTGAGCAAGACAGCCAATCATGCCATAAGCACTGTGCGCGAAGACCATGTTATGAAACGGGTCTTCCTCAGCCCGGCCGTGCTTATTCTGCTGGCTTTATCCATTTTTCCGCTTGTCTGGTCACTTGGCATCAGCTTTACGGATATGCAGCGTGGCGGCTCGACCATCGCCCGCCAGGCACAGGCTGAAGGCATTACCGAAGGGGTCGGTTTTTTGGGGCTGGGTTTTGAACTGACCGGGCGCAATTATCAGCGCTTGCTTGATGATACCCGTTTGCACAGCACCGTTCGCAATACGATGATTTATGTGTTCTTTGGGGTCCTCATTCAGTATGTGATGGGCTTGGGCTTGGCGACAGTTCTCAATCAGCGCTTTCGGGGGCGTAATATCGTCCGAGTGATTTTTCTGATGCCGATGATGATGACACCGGTTGCGGCCGCTTATACGGGACGCATGATGTTCGATTCGCAGCCACAGCGGTCGCCACTGGCGCATTTCCTGCGAGAACTGTCCAAGGCGCTGCATTTGGAGCATAACATCTCCATTCCCTGGTTCACGGATACCGGCTGGGCGCCGATTACCATCCTGATTATTGATGCCTGGCAGTGGATTCCATTTATGACCCTGCTCTTGCTGGCGGGCATGCAATCCATTCCAGAAGACATTTATGAAGCCGCGCGGGTGGATGGCGCTAACACCTGGCAGATTTTCACCGGCATTACCTTGCCGATTTTGTTCCCTATTTCAATGACGGTGATTTTAATTCGCGGTTTGGAAATCTTCAAAATTATTGATGTGATTGTGGTGACAACCGGTGGTGGACCTGGCTCTGCAACCGAACCATTAACCTTGTATATTTTCGAGCAGGCGCTCAGCAATGGCAATTATGGCTATGCCAGCGCCATCGCTTATGTTTTGCTGATTTTGGTCATTGTGTTTGCGACGATATTTCTGGCAGTGGGCCGCCGCTGGTCGGGCGCATCGATGCGATAGGGGATGGCATGGACCAACCGAAGCGCAAGGCCTTTTCCCTCCGTTCGAGCAAACGCCCGCTCTGGCAGTCTTTCCTGCTATATGCGGTTGTCATCTTCTGGTGTTTTATTGTCTTGTTCCCCTTTTACTGGCTGGCAACCACATCGGTCAAGCGTCCGATTGATGTCAGCCGCGGCCCGAATTACATCCCTTATGTCGATTTTGAACCCATTCCCGACCATTGGGAAACCATGTTCGGCGCACAAGGAGAATCAACCCTGCGGCATTTCCGCAACAGTCTGATTTCGTCCATCGGGAGCACCCTTCTGTCGGTGATTATCGGCGCCATGGCCGGTTACGGCTTGTCCCGCTTTAAGTATTATTGGGGACGATTGGGCTGGGACAACGACAATATCGCCTTTTGGATTATTTCGCAGCGCTTTTTGCCACCAGCCATTTTTATTGTGCCTTTCTTGCAGCTTTATAATTTCTTCGGTTTGGTGGATACCTATCCTGGATTAATCTTGGCCTATACCATGTTTAATATCCCCTTTGCCGTCTGGATTATGCGCGATTTTTTCAACGGATTACCGATTGACCTAGAAGAGAGCGCCCGCGTCGATGGCGCTACTCGCTGGCAGGCATTTTATCGAATTGTTCTGCCCTTGAGTGCACCTGGGCTGGTGGCGGTGGCGATATTCTCCTTCGTCTTCTCCTGGAATGAATACCTGTTCGCTTTTATGCTGGCCAACTTCAACGCCATCACCCTGCCCGTATTGATTGCCGGACAGAACAATACCCGCGGCATCGAATGGTGGTTCATCAGTGCGCTGACGCTGATCGCGGTTGCGCCAGTGGTGATTATGGGTTTGCTGCTCGAACGTTTTATCACCCGCGGCTTGACAGCTGGCGCCATCAAAGGTTAATGCCTGTCCCCTATGCGGGCAAATGATTTGTGAGTGACAAGGAAACTGGCATGACAGCAAAAATTGTGGTTGTGGGCAGCTTCAACGCTGATTTGATCTCTTACCTCAAACGGATGCCCCGCCCCGGCGAGACTGTTCACGGCGATACATTTGTGACTGGCGCCGGTGGCAAAGGCTCGAATCAGGCAGTTGCGGCGGCCCGTCTGGGCGCTGAGGTCACATTTATCGGGCGGGTTGGCAGCGATGTCTTCGCCAATCTGGCATACGAGCTTTGGAATGCCGAAGGCGTAAACAGCGATTATGTGATTCAAGATGAGAACCACGCGACCGGCGTCGCGCCGATTTTTGTGGACAGCCAAGGCGAAAACATGATTGTCGTTGTCTTGGGTGCAAACCTGAACATCCAGCAAAGCGACATTGACGCCGCCAAAGACCGCATCGCAGAGGCGGACGTGCTGGTGGTGCAGCTGGAAATCAATCTGGATATGGTTGCCTATGCGCTAAAAGCTGCCAAAGACAAGGGCATCACGACCATCCTGAACCCGGCGCCAGCGGCCGCTCTGCCCGCCGAAACCATTCAACTGGCAGACTACCTCACGCCAAACGAAACTGAACTGGAAACGCTAAGCGGCGCAGCCAATAAGGATGTGGCTGCCAGCGCACGCTCTTTATTAACACGAGATGGACAAACGGCAGTCGTGACCCTGGGGGCGCAGGGCGCACAGATTGTCTCACAGAATCAGAGCGTCCGAATGGCGGCCTTTGAGGTCGATGTGGTCGATACCACCGGCGCAGGCGATGCCTTTAATGCTGGATTGGCGGTCGCGCTGGCAGAGGGGAAGGACTTGAGCGCAGCCGTCAGATTTGCCAATGCCACTGCCGCATTATGCGTGACCAAACCTGGCACCGCCTCTAGTACGCCCTGCCGTGCCGAGGTCGAGGCCCTGCATGCCTCATCCCCACGCTAGATTCCCCCTCACCGAGCGCGATGGTGGATAGTTTTGAGGTGGTCGGCAAGCCGCAGTGCCAGCGCAACAATCGTCAGCGTCGGGTTGGCATAGCCGCCAGTCGGGAAGACTGCCGATCCAGCGATGTACAGATTGTCGACGCGGTGCAAACGCGAGTTGACATCGACAATCCCGTCCGCTGGTGATGCCGACATGCGCAAAGCGCCCATGTGATGGTCGCCAGTCTCCAGTGCGCCTACAGCGGGTGGCAAGCTCCAATCTTCGGCAGTGCCACTGACATCGCTTATCATCTCATAGCGGCTGCCACCGCGCCGCCGCAGATAATCTCTGGTGATTTCCAGCGCCCGCACGGCACTGCGTTTGTCGGCCTCGGTCAGGCGCCAATCCACATGGCTGACCGCTTGCCCGAAAATGGGGTCGCGCTGATTCGCATTCAGCGTGATGCGGCTGTCCTCGTTCGGCACTTGTTCCCAGTTGAGGTTGACCACGGCAGAGGCATGGTCAGCGCCAAAACGCAGGATAATGCGGAAGTTGCCGATTTTTTCCTCAAGCAGAGTTTGGTGGCGCGGTACGAGAATCCCCCAGGCGTTGAACACACAATAGTCAAAGACCAACTCCGGATTGACCAGAGGCGCGACCATGTGCTCATAGTCGCCGCCGTCATGAAGCGGCGGCTTGAGCCGAATCTGCTGTTCGCGGAAGAAGTTGCGGATTTCACTGGAAACCGCCCGGTCAAAAGTTACCTGTGCCGCGTTGGTGAGCAGGGGATGCAGCATAAATCCGCGTCCGAGCTGGTCGCGGGCGTTATTGCCCAAATCGCCCGAAAGTTTGAGTAGGCGCACATTTTCGATACCGCCGGCCGCCAGAGTATAGGCGTTGGCGCGAACCTTGAAGGGCTTGCCCGGTCTGCCATCTATAATGGTCGAGCAATTCAATTCCGTCACATGGCTCTGTTCTTCGTTGGCAGCAATCGTGAGCAGATGGGCGTTAAACAGCACCGTGATATTCCCCGCCCGCTTGAGCTCATCACGAAATTGCACCTGAAAATCATGCAGATTCTCTTCGTATTGGGCGTGCATAATGGCGGCGGTCATTCGGTCGCCGGCCAGCGGGTCAAAACAGCGAGCGTATAATACCCGTTGCCAGAAGTCCATATCGTCGTAGTTAAAGGGGCCAAAATGTCCGAAATGATGGGCATCTATGTAATAAGGTTCGAGTTCTTTGGCATCAAACAGCCAGGCAGCATCCCGAAAGCCCGGACGCGGCATATAATCCGCCGCATCCAGCGGACGCGCCCAAAAACCAAAGTGGTTGGTGGTGCCGCCATACATATTCAAGCGTGAGCGATGGCTGAAAACAGGATCCACCTTGCGCAGAAAATCGCCAGCCGTGCCATGATACAGGGATTGCCGCGCCTCGTCGGGCGAACCCCTGTCATGTTCCTTCCCACTAACCAGCAGCAGGATCGATAGGGATGTGCCTGCCAATCGCTGCGCCATGGCGATGCCAGCCGCGCCCGCGCCGATAATGCAGACATCAAAGCCCTGCAAGATAGTTCCAGCCGGCAGTTGTTCGGCATGAAGATACATCCTTCTCTCCTTACAGCAATTCCCGCGCCATCCATGCGCAGCCCAGCAGCGGCGCATCCTCCCCCAACTCGGAGGCGGTGATTTTCACCTTCGCGCTGACCGCCTTGAAAGCATACTGCCGCAGGGATTTACGCGCCGCCCCCAGCAGCAGTTCACCGGCCCCGGCGACGCTACCGCCAATCACAAACTGCTCGATATTCATCATCATCGTCATGGATGCTACCGCGATGCCCAGCGCATGGCCGGCTTCATTCAAAATTCGAATAGCCATCGAATCGCCAGCGATGGCCCGTTGAGTAACTTCAACACCCGAAACCGGCTCATTGCCGCTGGCGGTGGCATAGTGGCGTGCCAGCCAGGGACCGCTGGCATAGGTTTCCAGACAGCCCCGCGAGCCACAGAGACAGCGATGACCGGCCGGGTTGACGGTCATGTGCCCTACTTCGCCGGCGCTGTTGCTTTCGCCATAAAGCAGCCTGCCCTCATAAATGATGCCACCGCCAACTCCGGTGCCAATCACAACATAAATCATGCTGTCGCGGTCTCGTCCGGCGCCATAATAAAATTCGCCCAGCGCCGCTGCCTTGGCATCATGATCGAGCTTGACAGGAAGACCCAGCCGCGCTTGCAGCATGCGGCGGAAGGGCGTGTTAGAGATGCCAGGCAGATTGACCAGCGTATGCAAATCGCCGCTTGCATGGTCAACAGGCCCAGGCGTGCAGATGCCAACGCTGGCAATGTTCTCGGCGGCGGGCAAGCCTTGCTTGAGCCAGTCGATTTGGGCGGCAATGCGCTCAATCACCCTGTCAGCCCCCTCATCCGCCCGCGTGTCGATGCGTGCGCGTCTTTGAATTTTATTGGCTGGATTAACCAAGCCAAAGGCGATTTTGCTGCCGCCTAGGTCGATGCCGATAACCCAACTCATTGCGATAACCCGGTCCCCTAAATATCCGACAGCTTGACCCATTGCCCGCTTCGAGCCGAACTTTCAGCAGCTTCCATAATTTTTTGCACCTGCAATCCATCGGCAAAAGAGGGAGATGGCGGGCGATCCTGCCAGATGGACTGAATGAATTGATATTGGCATTCGGCATGAACCCGCATGAAATCAGGCGTCATTGTCCAATCGGGCGCCTGCTGACCGTCGTAGCGCTGTACCGCCTCGATTTTTCGGAAGCCGCGCTGCCCACCCAGCGGCTTGTCCGCGTCACGGGTATCATAAACTTGCAGCCAGGCTGGCTCATTGAGGTCAAAGCGAATCGCGCCTTGGTCGCCAAAAATTTCGACAACCAAATCATTGGTCGCTCCGGTGCCCATTCGTGAAATCTCGACTGTCCCCAGGCTGCCATCGGGCAGGTGGGCATGCAGCAGGGCAATATCATCGACATCAACCGCCGCTTTCTCCTTCGCGCCTTGGCTGACCGGCCGCTCTTTGATGAGCGTCTCCAACGTGCCGTAGACTGATTCAAAATCGCCCAGCAGATAATATAACAAATCCAGTATGTGCGCACCTAAATCGAACAAGGCGCCACCACCGGTAATCTCGCGCTGGAGGCGCCATGAAAGCGGTTTGTCGCGGGAAATATAACTGGAGCGATGATAGCGGCCGCGAAAGGAGAAAACACTGCCGACAAAGCCCGCCTCCATGAGTTGTTTGGCGCGGGTGATGGCGGGGAAAAAACGGAAGTTAAAGGTCAGCTGCGCCTTGACGCCAGCATCCTCGACAGCTTGCACCATGCTTTGCGCTTCGGCAACGTTCATCGCCATCGGCTTTTCGCAGTAGATATGCTTCCCTGCGCTGGCGGCCGCCAAGGCAATCTCCCGATGAACATTGTTGGGTGTGCAAATGTCCACCAGATTAATGTCATCCCGCGCCAACAGCTGGCGGTAATCCCCCATGAAAGCATCGCAGCCGATTTCTGTGGCGGCCTGTCTGGCGGTCTCGGTGCGTGTGGTGGCAACTGCTGCGATATGGATGCTGTCGGCGGGCAGCCCATAGTGAAAGGGAATGGCGCGATAAGCCAGCGCATGCACCCGTCCGATGCCGCCATAGCCGATTAAGCCGATATTGATTTTTTCCATCATCATGCTCCTTGCGATTCACGCGATGTTTTCAATCCCTTGTCATCACGATACTGGTTGCTCGCCACACACATGACATCGCGCAGTTTTTGGACAGCGGCGGCAATCTCGCCCGTTCCTGGCCGAAGTTTGCCCGCCGGCCCCTTTAACAAGGGCGACGAGAACTCGCCGACGGTCATCCCAACCTCGATAAACCTGGCGACATTGCCCGCATTCAGCCCGCCATCCTCCATCAATTCGATGCGGTCCTCCATGCCTGCGGCTGCAATCATCTGATGGATTTTGTGCAGGGTATCTATCACCATTGGGTCAATCGTATGCGGGCTTTGGCTGCCGGCAGTTTTCTGCCAGAATGGCGCTCGACTTTCGTATTCGATAATGTCGATATAAGGATGAATGAATTGTTCAAAGGCATAAGCTGGAACGCCCTGCCAAGCCCATACGCCCACCTTGAGATTGAGCTTTTCCTTGATGTAGGTAATGTTCTGGAAAATCATCTCGTTGGTGGTTTCTAGCGGCAGACTAATCAGGCTCACGCCCAAATCCGCCAGTTGGTCGAAGACGCTGAAGTTCGGGCGCAGCATTTGCAGCTGTGCCTCGACTTCGAGCCGCGTGCTGCGACAGGTCGCCTCGATGATGTCGTATCCGCCGCGCGGCATGGCAAAATCCATATATTTGCCGTCCCGCACCTCGATGTGCAGCCAATCAACACCAGCTGCCTCCAGTTCTTGCACCTGAGCGCCGAGAACCGCATAATCCGCCCAGAACAAGCCAGCGGCGATTTTGACCTGCTGACTGACTTTGCCAATGCTATCCGTCTTTGTCATAAACCTTCACATCCTTTGTGTTCAACTCAATAATTTGTCGGGCGCTGTCCTGGTCGGTGCAGAGGACGTTAATGGCGCCCGTCTGTAAGGACCCCAAAATGGCAGCCGCCTTGGAGATGCCGATGGCAACGGCAATCGTCTGCGGCACGGCACGCAGTTCGTCCAGGGTGACGCCGATGATGCGCCGATTAAGCTCGCAGGGGTATAAGCGCCCCTGGCTGTCAAAAATCTGCCAAGCCATATCCCCAATCGCGCCCTGCTCACGGTAAGCCTGAAGCTGTGCCGCTGCGGCGACGCCAGCTTTGACAAAGCCAGAGGTGGCCGGATTGAGGTCGCCAATGCCAACCAGGGCAATATCCACCTGCCGCACCTGCTCGAGGGTGCGCCCGACAATTTCCTGATTGCGAATCACGGCAGCGGCTTCGGCATTGTCTGCCAGCAGCGGCGACGACAGATACAAAGCCTCGCCGCCCAGCTTTTGCGCCAGCTGCCGCGTCAAAGCCGAGCTATCGTATTCTTTGAGCGCGTGTGGCAGGCTGCCAGTTGCCTGCACCACCTTGATATTCGCCTGATAATCACTGCGGATAGCGGCGATGACCTCGTAGGTGGTGCTGCCAAAACAGATGGACAGGGTCGAATCATCGACCAGTATCTCTTCCAGATAGCGGGCTGCCAACTGCCCGATTTGTCGCCGGCGCTGTGCCAAATCGCTGACATGGGTTTGTAAAACCAGCGCCCGCTCCAAACCAAACCGCTCGACAAGCTGCCCTTCCAGTTCAGCAGAACGTTTGATGGGCCAGTCGATGAGAATGCGCACGATTTGCGCCTCCCGCGCTTCTTTCAGCAAGCGATAGATTTTCACCCGTGACAATTCGAGCAGGTCAGCAATATGATGCTGGGTCATTTCTTGCTCATAATACATCGAGGCTACTTTTGCCAGCAGTTCATGGTGCGAGGATTCCATTACAGTCACCTGTATTTATACCCCGTCTTGGTTGCGGCGGACGATTTCCTCAGCGCCCTGCTCGCTTGTCGCTTGATAACCGGGGAGCGGAAGCAGCCGTTGATGGATGATGTCGAGCATCCAGTCCTTATTGGGGAAGAAGCTGTCCTCCAGTTCCGCCGGCGGTGTAATCCAGTTGCGCGAACCCAGGACGGCGACGGGGCCGTCCAGATAATCAAAAGCCAGTTGGCTGATGTTGGAAGCCATCGTATGCAGGAAAGACCCGCGTTCGGTCGCATCCGATGTCAGCAGAATCCTGCCCGTTTTTTGGGTGGATTGAATAATCCTGTCATAGTTGAGCGGATTCAGAAAACGGGCATCAATCACTTCGGCGCAGATGCCGTGCTTGGTCTGGAGTTCATCGGCGGCTTGCAGGGCGCGATAAAGGGTGGCGCCAATGGTCACGATGGTGATGTCCTCTCCTGCCCGATGCACATAAGGCTCGCCTTCTTCAACCTCATAATAACCCAGCGGCACGCCCTGCGGAAACAGAATTTCAGCTTGATTGTAAAGGCGCTGACTCTCGAAGAAGACGACCGGATCTGTACCGCGCAAGGCCAGATTAAGCATACCTTTGGCATCGTAGGGGGTGGCAGGGAAGAAGACTTTCAAGCCGGGAATCTGGGCGGCAATCGAGCTCCAGTCCTGCGAATGCTGGGCGCCATACTTCATGCCCACCGACACCCGCAGCACCAGCGGCATCTTGAGGACATTGGCGGACATGGCCTGCCATTTTGCCATCTGATTAAAAATCTCATCCCCGGCCCGTCCCATAAAATCACAATACATCAACTCCGGCACGACCCGGCCGCCTGCCAGCGCATAGCCGACCGCTGTTCCAACGATGGCCGCTTCCGATATGGGAGTATTGAAAAGGCGGTGATAAGGCAAGGCTTCGGTCAGGCCGCGATAAGCGCCAAATGCCCCGCCCCAGTCACGATTTTCCTCGCCATAGGCAATCATGGTCGGGTCGTGATAATAGCGATGAAACATAGCCTCAAAGATGGCTTCGGCATAAGTCAAGGTCTTGAGCGGGGGCAATGCCTCGCCCGCCTGATTCAGTCCAAAGCGATGTTTGCCCGCCGTAATCTTGAAGCGGGTATCCTCCATCAACTGCAAGACCTCTGGCTGGCGCTCTTCCAGAGCATCCGCTTTTTGATTGGAGAACATCATGCCGCCAATCGAATCACGGGCGACATTGAGGCGCGGCGAAATCTCCAAAGAGGCGCTCGCGCTCACTGTTTTGCTGATGACTTCGACCACCTTTTCGTGCAGGCTTTCCAGCCCTTCATCATCAGCATGTCCCTCTGTCCGCAGATATTCGCCAAAGCTGCGAATGGAATCCTGCTGCCGCCACAGTTCCACCTCCTCACGACCGCGATATGAGGAGGCATCGCTGGGGGAATGTCCGCTGTAACGATA
>DAOUKA010000121.1:0-2487 GCA_034421915.1 Anaerolineae bacterium
CCAAAGGGGCAGGCGCAGATTGGGGTCGTAAGAAATGAATTTGTCGCCGGCGATGGCATATCCCAGCGCCTTGAGCAGCGCCGATTTGGCCGGCTCGTGAATCAGGGTGATGCTGCCGAAGTGGAAAATATCGCTGGCTTCAATCAGGCTCGCATTGACATCGGCAGGTTTCATCAGCATATCGGCTGAGGGATGGCGATAAAACATAAAGCTGCGGTCGCCATCGGCAGTGTTGGAGACAAATGCCAGCGCGGTGCGCGCTTCCTGCGAGAATAACAAACCATCGGTATGGACGGATTCGGCGGCGAGCATATCGGCCAAATATCTGCCGAAAGGGTCGTCGCCCACCTGACCCATAAACGCGCTTTCATAGCCCAGCCGGGCGAAAGCGACAGCGACATTGGCAGGCGCGCCGCCAGGCGCCTTGATAAATCCGGCGGCATCGCCGACGGTCACGCCCATTTCCAGCGCCACAAAGTCAATCAGGAGTTCGCCAAATGATAGCAGGTGCATAGGTCTAACCGGTTGAACCAACAGATGGTCAGCTGCTCTGATGTTGAGCCACGGGTTTTACGCATCGGCATATTTCCAGATTAGCAGCTCGTGGGATTTCTTGATGTGGCTGCCGCCATTGGCTTCTCGCCTGTTGACGCCAATCCGCGTATCACCCTGTCCAAATGTATATTGCCATTCAGGAGTTGAGATATGACAGTCAGAATACCAGTCACGAATAACATCGCAATCGTTATAGGATAAAATGAATCCACCTTTGTGAGACAGCAACAAATCCCTTAATAAATCATGGCGAAACCCTTGATGGTGAATTGGAAAATTCCTGTGAGGATACATGCCTACAAACGTTTTTCCCTGTTCAAGATAGTAGGGCGGATCGCAATACAAAAAATCATTCTGATGAGATGGTATGGTTTCCTCAAAGCTCGCACAGTGAACCGATAATGTTGGCGCTTGAAATGTCCTTACTTTTTCAAGTGTTTTCGCGTATCTTTTTCTGTTCAAATAAACATCAGAGGGCCAACCCAGAAAATGTGGCCCATAAGATGTATTTGAATTAAAATAGTAGTGCGCTGCCAAATCATACCGATTCAGACGGTTTTCCCCTTCCCAATGTGCTTTAAGGCGCTTCTTGACAGATGCAAAGGTCTCTCGGGTGGGGGCGAAATTTTCCAATCGGTCGCATAAGGCTTGGGTATGGTTAATTTGCACATCCCAATAATTCACCAAAATGTCAAACACATCATAAGCCACCACCTCGGCCCCCAATTCCTTAGCTACCGCAATCTCTACGGAGCCGCCCCCCATAAATGGCGAGACAAGACGGTTGATCATGGGCGCTGGCAACAATTCAATGACAAAACCTACAGCGAGGCTTTTACCCCCAGCATAACGTAAGGGAGAACCCAAATAACGTTTGTAAGCGAGTTTCCCGCGGCTGCGCAATTGATCCAGAAATTCATCACGGCAAGTCTGGCCTACGGGCAGTTTGAGTCGAAGCTGCTTGTTATTGACCATCTCTGTGCCTGCCCACAACGCTCCCCTTGATATGAATGTTACCGATTTTGCTCCCGCCTGACAAATTCTTGGATAAACCCGCCGCTGTCGCTGGCAATGAGCATACCGGCCATCTGGCTGATTTCCAGCTTGCCGATGCGCTGTATCAACTGGCTGATTTGCTGGCGCATCATCAGCATCATATTGTCCCATTCCACATCATTTGGCAGGCTGTGCTGACGCAGGCCGCGCATACTTTCCAGATAGTCGATGGCGGGTTCGGTCTCGGTGAACACCAGTTGGCGGGGCATATCATGGCGAACCACCGCATAGAAGTGGCGGGCAAGCATCCGCGTGCCATTTTCGAGGGCGAAGGCATCGCTGGGCAGGCTGGGCGGATGCAGCTGCGCCGCGCCATTGCCGCTCAGCAGCACAATGGCACGCCGTATCAGCACTTGCAATTCGGGCAGGTTATGGATGCTGTTGGTGGCCGCCAGCAGCCGGCCCGCGGGTTTCAGAACGCGCTTGATTTCTGCCAGCCCGCCATCAATATCCTCAAGATGATAGAGGACATGATTGGCCATGACGACATCAAATGAATGGTCGGCATAGGGAAGTTGCATGGCGTCGCTCTGCGTCAGGCAGGCGGCGGGATGATTGACCAGCATATATCGGGAAAGGTCGAGCGCGTGATAGCGGATGTTCGGCGCCAGGTCCATCAGGCGCGTAAAGTAGCCGCCCCGGCCGGTGCCGATGTCCAGCACGACTTCGCCGCCCTGCCAATCCAGGGTTTCCAGAGTCCAACGGGCGAAGTCGCGTTGGGGAAGCGCATATTTTTCGTGTGTTTCATCATAAATTCGCAGGTGCTTGTCGGTTTCATAATAACGCCGTATGGCGTCGGCGTGTTTTGATGAGGACATGGTTTATCCAAACAGGTTAAGGATCCACACGAGTGCATCTGCCTTAACTATACTACTG
>DAOUKA010000122.1:0-1864 GCA_034421915.1 Anaerolineae bacterium
CCCGCCGCACTAAGCCCGTTGATGATGCGCCAGTCGGTGCGATACAGCCGCGCATCGTTAAAACGTTCCTGCCCATACCATTCGAGTTCGCAGGGAAAAAGTTCATCCGCATCCCAGATGCCTTCGGAGGCTGCCGCCAGCAGGGTTACAATTTTGTAGACCGAGCCGGGCGCGTACTGCTCGGCAAGCGCCTTGTTTTGCAGCGGCGAGCGCGAATCGCGGGTGATGCGCTGGAAGACATTGCCGACATTGTAGTAAGTATCGGGGTTGAAGATGTGGGGGTCAAAGCTGGGATAGCTCGCCAGCGCCAGAATCGCGCCCGTGTGAACATCCATGGCGACGACAGCGCCCCCCAGCGCGACCCCGCCCCAGTTGGGCAGGGCATGGTTGACGGCATCGGACAGCGCCTGTGCCGTGATTTCCTGCAAGTCGCGGTCGATTGTCAAGGTGACCGGGCTTGGCGCTTTGCCAATGGTGCTGCCCAGTTCGCGGATGACCGTCCTCCCGGATTCGATAATCTGCAAAAAGCGCTGCGGTCGTCCGGCCAGGGTTTCTTCGTAGGCATTTTCAATGCCCGCTATGCCCACCAGGTCGGTGCCGGCATAGCCGCGCGACTCCCAGAACTCCAGCCGCTCGCTGGGTACATGACCGATATAACCCACCAGATGAGAGGCGATGCCATGCCCATAATAACGGCGGGTTCGGTATGGCAAGACCTTGCTCAATGCCGTCTCTTCGGAAAAAAAGATGGCGCAGTCGCCTTCCAGCGCTTCGCGGAATTGCAGATAGCGCTCCGGGTCAATTTCGGCAACATGAAAGCGGGTTTCGGTATAATAACTGGCGAAGATGGAACGCAGCGTGTTGACCTGCTGGCGGGTGACCTCAGCCAGCGTATCGATGCAGTCATCGATATCGTTCATATCCTGCTGCACGACATACAGGCTGGCGACCCGTCCGTTTTCTTCGGCAAGCAGCTGGTTATGGCGGTCATAGATATTGGCGCGGGGCAGGAACTTTCTGCTGACCTCCAGCCGCGCCTGTGATGACAGGCCATCGAAAATATCCATGGGCGACCAAGCGATTTTCCAGCCGCCTTCCTGAATCATCCGCAGGGTGCGCCCCGCATCTTCAATCGCGCCAAAATCGGGCGACTCCATCACAAGGTCATAATCCAGCACAGCCGTCGTGCCTTGATAGTCGACTTGGTTCAGCCGGTGGTCAACCGCGCCCACGCGGATGATGCTATGGACGGCTTGATAGCGGTTGGTGAAAGTCTGTCGGGGATAGAGCTCGCGGCTGCGGCTGGCGGTCAGGCGATACATGCTGTCATAGTCTTCGCGATTCCAGGCAGCGACAAACTCGCGCAGGACATCGGCAGGTTCGGCGCTGGTGATCTGCGTGGCTGGCGGGGACGTATCCGGCGGGCTGCCTGTCAGCGGGTTCAAGCGCAGCGCATCGCAAGCGGTGAGCAGGATGATGCCCAGCAGGAATAAAAGGGACAGGGGCGCTCGGTTCATAGGTCGCGGTTCGCTCATTGAGGGCATCCATTTCACCACAGAGGCACGAAGGACACAGAGAAAAAGAAAAGCAATGCTTCAGGATGATTCTCGGTGCCCTCTGCGTTCTCTGTGGTGAAAATTTTTTGTTTCAACTTAAAAGGATACACTACCTGAATAGGTCAATCAATACGCGCCGCTGCGCAAGACCACGCGCGGAATGGTCATCATCAGAATGCGGATGTCCATCGTGATTGACCAATTTTCGATGTAATAGATGTCCATCAGGCACATTTCATCGAAGGGGATGTGGCTGCGCCCGCGCACCTGCCACAGGCCGGTCATGCCGGGGGTGATTTGCAGCCGCC
>DAOUKA010000123.1:0-15573 GCA_034421915.1 Anaerolineae bacterium
CCTTCCGTTGGCACAGCCGAGAAGTCGCGCCACTGGCCGCCATAAACACCGATGCCGGTTGACATGCCAGATTCCAGAATGACCTGCGGATTCTCGGGCAGACGTTCTTCCACCGGCGGCAATTCACCAGCCTCAACCAGTGCCGTCACCCATTCAGGCTCACTGTAAGAATCCAGCGCTTGATAGGTAAGCAATTCATCCAGCGGGAAACGGACAATCGGATTGTCGCCCAACTGAACACCCTCTGGATACGGTATCGGGTCAGCAACTTCGCCCGTTTGCGCGAAGACTGTCCCCATTGCTGTCAGCAAGAGTGCTGAAACCAGCAAAAGACGAACAAAACCACTAACTTTCATCTCTTTCCTCCATGATTTGTTTATAAAAATTATCCTGCCCGCCCTTTTGGGTAACGACAGGTTAATTCACACTCTCCTCGTGCAGCCAGCAAGCCACCTGATGCTCACCTTCGACGCGGGTAGTCGGTGGCAGATGTTGACGGCATTTCGCCATCACATGCGGACAGCGGTCGGCAAAAGCACAGCCTCGGATGTCGGCGGTGGCGTTCGGGACAATCCCTTCAATAGGAACAAGCACTTCTTTGCGCTGCCCCAAAACAGGAATCGAATTCAAAAGACCCACCGTATAAGGATGCTGCGGATGGCAGAAAATATCAAGAGTTGTGCCATATTCGACAACGCGCCCAAAGTACATCACCGCCACATAATCAGCCATCTGTGAAACCACGCCCAGGTTGTGCGTAATAATCATAATCGAAGACCCAAAGTCCTCTTGCAGCTGTTCCATCAAGTCAATAATCTGCGCCTGAATAGTCACATCCAGCGCCGTCGTGGGTTCATCGGCGATGAGAATCGAGGGGTTGCAGGATAATGCTAGCGCAATCATAACCCGCTGCCGCATCCCGCCGCTCAACTGATGCGGATACTGATTGACCCGCTCTTCGGGGTCAGCAATTTTCACCCGATGCAGCATATCAATGGCGACTTTCATCGATTCCTTGCGGCTCATACCCTGATGCAGTTCAACCACTTCGGCAATCTGACGCCCCACCTTGTGCAGTGGATTGAGCGAGGTCATCGGCTCCTGGAAAATCATCGAGATTTCGCCGCCGCGGATGCTGCGCATTTCCGCGCCTTTGGGGTCAAGCTGGACAATATCAATCGTCTCGGCACGGCGTTTTTGGCGGCGGAAAATAATCTCCCCATCAACAATTTTGCCTGGCGGCGACTTGATTAAGCGCATAATCGAACGCGCGGTGACACTTTTTCCACAGCCGCTCTCACCCACAATTCCCAAGCTTTGCCCAGCCGCCAGATGAAAGCTCACGCCTTTGACAGCCTGCACCATCCCGCGTTCCGTGAAAAAATGGGTTTGCAAATTGCGGACTTCCAAAATTGGCTCGGCGCCATTATTCGCGCTCATACCGCCCTCTCTCATCTGCTTCACCCCCACGATGGTGAGGGAAATCATTCATCAGGGTCACTTGTCCTGCGCGAGTTCCGCGACACTGCGGACAGGCAGACGCGCCGCGCCCAAAGTCTCGCGGAGTTTGACCCGCGTGCCGCGTGCCTCATGCTCTGCCAGACGCTGCGCAGCCGCTTCGATGTCTTCAGTCCGATAATTGGGCAGCCACGCTGCCTGCGCCACCAACAGGTCATCCGTCATCTGCCAAACCTCTTCCGGATTGCAAACCGCGCCCACCAGCGGGTCATGCAAGATAGCTTGCTTGAGCAGGTTCACATCCCCATGAACCGCCGCTTCCATCCCCATCTGCTGCACCCGAACACTTGCCGAGCAAGTCGCGGCAGCTGCCAGAGGCAAATCGCCAACCATCGGCATATGGATGCCGCTCCTGTCAACATAACCAGGGATCTCGACCACACAGCCATTCGGCAAATTACTGATATGCCCTTGATTCGGGATGTTAAAATGCCCTCGATAAACGCGGCCGGTCTCCAGCCCTTCAATAATATAAGAACCATGTTCCAGGCTGCGGCGCTTGGCAGAGATTTTAGGCGGCTCTTCTTCAAGCCAGTTCGGGAAGTCGGTCTCGAACCAGTTGCGCCCTTCGGTACAAACCCGCAGATACCCCCCGGTCTCCCCGTGTATCCAGCGACTCAAGTCAATCCAGTCCGTAATTTCCTCCGGACGCTTGCGATACCAGGGAACATATTCGCTAAGATGTCCGTTGGATTCGGTGGAGTAATAACCGAAACGCCGCAAGACATCAATCCGAACCTTCTCCTGTTCACAAAAAATCGGATGCGCCTCAAAAAGTTCCAGCATCCTGGGCACCATATCCATGCCACGCCATTGAATCTGGATATACCAGGTCTGATGGTTGATGCCAGCACAGATAATATCGACATCCTCCAATCCGACCTTTTCATCTTCAGCGAGCAGGCCCTCGCGTTTTGCCCATAGTTCAATGCACTCAGCAATTTGCCCATGACCATGCTGGACACCATGACAAAGTCCGATTGTCCGAACCCCGCCATATTTGTTGCAAGCCCAGGTGTTCATTGCCATCGGATTGGAATAGTTGAGGAAGAGCGCCCCCGTTTTGGCGACTTCGCGGATGTCTTTACAAATATCCAGCAAGACCGGAATCGTGCGTTGGGCATACATGATGCCACCGGCGCAAATGGTATCGCCGACGCATTGGTCGACGCCATATTGGAGCGGAATATCAATATCAAGCCGAAAGGCATCCAGCCCTCCCTGCCGAATCATGCAGATGATGTAATCGGCATCCGCGATAGCTTGACGGCGGTCAAGCGTCGAACTAAGGGTCGCTGGCAAATGGTTGGCTTGAATGTCACGCTCACAAAGCTGCGCGACCATGCTCAGATTGCGGGCGGAAATATCCATCAGCACAAAATGGGTATCCGCAAATTCCGGCACAGTCAGCAAATCAGTCATCAAACGGCGGGTAAAGCCGACCGAACCTGCGCCAATCATCGCAATTTTAAGTGGCATGCCCAACCTCGCTAGCTGGTTTTAAGTAATAAAATGTCGGGTTGTTCAGAGATACCAGCGTTTTGAGGAAACAGTCTGTTAAACCATAGCACAATGGATTTCCACAAGACAAGTTTATAGCGAATGAAGCAAATGTATCTTTGAACATTATTTTATAGCGTATTGAAACAGTAAATATGCAATTTGTCAAGGAAACTGATTGAAAATGCGCATAAAACACGCAAAAATGATGTATAATGGAAAAGATATGAAATTATTGCACGATTGTTCAAAATAATCCAGCCCTGTCCCATGAAAAAAACCGAACGACAGAATCTTATCTTGAGACGGCTTCATCATGTAACCCCACCAGAGATATTGTCCACACGAGACCTTGCCAAACATTTTAAGGTATCCGAGGCAACTATCCGCCGCGACTTTCAAGAACTAGCGGCTGTCGGTTTGATTCGGCGGCAATATGGCGGAGCGCACCCGAGCCAATCGCCCGCTCCGCCCAAACAGGGGCAGGTCGGTATGCTGTTGGCATCCCGCATTGATAAATATCGCGACCCTTTTTATAACATGGTACTCGAAGGCGCTGACAAAAAATTGGATGCCTTGGGTTATTCGGTTGCCTATATCAAGACTTTCCACGATGTCGCCACAGCAGCACAAGCGAAAGACCTGCTAGAGTCCTTTTCCATCAAAGGCTTAATTTTGCTGGGGACGGCTTTCAGCGAGAGTATTCGTTACCTGCGCCAGCACCTTTCTCCCATTGTGACGGTGACGGATATGTACGAGATTGAGGATGACCTGGTTTTGTTTGATGGTGAACAAGGCATGCGCCTGATGGTCGAGCATCTGGCAAAGCTGGGATACCGCCGCCTGGGTTATATCGCCGGCTACAAAGATATGCGCTATATCGGATTCTGTCGGGCGCTGGAATGCCATAATTTGGCAGCAGACCCAGCGCTTCATCAAATACTGCAGCCGGGCATATCGGGCTGGACACCCGACCTCGGCGAGCGTGGCGCACAAAACCTGATGGCACAATCCCCGCCACCCGAAGCGATTGTCTGCGCTTCCGACCGCCTGGCGATTGGCGCCATGCACTGGCTGCAGCAGAATGGCTGGCGGATTCCCGAAGATATTGCCCTGACTGGTTTCGACAATATCCCTGAGGCTGATTTTACCTTCCCGCCACTGACCACGGTCAACGTCGATAAAGTCCGCTTGGGTGAACTGGCGGCAGAGCGTATTGCCCAACGCATTGAGAACCCGAATGACATCTATCTGAAGATTATCGTACCTGCCTCTTTAGTGATTCGTCGTTCCTGTGGCAGCCAGTTATGACAAGCCAACTGCCTCCCACAAGCGGCTCATGTAACTAGCGGTCAGCTGTGCCGCTTCCAGCGGGTCCTCAATCGTGTTGACCCGCTTGCTGAACGGCTCCGGCGTCACCGGACCCTCATAACCGAGTTCAACCAGCTTACGCATAAAGTCCACCAAAGGCAGAACCCCCGTTTCCAGCGGCAGACGGCGGTCATGGTCGTCATATTCAGCAAAGCTCAAGCCGACAGGCGCATCATTGACATGCACGTTCACGATGTCCTGCTGGCTGATTGCGTCAAGGTCATCCACCGCGCCGCTCGAAGTGTACAGATGCCAGGCATCCAGCAGCAAACCGACATTGCCCGTGCCGATGGCTCGCGCCAATTCCATCATGCCTTCCATCGTATGGATAAAATCATGCTGATCCGCGGGACGTAGGCTTTGCGGTCCGATAAATTCGATGCCGAAGCGAATATCATAGGGCTTGAGGACTTCAGCAATCGCACCCAAGCGCTCGACATGCCAGCTAAAATTGGCATCAAATTCCCGTTCTTTCGCCGTAGGCGGACACCAGGTCGAGGCGCGCAAAGCACCTAATTCCGCCGCGACATCGGCAAATTCGGGCAGCCTTTTGACATCTTCCCGCCAGCTTTCGCCTTGCCAGTTGACCGGCGGTCCCCAAACTCCGGGACGAATGTCGAATTTTGCAAAAAGCCCCTTAACATGGTCAATGCCCTTGTCTTTTGCCAGCCAAGCCACTTCCTGAATGCTGAAATCGAGACCAGTGAAGCCAGTTTGCCGCGCCAGCGACAGGCTTGCTTCGAGTGAAAAAATGCGGATGCCAATCGCACCCGGACTTAAGGTCTTGTACATCAAAATTGCCTTTCCAAGAGTTCGTCAATCAGACTGTCCTTATTTGGTAGATTATAATTGTATCCTATGATATTTTATTATGGTGAACCGTCATCAAGCTGCATTTTCCCGATGACAGAGAATAGAAAAACCCGCTCTCCCGAACGGGCTTTTCCACATACGAGGATAGATATACCAGGCTGAATTCAGTGTTCGTGTTTGTTGTGCCCTTGAAAATACACAAATGCCACAATCGCTCCGAGGGGGACAAAGACCACAAGCAAATCGCGCTCCGATAACGATTGGCGGCGAAGATAAACCATCGCTGCTACGACAAGCACAACGTACCCCACCAGCGAGATGATACTCATCAATTGCCAAACTAATGCCACTGCCTGCTCCTGTAGCTTCGCCGGTCCCCATAGCATGAGATGCAGAAGTTTCCGGTAAGGGGATTGCTATGACTTGACCGGCTTGCGTCAACTTGGTTGTCAATCCAGCGTTTCCTTTTTTCTTTGTCGCGGGAAAAACAGAAACACCGCGATTGAGCCTAGAATGGGAATAAGGAACATAATTACACCCCAAAAGATAAAATCACGCGCTGATGCCCCCTTGAGATATAAATATATCCACGCTGCTATTGCCAACGTTGGGTAGCCCAAAATTATCAAAGAACCGATGATTAGATTCTCGTCATAAAACATAATCACTACACCCAACAAATAGAACCTTGCAAAATTGTTTCATCATTTCGATAACGCCCTTTAGATAGCGAGCATCATCATTTTCATAATAAATGAGTTTAATCAGAAAGTCAATCAAAATTGTGCATTTTATATGAAGTTGTTCGCATATCATCATTCAAAATATCTGGATAAGTGTCCTATGGTGATATAGTTTGGTCTCAATAGACAATAGGGGTGCCTTGAGGGCGTCACTGCTGAATTTTGCAGAAAGCTCTGCATAAACTATAATGAATGCACTTCGTTAGGCTGGCAAAAAACACCTTGGAGACTCATCTTGAAGGTAGAATCCCTTAAACAGCGGGCAGCCGAATTTGCCTTGCAATTTATCCAGTCGGGTATGGTCATCGGGCTTGGCAGCGGCAGCACCGCCCTATTCGCCACGCGGGGAATTGGTAGGCGCTTTCAAGCTGGCGACTTGCAGGGAATCAGCGCAATCCCGACCTCACAGGCAACCGAAGCGGAAGCAAGGGCGCTAGGCATCCCTCTGACCACCCTTGAAACTCACCCGCGGATTGATGTCACCATTGATGGCGCTGATGAGGTCGCCCCCCACTTCAACCTGATTAAGGGCGGCGGCGGCGCCTTGCTGCGGGAAAAAATTGTGGCGCAAGCCACCCGACGCCAAGTTATTGTGGTCGATGATTCCAAACTCTCTGACCAACTCGGAACGCGCTGGGCAGTGCCCGTCGAAGTCATTCCCTTTGGCTGGGCGTCACAGGCGGCATTCCTCCAATCGCTGGGAGCAGTGCCCAAATTGCGGCGGCAAGGCGATGACAGCCCCTATTTGACCGATCAGGGCAATTTCATTCTGGACTGCAACTTCGGCAAAATCGAAGACCCCGGCGCACTGGCAAACACCATCAAGCGCCGCGCTGGCATCGTTGAGCATGGTTTATTTATCCAGCTGACGGATGATGTCATCATCGCCAGCCAAAGGGGCGTGCGTCATCTTTCGCGTAGCAGCAGCTTGCGAGATTGATTTCCGCTCGCTATAATCGTCAAAAATTGGAGTGGCACATGTCCGAACAAATGAACTGGCGTGAAAATGGGGTGCGGATTGTCCGCAGTTTCGAGTTGGATTCCAATACGCCCCAAACCCCTGGTATGAGCCGCGCCGCAGCCATCAACCATGCCAAAGTCGGCGCCAAAAAACTGTGGGCAGGCACGGTCAATATCCAGCCCAATGCCAAAACAGGCGCTCATCATCACGGTGAATTGGAGAGTGTCATCTATGTCGTCAGAGGGCGCGCGCGGATGCGCTGGGGCAACCAGCTGGAATACGTTGCCGAAGCCGATGCTGGGGATTTCATCTATGTTCCGCCCTTTGTGCCACATCAGGAGATTAACGCCAAACCAGATGAGCCATTGGTGTGCATACTTGTCCGCAGCGACCAGGAAGCGATTGTGGTCAACCTGGATATTGACCCTGTCGAGACATCGGATGAGATTTGGATTGGTCCCAATCATCCGGCGGAATAGCGCTGGCGATGTCCTTTATCTGTCGGGAATCAGCAGCACTTTGGAGACGCTCCCTGGCGCCTCAATCAAGCGGTCGAACCACTTGCCACCCTCTTGCAGCGGCGCTTCCACAATCCACGGATCCAGCCCAACCGCGCCCCGCTCCAGCAAGTCGAGGGCCTCGGCAAAATGCGCGGGGGAATAGGCAAACGACCCCTTAACGCGGATTTCGCGGCGAATCATATCAGCAACCGGCATGGCACTGCGCTCTTCGTGCAGACCACTCAGAATCAGGCTGCCAGTGGCGCGAGTAGCCGATACACACTGCTCCCGTGTCACCGCAGTTCCGACCGCATCAATTGATACCGCCACACCCAGCCCATCGGTTTCTCTTTTCACGGCTTGCACCGTGTCCGTGTCACGTGGCTGAATGGGAATGCCGCCCAGTTCTGCGCCCATTTGCAATCGTTCCTCATCCAGTTCGGCAATAAAAATGCGCCCGGCATCCTTCAGTTTAAGCATTTGCAAAGACAGCAGGCCGATGGGACCAGCGCCGATGACCAGACAATCTTCGCCAGCCACATCCCCTGCCAAGTCGGCAATGCGCACGGCACAGCCCACCGGTTCTGTCAGGGCGCCCATGCGTGTGTTCATCTCCGTCGGCAGCGCCAGCGCCAGCTTCGCTGGTACGCTGATATATTCGGCAAATGCGCCGGGGCGGTGTGCGCCCAGCAGCTTGCGATGATAGCAGAGTTGATTGACCCCCTGCTGGCAGCAACGGCATTCGCCACAATACCATAGTGGGTTGACGGTCACCAGTTTGCCGATGCCGAGGTCAGGGTAAATAGATGCAGCATCCGCGCCAACCGCCACGATTTCACCAGCGAATTCATGCCCCATAATCAGCGGCGGCACCCGCAGCGCATTATGCCCCAGATAACCGCTAAGTTCCGAGCCGCATATCCCGACATAACTTACCTTCACCAAAATCTCATCGGCAGGCACGAACGGCATTTGCTCCTCTCGCATCGTCATCGTCCCTGCCGCTTCCCATATCAGTGCTTTCATCACATCTGCCCTCTGCAAAACAGGCTCAAAAATTTGAGATACAGTGTATCAAAATTTGACGGGTAACAAGAGCTTGGATTATACTCCGCGCAACTATGCAGGCAAGGAACTTCGCCGTCGACGCCCTTGCCCGCCTTGACAAAAGCGTCTCTCGGCTTAAACAGTTTTTACAATGGAACTTGCGATGAAAATAAAAAGTATCGAAGCTGTACGCATCAACTTGCCAGAGCGGTCATCCAGCGCTGAATCCTGACAAGACAGTACAGCGCGTTCCTTGGCAGACCTTTGCCATTGGGGAACACTGGTACACACACCTTCCCTTCCAGTATGCGCCCGGCTTTGGCTTGCCTGTTGATGAAGGCTGGATGGAGCCTTTCTTTATTTAGCTAGGAACTGCCTCCTCCAGCCCAAGGCGCTGGTATTGCTCGACAGGCGCATCATTGGCGCGCATCAATTCGATCATCCGGTCAATCATACCCTGTTCGACCGTCTCGTTCTGTAGCGGCTGTTCCTGTTCGGCATCGGTTTCGAGGTCATAGAGCAAGGTCTCGAATACCGGGAACATCCAGGGGGCGCTTGCCGTTTTGATTTTCATGGTTTGGCAGCCTTTGGTGAAATCGAAGGGCGCGTGCAACTCAGTAGATTTTAGCTCATCTACCGTGAAGAGGTGGCGCATGTGGCTTGGCATCAGCGTATAATTATAGAGTGGCTCATTGGCGGCGGTCTCGGCGGCTCGCATATACACATAACGACCGTCGGTTACATTGACATGCCCGCCATGCACCCCGTACAGTGCTGCCTCCCGCACTGAAGCATCGTCGGCGATGGTTTGGTGCAGGGGTCTGCCTTGCATATCGGGCGGAGGGGCGATGTCAAAATAATCCAGAACAGTCGCTGGCAGGTCAATCGTTTGCACCAAACTGCGACGGCGTTCATTGGCTTTGGCACTGCGCGGATCCCAGATAAACAGGGGGATATTCGCCAATTCGTTATACCAGGGCATTCGTATTTTCGCCCACCAGTCATGTTCGCCTAGCAGGAAGCCGTGATCGGTATTGACGATGAGCATGGTATCCTGCCAAAGATTGCATTCATCCATGACATCCAGCACCTTGCCCAGATAATGGTCGCACATACTCATTAGAGCGGCATATTCATAGCGAATATGCTCGACTTGCTCCGGCGGCTGACTCACCCGTTCATAAGGCGGCCAATCGAAGGGCGGTCCCGTATAATCATGGGGATAAAGTTCTTTCCATTGTTCCTGCGTGAAAAAAGGTTCATGAGGGTCAAAGGTTTCTATCTGCAAATACCAGTTGTCCGCCGCCCGATTTGTTCGGATGAAGTCCAATCCTAGGGCGAAGGTCTGTGCTTGTGGCATTGCCGCTTCTTCCTGAATGTAGGAACGGTTGATTTGGTCTTGCTGAAACGCAATCGATTTCAAAAGCGGTTCTTTGTCGGATATGTCGGGAGCATCGACGACGCCTTTCCAGAGGTCGCCTTCCTGCCCGCGCACAAATTCGTAGGTGCTGTAGCGGTTGTGATAGGTAGCGCCGCCATCTTCCCAATAATGCTGATGATCCGTCACCAGATGCGTATGGATGTCATTCTCGTGTAAAATTTGTGGCATGGAGTCGTCAAAGGGTTCCAAAGGTCCCCAAGCCCGATGCAGAAAGTTATAACGCCCGGTATGTAGTTCGCGCCGTGCCGGCATACAGGGCATACTGCCGATGTAGGCATTCTCAAAGGTTACCGAACGCCTCGCCAGGCGGTCGAAATTGGGTGTATGCACCCAATCGCAGCCATAAGGTTGCATCATGCGCCGATTCAGCGAATCGAACATGACCATAATTGCTTTCATATTTAACCCTCCTTGTTTAATAAATTTGTGTCCGCGCCAGTAGCCAAGGCTTATGATGCTGCGAGTGCGGGACTCTAGCCTGTTATAATGGAAAGCTCCATACATAAAACTCGCCATTAAATGGATGTTTAATGATGAACGCTTCACCTATTGACAATTCCATAGGCGACAAAGCACCTTGTAAATACGCCCTTGCTGCTGTGAATTCAACAGGCGAATGATAAGGAATGACCAGGTTAATTGTGTTATCTTTTATCATCGGATAGCTCTGCTTACTCAAGATATTCCCTTCTTTCTTGACTTCAGTCATAATGCGAAATCTAAGTTTTACCGAGGCGTTTGCTACATGGCGCACTTTGCTGAAGCTATCTTGCTGTGAAAATATATTCAATATCAACTGATGCAACTCATCATTAAGCTGTTCATCATTCTCTGCCAGACGCTCTTCAAGGACTTGATTAAATGCCTGTTGAATTAGATGATCTATTTTAACTGTCTCGAAGAAACTACCATGCACAAGGCAAACCTTGGTGTTGTTATTCTTTTTACCTCGAATCAGATAATACACGTTACGCACGGATAAGGAATAGATATCGTCATCAGCTGCTTCAATTTGCGTGCGTATTATGTTTGTTTTCCCTTTGGTAATAGATTCTATAGATTTTTTGCCTGTTGGAATCGTTGAGTTGAAAGAAGAGACGGCATAAGATTTGCTGTCTTTCAATTCAATAAGCTCGCCACCTGGTGGATCGCCTCCGGGGTTGATTCGTATCGCTAAGTCGGGAAATTTTCCGATATTTGAACATGACAGCAATTCTAAGTTAAAGGGGAAGCGGTCAAGTTTTGAAAGTGATTTGAACAAGTAGCGATTACGGTAAATGTGAGCGAAAAAGTGGTAAATCGAGTACATCCTTATTCCTGTCTTCAGTAGTTCCGCTCCAGATTCTTTCCAGATTATCGGTATATTCGTAATCGTCATAAAAACGCTGAATATCGTCAGATGCGCGGATTTCATCCAGGCGATTTCGGATACATTCCGCATTGTCGGGATCGATTTCTACTCCCAGCGCGTGGCGGTTTAATTGATGTGCTACTACCAAAGTCGTGCCTGTTCCAGCAAAGGGGTCAAACACAGTATCGCCTGTCTGGGATGAACTCAGCAGGATGCGCAGTAGCAAAGCAATGGGAGCTTGCTGTTTATGAAAACGCTCTCCCGTGCTGTTGCGCAAGGCTTCATCACCGGCAAAATACCCCGATGTCAATTCACGAATATCATCCCAAATATCGGTTACAAACAACCCTTTCTCTCGCTTATGTTTGTAATGCGCGGGTAAAGGCGGGTTGATGCGCAATCGGTGAAATACTCGTGCCTTGCGACCTTTGCTTGCATAAGCGATAATCTGGTAATGCTTGCCATAACGTTGCTTAGATGGCACTGCCGATGTTAGTTTTTTCCAAATGATGAAATTCTGTAGCGTCCAGCCAGTCTCGCGTAGACAGCGCAGGACGTATTCGCTATTTTTTTCTCTTTGCATAAAATAGATTGTGCCACCTGTTGAGGTATTGGCGTAGGTTGCGGCGCAAACTGCTTTCATCCAATCCCAGTACTGCTGTTTGGGTAGGTTATCACTATGCGAAGCATACACCTTCGCTTGATTAAAAGGCGGATCCAAAAAGGTTAAATCAATTTGTGAATCCAAAAAGGCTTTGGATTTCAGAAATTGGTTTATATCTGCTTCAACAATGCAACAAGCGTGATTCATTCGTCAAAACCTCTATTTGCGAGGTATGTCCTCTTCAAGCCTAACATCCTGATTGTATGCCGTCAAACTCGAATTTCAATAATCCGTTTGAAGGCTCGTGATTTGCCTGCGCCTGGTCGCTCAGTTATCCCTTGACGCCGGTGGTTAAGCCGCCGCTCACCAGAAAGCGCTGCAAAAAGATGTATAAAATGATTACCGGCACCACCGCCATGACCGAAGCCGCCATCAACTCCGCCCAGGCAGTGCCTTGCTCTTGATCGAAAATGCTAAGCCCCAGTTGGATGGTCTTCAGGTGGTCTTGCTTGACAACCACCAAGGGCCACAGGAAGTCATTCCAAGACCACAAGAAGGCAAATAATGCCATGGTTCCCATCACCGGTTTTGAATTGGGGATGAGGATGCGCCAATAGACACCAATCCGTGAACAGCCATCCACAATCGCCGCTTCTTCGATTTCCTTGGGAAAGCCCAGATAAAACTGACGGAACAAAAAGACACCAAACACGGAGACGAAATTGGGAAACATCACGCCAGCCAAGGTGTTGATGAGTCCCGTTCCGCCCTGCCCGAAGATGTCGTTGCCCCCAGCTAGGGGGAAAAACTTTATCAGCAGGAAAACCGGGATAATCAGCACCTCAAAGGGCACCATCATGGTGGTCAGCAAGGCAAAGAACAAGAGGGTCTTGCCCCGAAAATGCAGGCGGGCAAAGGCGTAACCCGCCATCGACCCCAACAAGACTTGCGAGGCGACCGCAACGGCCGTAACCAGCACGGTATTGGCAAACAGGCGCGGCATTTTGGTTTGTTCAAAGGCATCAGTGTAATTTTTAAGGTCAAGTTCCATGGGTATCCATTGGATCGAATCGCCGAAAATCTCGCGGTCGGGCTTGACGGAAGTGGATACCATCCATGCAAAGGGCATAATCATCACAATCGCGCCAACGGTCAGGACAATATAGGTCAAAATCAAGGGCAAACGCGCTTCCCATTGGGTATAAGATTTGGCATTGCCCCCCTTAACAGACAGATTGCTTGCCATAATCAGGCTCCTTGTCTTTCGCGTAATACACGGAAGCTAATGAGGGTCAGGATGAGTACAATCACCAGCATCACCACCGAGATAGCGGCGCCGCGCCCCAGTCTCAAGTAACCGAAGACGTTTTGATAAACTTCCCAGACCATCGTATTCGTTCGGTTGAAGGGTCCCCCTTGCGTCAGCATGAAAATCAGACCGAAGTTGCGGAAGATGCCAATAGTGAAGGTGACAACCACAAACAAAATCACTGGGCGCATCAGCGGCACTGTGATGAACAGAAAACTCTGCAAGGGGTTGGCGCCATCGACTTTGGCAGCTTCAATGACATCGCGCGGTATGTCTTGCAAGCCCGCCAGAAAAATCACCATATTGCTGCCGATGCTCCCCCAGATTGTGACGATGACCAGACTGATGAGCGCGAGATTGGGGTCGTTCAGCCAATTCTGCGGCGGAATGCCAACTTCCCCCAGGAGATGGTTGAGCAGACCGTGCTGCGGACTGTATATCCAGCGCCAAATCATCGCCGAGACAACCACCGAACTGACGACTGGCAGATAATACAAGGTGCGCAGGAACACACGCCCGCGAATCGATTGATCCAGCAGTTTGGCGATGGTCAGCGCCAGAGCCGTACCAATCGGCACGGCTTCAATGGTAAATAAGAGTGTGTTGATAATGGACTGGCGGGTGACCGTATTGGTGAAGACATAGTTGTAATTTTTCAGTCCGACGAATCTGGGCGCTTCAAACAACTCGTAGCGGGTGAAACTCAGGTACAGATTATAAAAAACCGGGTAGATTTTGAGCGCCGCCAACAGCAGCACTGGCACCAGCAAAAACAGGAAAGCGACAAACGCCTGGCTGTTGAACAGTCGATAGATGCGCTGTCGCCAGTCGGTCTCCTGCGGACGGAGGGCCGCTGATTTCTGGGCTGCCATGTTCATAAAGAATCTCCTTCGAATCTTTGATGCAAGGTCTGTGTCAAGCGCCGAAAACGAATCCTGCAACCAAAGAAGCGAGGCAATAATGACCTCGCTTCCTGACTTGCTTTGTCGTATCAGAGCAAGAACTTTGACACCCCTGCTGCCAAGCCCCTAATCGTCAGCGAGAATCTCGTTGATAGCATTTGTTGCATCCACCAGGGCATCCGCAGGCGCCTTGTTGCCACTCAAAGCCTGTTCGAGTTCAGCCGCAATCGGGCGGAACAGCGCGATGAGGTTGTGATGCTGCGGGAAGGTGCGTGCATACACAGCCGATTGCAGCACGATCTTGTGTTTGTCCGACATATAGTCCGCCTCAAGCAGAGACAGCCGCGGCGGTGTATTATTGTTGGATGCCGAATAGATTTCGAGTATATCCTGACGGGTCAGGAAACGCAGCAAATCCCATGACCGCGCTGGGTCGGGGGTTTGTGACGAGATGAAGAATTTGTTGACCCAGGAATGCGTTGCCTGTACCTTGCCAGTCAGGGGAAGCGTCGGGAAAATCGTTTCGGCTTCGTCCGGTGCATAGAGGTTGACCACCCGTTCCATATCGGCACTGGATAATTGCATGGCAGCGTCGCGCCCCGCTAAGACATTCAAATCGCCTTGTGGCTCCAAGCCTGGATATGAGGTTACTTGATGTTCGCGAACCAGTGACACCAAAAATTCAAGTGCTTCCAACGCCGGTTCCTGGTCAAGCGCACAGCTTGTCAAATCCTCGCTCAGGAAGGCGCCGTCGGCCATGTGCAGCCACATGAGGAAGGGCTGCCAATCACGCTGCCAGTTGCCGCTGCCATCGGAGAAGTGATAGCCTTCGACACTGAAGACATTTCCCTCGCGGATGGTCGCTGCCAAGGCAACTTCGAGGAATTCATCCCAGGTGGCAGGTGGTGCATCAAAGCCAGCTTCCGCCAGCATTTCACGATTGTACCAGAGGGTGCGCAAATCCTGACGATAAGGCACCGCCACGATATTGCCGCGGATAGTTACGTCCGCCTGAAGCCCTTCGGGGAAGTCTGCCCAATCCCATTCTTCGTCGGCGTTGATGAAATCGTTCAGCGGCACCGCCCAGTTGCGCCGTGCCATCTGTGGCGCCCAAACCGCGCCGCCCTGGAAAACATCCGGTGTCACGCCCGATGCAAAGGCAGTCGTCATTTCTTCGTTATAACGTCCCCAGTTCGTCCAGTTGATTGACACTGTTGAGCCTGGATTTTCCTCGATAAAACGCGGGATAATCACTTCTTCAAAGGCTTCTTGCACGGGATCACTCCAGTCCACCATCGCCAGAGCGAAATCGGTGGCTGCGGCTTCTTGTGCCGCAATCGGGCGAAAACCCATCAAAGCGAAACCAGTCGCCGTGCCTGATGCCGCCGCAATCCGCAGAAAATCACGTCTCGAAAGTTTTTTTGTCATGACAATCATCTCCTAAACATACCTAACCAAGCATAACAAAGTCAGTAAATAGACGCACAAGTGAAAAACTGTCGTCAAACACTTT
>DAOUKA010000124.1:0-3506 GCA_034421915.1 Anaerolineae bacterium
CGCACATACATAAACACGCCGCCCGGCCCGCCACAGAGCCACTTGAGCACGCCGCCGATATAATAATCGACATTCATCGCGCCGACATCCACCGGAACCGCGCCGACGCTGTGATAGCCATTGAAGACCACTTCCGCGCCGACATGATGCGCCTTGTCGACGATGGCTTTTGTCGGCATAATATAGGCGCTGCGGAACAGGACATGCGATACGCTCACCAGGCGCGTCCGTTCGTCGATGGCATCCAGCAGTTCATCGGCATCTATGGTGATGCCATCGGGCGATTTGACGCAGTGAACCCGCATATTATCCGGCAGCCAGCGCCGCAGGACATAGATGTCGCTGGGGAAATCCATATCGGTGATGACCACCTTGTCCCGCTTGCCCTCGCTGAAGTCCAGGCTGCCAAAGAGGATGCTGTTGGCGATGCTGGCGTTTTGATGCACCAGCACGGTATCGCGGGCGGCGCCCATCAAGGGGGCGATTTTGTTGCCGACCGTCTGCGGCAGTTCAAACCAGCCCATCCCCCAGGCCGATACCCCATGCTCCGCCCAGCTGTCGGCATACAGCTTGAGGCTGTCATAAACCCGGCGCGGCATGGCGCCGAGGGAGTTGCTAATCAGATAATTGCAGCGCTGCAAAATCGGGAACTCGGCGCGCCATTGCAATAATTTGTCAAGGGAAGACTCGGTCATTTAACCTCCGCCAGCACGTCTGATTTTGGTAAATAAATCGCGGAAAATCGGATCGCGATGGACATAGTTCGCCACCCGCGCCAGATGGCGCGATGGGTCAACGCTCCAGGTCATCTGGTCGGTCAGCAGCGGGCTGTGCATCAAATCGCTGGGCACCCAAGCCGGGTTAATCAGCCAAGCGATGGTCGAAATATCCCAGATGACGCTGGAGGCGGCGAATGAATCGGGGCGATAATCCTTGAATATCTGACAGAGATAATCGCCAATCGGGTTGACGCCGCCGATATGGGTCTGGAGTTCCGCCAGGGTCGTCAGCAGGTGCGATGTGACGCCCAGGCAGGGGATAATGACAAAAGGCACGCCGCTGTCCAGCACGACCTGCGCCGCCGCGACATCCTGCTGCAAATTAAACTCGCGGGTATGACGCCAGTTCAGGTGATGCCCGCCCAGCCAGACGACCACGATTTTTTCGATAATCTGCGGCGCCAGCAGCAGGGCTGAAGCCACGTTGGTCAGCGCGCCAATCGCAGCCACATACAGGGGGTCATCATCGGGGCTTGCGGCTGCTTTGTCAATCAAATCGCGGACGGCTTCGTTGTCCTGCGGCTGACGCTGGCGCGAAAGATAGGCGCTTGAACCGCGATAAGCCAAGCCAGCCGCCGACAGACCCAGAAATGCCAGCAGCCGCAGAATCTCCTGATAGCTCTTTTCCATGCCATCGCCCGGGCCCGCGGAGCGGCTGTTGTGGAAGGGCGCGGCATAAATCGCCTCGACCGACAATTGTTCCGGCGAAAGCAGGGCGTAAGTCACGGCGAACTGGTCGTCGATTTCGTTATAGGCATCCGTATCCAATACCAGCCGCAGCCGGCGGCCGGGATGCTGGAGGCGGCTGATGCGCCGCTGTTCGCTTAAGTTGGGGAATGCTGCTGTCATTTTGTCCTTTCCTGAAGGCTCAATCAGGGTGATGTCCCCGGCCGGATGTAGGCTGTATGATGTGTTTGATAGCGTTCGGGATAGATGACGGCGGCGTTCAATGAGCTTTGACCCTGCTCGAAGTATTGCATAATCGTCACAATCGGGTCGGGCCACTGATGCCACATAAAAGCGGGTGTCCCTGCGGGAAGCTGCGGATTGTGGCTGCCATAGGTGAAGTAGTAGCGCCCCTGTGACAATTCGATATCGGCAGTTTCCAGCGCGGCGACAATCGCAGCCGCATCGGTATAGCTGTCGGCGCGTTCCATCGCATCCGCCATCAAGAACACCGCATCATAAGGCTCCATGACAAAGCTGGGCGCGACATCATTAAATGCCGCTTCATACTTGGCGTTCAACTCAACCGCCATGTCATTGAAGAGCGGCGGGATAACACCCGTGCGGTTAAAGGCGCAATAATTGCCATCGGGAACGGTTGCCCAGTATTGATCGGATTGCCCGGCAATATAGCCGGCGAAGCAAATGGTATCTTGGGTCGGCGCAATGCCGAGTTCAGCCATTTGCTGGTTGAGATTGAAGGATGTTTCGCCAGTGACCAAAACCCGAACGACGCTCGGTGGCTGCGGCCGCGCCAGAATGCGGCCCAGGATAGGGACAAAATCTTCCGTACCCAGTTCGACATCAAATTGTTCGACCTGTATGCCGGCCGCTTGCAGGCGCCGCGTCTCGTCAGTCGCCGCCGGCTGACCGTAATCGGTATTTTCCACCAGCAGGACAACATCTTCGACGCCGAGAGCGATCAGCCAGTCGACAACCACGGCGCCTACTATGGTGCTGGAGGGGGCGATGCGGAAGATATAATCGATGCCGTCCTTGATGCGCGGCGGGTTGCCCTCGTATTCGATAATGCCAGCCGCGCTGATATTATCGTTCCAGGCTGTCGAGACGATGGTTGGGATTTGGTTCTCCTGCGTGATTCTCACAGTCGCCAGACTCACCGCGCTGTGATACATGCCCACCATGCCATGCACGCCATCCTCCAAAATCAAACGTTCGGCCGCCGCCTGCGCCCGCTCCGAAATGCCTTCGGAATCGCCGGTGATGACCTCCAGCCGATGATTCACGCCGTCGATTTGGATGCCGCATTCGGCATTGATGTCCGCCGCCGCCTGATCGAATGCCCAATCCATCACGATGCCGCCGGCAACCGCGCCCGGCGCCGACAGGGGCGCGATGCCGCCCAAGAGGATGGTCTCTTTAGCGAACTCACAGTGACCATCGGCATAGGCTGCGCCCGGCGGCGCCAGCAATATGATAGCCATGACAATCAGTCATATCCTCATGGTGTCGCCGCCTCCGGAATATATGCGATGATCACAAGTTTATATCAAATCAACCCAGCATACAAACAGTTCTTATCGGAAAGCAGCGTCAAAATCGGGCTGCTCAGGTCTTTTGATGCGATTTGCGCTATACTGTCTCCCAAGACAGAGGATGGATGATGCCGCGCTTATTCGTCGCCATAGATTTGCCCGCCAGCGCCAAAGACCAGCTTCTCCGCCTGCGACAGGACGATTTGCCGCCTGGGCGCTGGTCGCGGCGCGAGGCGCTGCATCTGACGCTGCACTTCATTGGACACGTCCCCGAAGACGTGGCAAAAGCCTATCAGAATGCGCTGCGCCAGGTTGATGTCCCCGCCTTTGCCTTAAGAATTGCGGGGGTGGGCCAATTCCCGATAGAAGCCCGTCCGAAAATCATCTGGGCGGGGGTAGAAAATACAGCGGCCTTGCGCGCCCTGCACGAAGCGGTGGGCCGGGCTTTGGCGGCGGAGGGTTTCAAGCGCGAGAAACGGCCGTATCAGCCGCACATCACCTTGAT